>CAIWNX010000237.1 GCA_903914175.1 uncultured beta proteobacterium | reverse complement strand
TGTCGGGCCTGCGCAAGGACAACACCGGCTACGACCTGCGTGACCTCTTCATCGGCTCCGAAGGGACGCTGGGCGTCATCACCGCCGCCACTCTGAAGCTCTACCCGCTGCCGGCCGCGCGCCTGACGGCCTGGGTTGCCGTGCCCACGCTGGAACACGCCATCCGCCTGCTGACGCTGGCGCGGCGCCATCTGAGCGCAGACTTGACTGGCTTCGAAGTCATGGGCCAGTTTGCACTGGGACTGGTAGCCAAACATTTTCCGCAGCTGCGCGTTCCGCTGTACCAGGACGCACCGTTTTGCGTGTTGCTGGAAAACTCCGACCACATCTCTGAGGCACATGCCAAAACGCAGTTCGAGCGCTTGCTCGAAATCGCATTGGAGCAGGGCTGCATCAGCGACGCCGTGGTGGCGGAGAACCTGACGCAAGCGAACCAGCTCTGGCACATCCGCGAGAGCATTCCCCTGGCGCAGCCGCTCGAAGGACTCAACATCAAGCACGACATCTCGGTGCCCATCTCCAGCATGGCCCACTTTGTTGCGGCTACCGACGCCCTTCTGCAGCAGGCCATCCCCGGCGTGCGCATGGTCAATTTCGGCCACCTTGGTGACGGCAACCTGCACTACAACGTGCAGGCGCCGCCTGACATGGCAGCGGCCGATTTCCTGCGCGCGCATGAGCAACAGGTCAACACGCTGGTCTTTGATTCGGTGGCGCGTTTTCAAGGCTCAATCTCGGCCGAGCACGGCGTTGGCGGGCTGAAAGTCGCGCAACTGGAACACTACAAATCACCGGTGGCGCTGGACCTGATGCGCGCCATCAAACGCGCGATGGACCCGCAAAACCTGATGAACCCGGGACGCGTGCTGCGGCGCTGACGCCGGGCGGAAAATCCTTTGATAATCGACACCATGACCCACCCCATCCGCTCCCAATACGAAGATTTTCTGCGCCATGTGGACACGCACGGCGTGTTCAAGGCGGACCGCACCGGCACCGGCACCAAGAGTGTGTTTGGCTACCAGATGCGCTTTGACCTAAGCGAGGGTTTCCCGCTGGTGACGACCAAGAAGGTTCATCTGCGCTCCATCGTCCAGGAACTGCTCTGGTTTCTGACCGGTTCGGGCAACAACAACTGGCTCAAGGAACGCGGCGTCTCGATCTGGGACGAATGGGCGCGCGCCGACGGCGACCTCGGTCCGGTTTACGGCGTGCAGTGGCGCAGTTGGCCGACGCCTGACGGCGGCCACATCGACCAGATCGCCGAAGTCATCAAGACGCTCAAGACGAATCCGGACTCGCGCCGCATCATCGTGAGCGCCTGGAACGTGGCCGATCTGAACAAGATGGCGCTAATGCCCTGCCACGCCTTCTTCCAGTTTTATGTCGCGCCGTCCACCGCGCCGGGCGAAAAGGCCAGGCTGAGCTGCCAGCTCTACCAGCGCAGCGCCGACATCTTTCTGGGCGTGCCCTTTAACATTGCCAGCTACGCGCTGCTCACGCACATGCTGGCGCAGCAATGCGACCTGGATGTGGGCGACTTCATCTGGACCGGTGGCGATTGCCACATCTACAGCAACCACCACGAGCAGGTGGCGCTGCAACTGAGCCGCACGCCCTACCCCTATCCGACCCTGGCGATCAAGCGCCGTCCCGCAACGCTGTTCGACTACGAATACGAGGATTTCGAAATCGTCGACTACCAGTGCCACCCGGCCATCAAGGCACCGGTGGCGGTGTGATCAAACGCGCGCATCTTCTGGCGCTGGTGGCGCTCACCCTGATGTGGGGTGTCAACTGGCCGATGATGAAACTCTCGCTGCGCGAGCTCACGCCACTGTACTTTCGCGCGCTGACCATGAGTTGCGGCGCGCTCTGGCTCTATCTGTTTTACCTGGCGCGCGGTGTGCGCATGCTGCCGCGTGGCGCCGAGTGGGGCTCGGTCGTCAAGCTCGGCCTGCCCAATATGCTGGGCTGGCACACGGCCTCAATCCTGGGTGTCAAGGAACTCGCTTCCGGTCGCGCCGCCATTCTGGGCTTCACGATGCCGATCTGGACGGTGCTGATCAGTGTGCTGTTTCTGGGTGAGAAGCTGACGCGCCGCGTTGCCTTTGCCGCGGTCTCGGTCGCCATCGCCATCGCCTTGCTGAGTTCGGTTGAATTCACCGCCTTGTCGGGGCGTCCGCTTGGCATTGTCTGGATGGAAATCGCCGCCCTGTTCTGGGCCATCGGCACGCTGATGATGCGCCGCGCCCAGCTGACGCTGCCGGTGGAGGCGCTGACGGTGTGGATGATGGTGCTCGCCAGCGTCTGTCTTTGGGTCTTCGCCTGGAGCAGCGAGCCTGCGCCGCGCTGGCAGTTCTCTGGCGCCATGTGGACGAGCCTGGTCTACAGCGTCTTCATCAACTATGGCTTTGCCCAGATTATCTGGACCGTGCTGGCGCGCAACTTGCCGCCAGCGACCAGCGCCATGGGTATCATGGCTGTCCCCATGGTTGGCACCCTGAGCGCCACGCTAATCATCGGCGAATGGCCGCACTGGCAGGATCTGGTCGCGCTGCTGTTCGTCGCGTCGGCGATTGCCGCGGTGTTGCTGCCGAGCCAGAGAAAGTCGGAGTCCGCATGAAGCTGCATCTGATCTTTGCCCGCGCCGCCAACGGCGTCATTGGCAACAACAACACCCTGCCCTGGCACTTGCCCGAAGACATGGCGCACTTCAAACGCCTCACCATGGGCTGCCCCGTGATCATGGGGCGCAAGACCTGGGATTCGCTGCCCACGCGCTTTCGGCCACTGCCGGGCCGCCTCAATATCGTCGTGACGCGCCAGCCTGACTGGAGCGGCGATGGCGCCCAGCGCGCCGACTCAATGGCGCAGGCTGCGGCGCTGTGCAGCACTGCCAGCGATGCCTGGGTTATCGGTGGTGCCGAAATTTACACCCAGGCCCTGCCGCTGGCCAGCAGCGCCGAGGTCACGGAAATCGACGCCGACTATGCGGGCGACGCTTTTGCGCCACAATTCGGGCCGCAGTGGACTGAAACAGCGCGCGAGCGCCAGGTCTCAATCAACGGTTTGCGTTTTAGTTTTGTCAGCTATCAAAGAATCACAGGAGTTTGAAATGTCTGGAGATGGATTTCACGTACACGGCCCGCACGACCACGAAATTGAGCACGCCCAGCAGGGCGGCCACGGTGGCGAGCATGGCGAACACGGCGGCATGATCAATCAGATCGCGTTGTTCACGGCCATCATCGCCACCATCGGCGCGATCTTTGGCTACATGGGCGGTGCCACCCAGGCCAACGCTGGCCTGTACAAGAACAACGCGGCGATCAAGAAAACCGAAGCATCGAACCAGTGGAACTACTTCCAGTCGAAAAGCACCAAGCAGTCGCTGGCCGAACTGGCGCGCGACCTCGCCAGCGACGACAAAAAGTCCAAGTACCAGGACAAGGTGGACCGCTACGAGAAGGAAAAAACCGAGATCAAGGCAGTGGCCGATAAGCTCGAAGCCGATGCCACGCAGTGGGACAAGCAGAGCGACGAGCAGATGCACCAGCACCACCGCTGGGCCCAGTCCACCACCGTGCTGCAGGTCTCGATCGCCCTGGCCGCGATTGCGCTGTTGACGAAAAAGAAGTGGCTGGAATACGCCATGTTCGGCGCCGGCGCGGTGGGTGTCGTGGTGGGAGTTCTGGCAGGCTTGCATATCTGACCGCCAGGGCTGATAAAGGCTTTAAGCGAGCGTTAAGTTGGCGCAGCTAAATTACGTATCGGGTGCTCAAAACACCCACACTGAATCCCTCCTAAGGCAGTGTTAAACCCCGGCCCAACCGCCGGGGTTTTCTTTTGTGCGGCAATCGAACGACTCAGAACAAACCCGAGGCAATGTTGATCGTCAGGGCGAGCAGTGTCGTGTTGAAGAAGAACGCCAGCACGCAGTGCACAGTGCCGGTCCGGCGCATTCTTCGGCTGGTAAAGCTGACGTCGGCAGTTTGCCCGGACGTGCCGATGACACTGGCGAAATACAGAAAGTCTCCGTAGTCGGGTGGATGGCCGCCCGGAAACTCAAGCCCACCATGCTCGCCATGTACCACGGTGGCGTAGTAATCGTGGGCGTAGTGCAGGGCAAACATCACTTGCGTGAAGGCCCAGGAAGTGACGATGGTCAGTGCTGCCAGCGCGATGTGTCCGTAACGCTGGCTGCCGTGCATATCCTTCACCACGGCCAGTTGCGCCACGATGGCACCGATGCACATGAGCGCCGCTGCCACCACCAGCACCAGCACCACAATCCGGCCCTCATCGTGCTGCAGGGCACGGTTTCGCATACGCTCGTGTGTGGACCAGAACATCATGCGCGCTGCGAGCAGCAGGTACAGTCCGGCGCCGACATTCCAGCCAATGATGGCCTGGGTGATGCCACGCTGCGCCATGGCCTCCGGCAAGCAAACGGCAGTCAACAGGCCAATGGCCAGGCAGATCAGCAGGCGTGGCCGCGCCATAACGATGCGCACCAACAAAGGCTTGGATTGGTAGGATTGGGGCGGTATCGGCAACATGGAGTTCTCCAGAATCATGGAAGCAGCAGGCACCAGTGTGACATGCTCCGACGGCAACAAACTTTACAAAGGCTTGACTGAAGTTCTTGCCATTTCGCCTTATCCAACGGCATGATCAGGCTGTGAGCAAACTTCAAGAACGGGAGCATCACATGAATAAGTTATTGCTTTTATCAGCGTGTCTGGCCAGCAGCGGTCTGGCCATGGCGCAGGAAGCAGCGCGCGTCGTGTCGTCGAGTCCGATCCTGCAACAGGTCACGGTGCCGCGCCAGGTCTGCAACACCGAACAAGTCTGCACGACCCAGAACTTCTATGAAAACCAGCCGGTTGCCTACACCGTGGTGTACGAGTACGGGGGCAAGCAGTACACGGTGCAAATGCCGCACGATCCGGGTCCCACTTTGCAGCTACAAGTCACACCGCTGGTCGCAACGGGCCAGGCGAACCTGCCTTCCACCGTGACGTATTCACAGCCGGTCTATCCATCCCCTGGTTATGTCGTCGCGCCACCGCTCTATTACGACAGTGGCTACTACGGCTATTACGGCCAGCCGAATTACCTGCCACTGGCCGCATTTCTGGGCATTGGCTGGGCCATCAGCAGCCACAACCACGGACATTTCCGCGGCCACTTGCGCTGAACCCACACAGTGGCCGAACAGCAGCGGACATTGTCATTACCGCCCGAAGCGTCATTGCGCCCTGTTTTGTCATTGCGGGCCCCGACCCGCAATCCAGCGTTCGTCTGGCAATGTCGTAAGGCATGGATCCCGGATCAAGTCCGGGATGACAGCCTGTGTCCGGGATGACCGTCTGTGTCCGGGATGACGATTTTGCAGGATGGGTAGGCCAGCGTCAGCCCTCGGCCTCCAGCGCGCGGTTCACATCGCGCGGGTCCAGGCCATACATGTCGGCAAATTCGGCCACCGTCTTGCCGCTGGCCTGGTAGGCCGTGCGCAGGGCTTCCTGGCGCGCCAACAACTGGTCACGCTCGGCGAAGGCATCTTCCAGCGCCGTCGTTGAATCCGTATCCCGGGTCTGAACCCGCGTCAGGTAATCCTGGCGCGCAAGGCCCGAGGCATCGAACGCGGCCAGCAACTGCGAACGCAACCGGGGCCGCAGGTCCTGTGCCGAGCGCGCCTGACGCCGGCGGAACAATTCAAGAATCGCCCAGTAGACGTGTTCTGGTGCCACCGGCTCCACCGCAGCGCCCTGCAGGTCATGGCGCGCCTTGCCGGCCGCCACGCATTGCAGATAGCGCGTCGAGCGCGTGTGCACGCCCAAGGCGGCCTTCAGCGCGTCGCGGGCAAAGTGTTCGGGGTGCAGCGCCAGCAATTCCTGAAAAATCCCGAGTTTCAGCGGCAGAAACTCGGCACCAAACAACTGCGGATAGAGCTCAAACAGTTTCTCCAATATCGGTTGCACGGACACCGTGGACCGCGACTTGGTCGATGATTCATTGGCCGGCTCCAACGCTGGCGCGGCCGGGATTTCCGACACAGCCAGGTTGCTGATGGTCGTATCCAGTTCGGTTTCTGTTGTCATGGTTGATCCAGACCGAGAAATTCGGCCAGCACCGGTGTACTCATGGCACCGTCGCGGGTCACCGTCAGGCCGGTTTTGAGATTTCTGGCAATCACAAAGGGCACCGCCTCGGCGCCGAAACTGTTCAACAACTGGGTGTTGGCCGTGATGCTTTTCTCGATCTCGGTGGAAATGCTGCTGGAGGCTGATATGCCGCCCTTGCCCGCCAGCAAGGAGGCTTCGTGCTCGCTCATGAGTGCCGTCGGATCAGCGGCCGTGAGCAGCGCCGCGCCTTGAGCCAGACTGATGGGGCTGATCATGCGCACCGGAATCCAGACAAACTTGACTTTTTTGTGCAGGGCAGCCGAGGCCTCCCACAGGTGGCCGCAATGCGGGCATTGCGTATCAAAAAACACATACACCACGTTGGTGCTCATCAGGGCGCCGGCGCTAAAGCCCTTGGCCTGAGCCGCTATGACGGGCAGCGAGACCTCGCGCTTGCCGGCCGTCGCCGGCGTGGCGGTATCCTGTGGCGAGCAAGCGCCAAGCAGTAACGCCAGCAACAGAGTCGAAAGAAATAGGAACGGGGAACGAAGTTTCAAGGCTTGCCTCTCATGCACTGCGCGTTACCGAAAAGAAGATTTGATCGCTGCAGGGCCCGCATCTTACCGTGGACCTGCCCATCCCGTGAGGCAACGCTGCCGCAGCGCTGGCATACTCTGGGCAGTGAACGACGCAAAAGTCTCCCCTTCCACGCTATCAGCTCGCATTCAGCCGGACCTGCGGGCCATCACGCTGGCCTGCAGTGCTGCTGCCGGGCATTTCGACGAACTGCGCGCCACGGCCAGCAGCGCTGCGCCCGACACCGATGGCGCTGCCGGCTCGCTGAGCGAGCCCTGGCAGCAGTTCTTTGACAACCTGGCCGACAAAGATGCGGCCGAGCTCAACCAGCGCAGCGCCAGCCTGACACGCCAGATCCGCGACAACGGCGTGACTTACAACGTCTATGCCGACGAAGGCGGGCCGCAGCGCCCCTGGTCACTGGACCTGTTTCCCTTGCTGATCGATCCGCAGCACTGGCTACAGATCGAGGCCGGCATCCTGCAGCGCGTGCGCCTGCTCGAACAGGTAATGACCGATGTTTACGGCCCCCAGGAATTGCTGCACCAGGGTTGGCTGCCACCGGCACTGGTGCAGGGCCACCCCGGCTACCTGCGCGCCATGCATGGCGTCAAACCGGTCGGTGGCACGCATCTGCACATTGCGGCCTTCGATCTGGCCCGTGGGCCCGATGGCAACTGGTGGGTTGTCGGCCAGCGTTGCCAGGCACCCTCGGGCTTTGGTTACCTGCTGGAGAACCGGATCGCGATTGCAAGCCAGTTTCCACAGGCATTTGAGGCCATGCCGGTACAACGCCTGGCCGCGACCTACCGCGCGCTGATGGAGAGCATGAAGAAGATGAGCCCGGCCGGGGCCGAACAGCACCTGGCCCTGCTCACACCCGGCCCCTACAACGAAACCTATTTCGAACACGCTTACCTGGCGCGCTACCTTGGGCTGACGCTGGTCGAAGGCTGTGATCTGCTGGTGCGCGATGAGCACCTCTACCTCAAGACGCTGCGCGGGCTGGTGCCGGTGCACGGCCTGATCAAGCGCCTGGACGACGAATACCTGGATCCGCTGGAACTGCGTGCCGACTCGACACTGGGCGTTCCGGGTCTGTTGCAGGCAATCCGGGCCGGCAATGTGCTGGTGGCCAACGCGCCGGGCTCGGCCTTTCTGGAGTCGCCCGCGCTGCTGGGTTTTCTGCCGGCATTGGCACGGCATCTGCTGGGCGAAGAACTCAAGTTGCCGGCCCTGCCGACCTGGTGGTGCGGCGAGCGCTCGGCGATGGAAGATGCGCTGCCGCAGCTGCACGAATGTGCGATCAAGGCAACCTACCCGGGCTCACCGCTGCTGCCCGGTCTGGACGGGCTGCAGGGCCGCTTCATGCAGGCCCGTGAACTCGACGAATGGGCCGGCCGCATTGTGCGGCAAAGCGACGACTACACGGTGCAGGGCAGCGTGCCCTTGTCGCAAATGCCAACCTGGCAAACCGACAACGCCGGTGCCGGCCAGATGCTGGCGCGCTCGGTCATGCTGCGCGTGTTTGTGGTTTCCGACGGACCGCAGTCCTGGCGCGTGCTGCCCGGTGGGCTGGCGCGACTCGCCGGCGCAGAAGGTGAGACCGCCTCCATGCAAAGCGGCGGCAGCAGTGCGGACGTCTGGGCGCTGACACGCGGCGCCATTGACGACAGCACGCTGCTGCGGGCACCACTGACCCCGGCGGCGCTGACGCAGCGCAAGCGCCTGGTCACAAGCCGCGCCGCAGAAAACCTGTATTGGCTCGGACGCTACTCCGAGCGCACCGAAAATGCGGTCCGGCTGGCGCGCTTGACACTGGAATGCTTGCAGGGTGAGGAACAATCGTCGCCGCCACTGCTGGATTGGCTTGGCAAGATGGCAGTCGCCAACACCCTGGTACTGCCGGGCGTGCCCTCGCCCACGCTGGCGCGGCGTGTCTTCGAGCGCTCGCTGATTGCCAACCTGGGCAGCAGCGATGGCGCCACCAGCGTCGGCTACTACCTGCGCGCGCTGCGCATGACCGGCGCAACGGTGCGCGAACGCCTGTCACAGGAACACTGGCATGTCATGGTGCGCGCTGAAGAGGAGTTATTTGCGCGTTGCGGCGAGCATGCCGCACAGGGCGACTATTCCTCGCTGAAGGCCTTGCAAGTGCTCAAGAGCAGCAGCGACCACATGGCCGCCATCACGGGCGCCCAGACCGACCGCATGACACGCGACGACGGCTGGCGTTTGCTGAGCATCGGGCGCCACATTGAACGCCTGGGTTTTCTGGCGAGTTCGCTGCTCAGCGGTTTCCAGAGCGGCGCGATTCACAGCGCCGGCGGCTTCGAAGCCATGCTCTCGCTGTTTGACGCCACCATCACCTTTCACGCCCAGTACCAGCAAAGCCGCGATCTGGCTGCGCTGCTGGACCTGCTGGTGCTGGACCGCGAAAACCCACGCTCGCTGGCCTGGGTTGCGCACACACTGCGCGGGCGCCTGGCCAAACTCGCCGGCAGTGAGCCCGATGAACTCTGCAGCCTGTCGCTGCGCGTGCCCGACCCCGCCGCCTGGAATTTGGCGCATTTGTGCGAAGCCCAGGCGCAGGCCAGCGTCGCGGGTCCGGAAGCGGATACGGCTCATGGCTATTTCTTTGCCCTGCACGATCTGCTGTTGCAGTGCATGGCGGCGGCCTTTAACGTCTCCAACGAAATCAGCGCGACCTACTTCACGCACTCGGGCGAGACCAAGCAGAGCATGCGAACCTGATGAAGCTGCAGATCACGCATCAGACGCGCTACGACTACTTGCCGGCGGTGGAAACGGCGCAGCATCTGGCCTACCTGCAACCCGTCAGCAACCGGCATCAGCGTCTGCTGAGTCATTCACTGCAGATCAGTCCGACGCCGGCACAAATGACGCAGAACCTCGACGTCTTTGGCAACCCGCGCTGCTTCTTCGCTTTGCAGACGCCGCACACCACGCTTGATGTCGTGGCGCACAGCGTGGTCGCCACCTGGACCCGCACGCTGCCGCACAGCAGCATGCCTTGGGAGCAAGTGCGTGAACGGTTTCGCTACCACTCCGGCGCCCCGTTCGACGCCGCCACCGAGTTTGTCTTTGCCTCGCCCTTCGTGCCGCATCACGCAGACTTTGCAAGCTATGCCCGACCCAGTTTCACGCCGGGTCTGAGTGTGCTGGCGGTGGCCAACGATTTGATGCAACGCATTCACGCCGATTTTGTTTACGAGAGCCAGAGCACGCAGGTCAACACGCCGGCGCTGCAGGCACTGGCGCAGCGCAAAGGCGTATGCCAGGACTTCGCACACATCATGATCGCCAGCCTGCGTGCCATGGGCATCGCGGCGCGCTACGTCAGCGGCTATCTGCTGACGCAACCGGCGCCCGGCACGCTCAAGCTGCGCGGCAGCGACGCCTCGCACGCCTGGGTTGCCGTCTACGTGCCGGACCTGCCGCCAGGCGAACGCTGGTGCGATTTCGACCCCACCAACAACCGCGCCGGCTGGCATTCGCCGGGTGAGGACTACGTCACACTCGCCACTGGGCGCGATTTCTCTGACGTCTCGCCGCTGCGCGGCGTGATCCATGGTGGCGCCAGCCACATCCTGACAGTCGGCGTCACGGTCGAGCCAGTGGTCGAAAATGCGCCGGTCGTCGGTCGGCCCGCCTTGGCGCAGCAAGGTCAGCGCCAAGGGCAAGGACAGTCGCAGGCGCAAAGCCAGGGCAACCGAAACTAGCACGAGCAAAAACTTACACCATCAGACAAAAGGAACCCAGATGAGCATTTACGACAAACTTCAAGCCCTCCAGATCACCCTGCCCCCGGTCGCCGCGCCAGCCGCCGCCTACGTGCCATTTGTGCAAACCGGCAACCTGATTTTTTTGAGCGGCCATATCGCCAAGAAAGACGGCAAGCCCTGGGTCGGCCAACTCGGCAAGAACATGACAACCGCCGAAGGTCAGGCCGCTGCGCGCGCCATCGCCATCGATCTGATGGGCACGCTGCACGCTGCCTGTGGTGATCTGAATCGGGTCAAGCGCATCGTCAAGGTCATGTCGCTGGTCAACTCCACCGGCGACTTCACCGAGCAGCATCTGGTAACCAATGGCGCCAGCGAACTATTGGGTGAGGTGTTCGGTGCCAGTGGCGCCCACGCCCGCAGCGCCTTCGGCGTGGCCCAGATTCCGCTGGGCGCCTGCGTTGAAATTGAGCTGATCGCCGAGTTGGGCTGAAGCGTCGTTGCGGCTCAATTCCGGACATCGCCCGAGCGGGCGCCATTGCGTTGGTCAAATCACCGAGCATCGAACTCGCGCCCCACGCCATCCCGGTCAACGCCATCGCACGTCTGGCAGACCCGCAAGAAATTGGCGAACTCATCCGCTATCTGGCAACGATGCAGGGCACATTCATGACCGGCGCCATCATTGATTTCTCCGGTGGCTGGCCGGTTGCAACGCAAGCGCCCGATTGACTGAAGCCAGCACGCGCAACCCGATGAAGTCCAAGAGTGCTGAGGACTGTGGTGCTGCGTAAGCCGTCCTCCGAAAAATCAACCCGGAGATGATTGCTGCTCCGCAATTTTGCGACTAGTAGTTTGAGGCGCTACACACTACAATACGACCAATGATCAAGAGTTTTCGCCACAAAGGTCTGCAACGCTTTTTTGAAACAGGCAGCAAGTCAGGGATACAGGCTGCGCATGCTGCCAAGTTACGCCTGCAACTGGCGGCTTTGGATCAAGCGGTCAAACCTGAAGACCTCTCGGCACCTTCCTGGGCGCTGCACCCCTTGAAGGGTGAACTCAAAGGCCATTGGGCCCTGACCGTCAATGGCAACTGGCGCATGGTGTTCGCCTTTCAAGGTGCAGATGCCGTGCTTGTCGATTACAGAGATTACCACTGAGGTTCAATATGACTCGAATGCATAACCCGCCGCATCCCGGCGAAATTCTCCGGGAGTATTTGGGGGATATTACGGTGACAGAAGCCGCGGTAAAGTTGGGCGTAAACCGCGTGACCTTATCCCGCGTAGTGACAGGCGCGTCGGGTGTTTCTGCTGACATGGCCTATCGCTTGGGTGAGGCTTTCGGTACCAGTCCTGAGTTGTGGGCAGGTATGCAACTGCAGTACGACTTGTACCAAGCAGGCAAGTTGACGCGTCCTCGAATCGATCGATTGGCGGCGTAGCCAGATGAGCGCCCCGCCCAAGTGACTTCTTCCCTGCTCATCTGATTGCCGCGAATGACCGCTTCCCATTTTGCTCAAGGACTTCTAGGGGCACATCAGAGCCATTAGCCGGAATCAACCGATCAAAAACAACTCCACGCGATCAGTTGTCCAAGTCGCTATCCCGGTGCCAAAGAATCTTGTGCAAAAGCTGGTTGGCACACTCCTACGCGGCAACGGGCTCAGACTCGCGGATAAGCACCTCAGCAGGGATATGCAGTCCCTCGCTCAGCCTACGGATCATGTTGAGGGATAGCGAGCGTTTGTAGGACAAAACTTCGTACACGCGATTGAGCGGGCCAATGTAAGGCACGAGGTCTTTCACTGTCATTCCGGACTGTTCCATGCGGAACTTAATCGCCTCAATGGGATCGGGAGGGTCTATTGGGTAGTGCTTCGCTTCGTAAGCCTGCACGAGCGTACCGAGCACATCAAGTCGCTCACCTTCGGGAGCGTCGGGCGCCGGGTCAATGTCGATCAGATCAGATATCTCGCGCAGCGCCGCGAGGTAATCGGCTTCGGTACGGATGGCTTTGATTTCCATGGTCAGACTCCTTTGAACTGGTCAACGACGGTTGCGTCAACTTCTGAGTATTCGGCATGAGTGCCAATGAACTTCACGTACACATACTGCATCCTGTAAGCAATAGCCACAATCAGTCGGTAGTCGTTTCCCTTGATGTTGAAAACGACGCGGTTGTTTGCAATGATGCTGGCGCTCGCATATTGATTCTTCACATCCTGGGGGCACGTCCATTGCGCCAATTTAGCCTCAGCGAACCAAGCCTTCAGCGCGCCCTGCGCAGCACTGCGGTTTGGTTGTCGCCAGTAGGATTCAAGATTGCGCAGAGCAACTATATGCATATCGGCAGTGTAGTCCCAAAATGGTACTAACGCAAGCCCTTTCAGCCAAATGACGCCTTCACTGCCGCAAGTTTCTTGGGCGTGCTTCCCCGTTTGCGAGCGGTTTTGAATTCGGCGACGACGGCGTCCACTTCAACGCTCTTGGTGGCAAGCAAGCGATCCAAAGTCTTGCTCGCTTTCTTCAATGACGCAATGTCGGCCTCTGCTTGGCCATGGGTAGGGATGAAATAACCAATGGTTTGCCCATGGCGTGTCACGGCGACCGGCGTGCTCGACGCAATGAAATCGACCACTCGCATTTCATTGATGTGGGTCATGTTTCAACAAACGATTTAGTCCTCGTTGAATCTTGCGCTCTAAACTCAACCGAGTTGAATTTGGCCAGTGCTTCGGTCGATCGTTTGATCAACTCGGTTTTTGATGAATGTACGCGTTGCAATAAACTTATCTCTGCTGCAGATGCTGGTCATATTGATCGGTTTTCCGCCGCCAGTACAGTCGCAAACGGTCCCCGACGCAGGCTCGCTCCTGCAACAGATCCCCGATGGCCACTCAAAGTGCCCCACTTATGGCCAGTCAAACTGCTCCACCCCGACCACCGTAAATTGATTTGCTGACCTGGGCGCACCAGTAGCTCGGAGGTCACCGGGCAGGAC
>CAIWNX010000236.1 GCA_903914175.1 uncultured beta proteobacterium | reverse complement strand
GACTCTGGTGTCCAATCGGGGGAAATTCTGTGTCCTGCTTCAAGGTGTGTTCGTGAACCCGCTTGCTTGTAAAAACTTGCTTCGCCGTCTCCTGGCGCTGGCGCTACTGGGCTTCATGCTCGTACTGCAGCCCTGCGCGGCGGCAGACGGCTATACCCTGTCCATCGCGCACATCAACGACAGCCACTCGCACCTCGAAGCAACGCCGTTGACGCTCTTGATCGACGGCCAGAAGACCACGGTGCAGGCGGGTGGCTTTGCCCGCTTGCAGACGCTGGTCGATGAAATGCGCGCCGCCAATCCCGACTTGCTGCTGCTGCACGCCGGTGACGCCGTGCAAGGCACGCTCTACTTCACCTTGTTCAATGGGCAGCCAGAGTTCGAGTTCCTCAATCGCCTGGGCCTGTCTGCCATGACGCTGGGCAACCACGAGTTCGACCGTGGCCCGGCGGCGATTGCCAGCTATCTGCGTTGGGCCAGATTTCCGATCCTTTCTTCCAACATCGATTTTTCTGCTGAGTCCAGTGTCATGCCGCTGCCTACGCGCATGGTTCGCGAGATCAAGGGTGAGCGCATCGGAATCATTGGGCTGACCACCGAGTCCACGCCGCAGACCACGCTCGATGTCGGCAAGACGCGCTTTCTCGACGCCCGCGCCAGCGCCGAGCGTGAGGTGGCGGCGCTGACAGCGCAGGGCGTCAACAAGATCGTGCTGCTTTCGCACCTGGGCTACGCCGATGACCGCAAACTGGCCGCCGCTGTTAGCGGTATTGACATCATCGTCGGTGGTCACAGCCATACCCTGCTTGGCGCACCGATCAGTCTGGCGTCGATCGGACTGGTACCCGATGGTCCTTATCCAACCGAAGTCCTGGCGCCGGATGGTAATCGGGTGTTGATTCTGCAAGCCTGGAAGTGGGCTCAGATGCTGGGCCGCATTGATGCGAGTTTCGATACCGATGGCAGGATTACCGGTCATTCATCGCAGTCGGTGATTCCGTTGGCAGACCGCTTCGTGCGTGACGCAGTGACGGTTGCGCCCGACAGCCCCGCCTACGCGCGGATTGTGCAGAGCTTCAAGCCCGGCGGCTTGCTGCGCTTGGTCCAGGAAGACGTGGCGAGTGCAGCCGCGCTGGCGCCGTACACGGCGCAGCTGACGGGTTTTCGCAAGACCGGGGTTGCTGTCGCAGCCCAGGCCATGCCGCGCGGGCCCAACACCGGTCCCGGGCCGCTGGTGGCCGACTCGATGCTGGCGGCCGTGCCGAAGGCGCAACTGGCGATCGTCAATAACGGCGGTGTACGCACCGATTTGCCGGCCGGGCCGATTTCGGTTGGCGACGTGCTGGAACTGCTGCCGTTTGCCAACACCCTGGTGTTGATCGATTTGAGCGGCGCCGAGTTGAAGGCGGCGCTGGAGGGCGACATTGATTTTCTGATTGGCAAAAAATATCCGGCGCCTTTCCCCTATGTGGCCGGTATGCGCTTCACGCTGGCAACTTATGCCGCTCGGGGTCAGCGCGCAACGGCGCTGGAAGTCAGGGACGCTGCCGGCGTTTACCGGCCTGTGCGTGAGGATGCAATCTACCGCTGCGTCGTCAGCAACTTTGTCGCCGGCGGCGGCGATGGTTTCACCAGCATCCGCAACGCCAGGGGTTTGCGCGTCGATACCGGCATCGTCGACAGCGAGGCCCTGCTGGCTTACCTCAAGCAGATGGGCGCCGTGCGCCCACCCAGCGAGCAGCGCGTGAGACTGCTGACGCCCTGACACACCTCTGTTGTCATCCCGGACTCCAAGACTGTCATCCCGGACTCCAAGGCTGTCACCCCGGACTCCAAGACTGTCATCCCGGACTTGATCCGGGATCCAGTGCCATTCGAACCATGGATTGCGGGTCAGGCCCGCAATGACGAATTGGGGCCATCAGCGCTGAAGGTCGATCACCTGCGAGACGGGCAGGGCCGCGCTGATGAATTCCTGCGCATCAAATGCCGTGTCACCGTCGACGCTGGGGACGCCGGTAATCTTGATGTTCTTGAAGTCGTGCTGTTTGGCATCCATCAGGTGTGAGGGCACGACGTTGTGCAGGGCAGTGAACATGGTCTTGAGGCGCCCCGGGTATTGCTTCTCCCATTCGCGCAGCATGTTGCCAATCTGCTGGCGCTGCAGGTTGGCCTGGCTGCCGCACAGTGAACACGGAATGATGGGGAACTGGCGGTGTGCGGCCCAGCGTGTCAGGTCTTTTTCCGCCACATTGGCCAGCGGACGGATGACGACGTGACCGCCATCGTCGCTGACCAGCTTCGGCGGCATGCCCTTGAGTTTGCCGGCGAAGAACATGTTGAGAAAGAAGGTTTGCAGCATGTCATCGCGGTGGTGCCCGAGCGCAATCTTGGTGATCTTCAACTCGTCGGCCACGCGGTACAGGATGCCGCGGCGCAGGCGACTGCACAGGCTGCACATGGTCTTGCCTTCGGGGATCACCTTCTTGACGATGTTGTAGGTGTCCTGCGTTTCGATGTGGTACGGCACACCGAGCTGCTTCAGGTAGGCCGGCAGGATGTGCGCCGGAAATCCGGGTTGCTTCTGGTCCAGATTGACGGCCACCAGTTCGAAATGAACCGGTGCTCTAGCCTGCAGCTTGAGCAGGATGTCGAGCAGGCCATAACTGTCTTTGCCGCCCGAGACACAGACCATCACGCGGTCGCCCTCCTCGATCATGTTGAAGTCCATGATGGCTTGTCCGACCTGGCGGCACAGACGCTTTTCCAGCTTGTGCGTCTCGCGCTCAATCTTTGGCTCCGGCTTGGCGGTGGCCTCGGCCAGGCTCACTTCTTCATCAATCCAGACGGCACTCATGCGTTTTCCTTGTGTTTCATCGGGCCTGATTTTCACTTACCTTGCGGCGCCAGCAAATGCTCCAGCACCTTGCCATCGGACAGAATGCCCCCCAGGTAGACGGCGCCCGAGCGTGTCAGATGATTGGAGTCGAAGATCAGCAGGTCTTCGCCGCTGCTGGTGAGCGGACAGAAAGACGGCTGGCAGTAGAGCGCAATCCGGTCGATGAATCCGACGCTTGCGTTCGCAGTGAAGCGCTTCATGCGCTGGTTCTTGTCGAACTGTTCCTGCAGCAGGAAGCTGTTGATGTAGTTGACGGCATCGTCGCCCGCAAAGCGCAACAGGAAGTGGCTGGGATCGGGCTCGAACTCAGGCCCCGGGCCAACCATGATCAGCTTGCCGCTGTACTGGCCGAAGTCGGTCAGGTCTTTTTCGATGGGCTCAAAATCGAGCGGCCAGCGTGCGGCAAAAATGACCGCATCCGGATGATTCTCTCGTGTGTATTTCAAGGCGCGCTTGATCAGTTGGCCGCAACGGTTGTTTTCCTCGGTGTAGCGTCGGCTGATCGGGGTGCACCCGGTGTCGAAAAAGGGAACGAACTCGACGGCCGGATAAGCATAGGAGAACACGTCAAGCAGATTGCCGGCGTGACTGTCGCCGAGGATCACGATGCGCGCGCCGCGCAGGCCGTTGTGCGGGCAGGCCGTCGGCGTTGCGCTATGGCAATCCTCGCGTTCGCGTTCCCGCGCCGCCACCACGCGGCCTGATTCAGGGTTGTTCTGCAGGTCTTTGAAGAACACCGCCGACGATTGCATCTGCTTGACCAGTTGCTGCAACTTCTGGTTTTGCGCTGCGACGCGTGCCGGGTCGGATCCTGTGCTGGCCGGGTAACCGGGCGGGTTGGCCAGCGCGTCGCTGCCAGCATCCTGATGGAAGAAGGTACGCGCCCGCGCCAGGTAATAAGTCAGGCTCACTTCCCTGAAGTCGAGTCCGTCTCTGGCGTAGGCGTTGTAGCCGGCAAAGCCGGTCAGCGCCAGCGGCAGGGTCAGCAGACCAACCCGGTAGCTCAGGGGTTTCCAGCGACGTACCGGCACTTCCACCAGAACATAGCTCAGATGCGCCAGCGCCACGGCCAGCAGCACCAGCGCGACGATCGCCAGCGCGCCAGGGTTGGGGGAAACCACCCGGGCAAAAGCCAGCAGCGGCCAGTGCCACAGGTAGAGGGAATAGCTGATCAGACCGATCCAGCGCATCGGTCGGACGGACAGCACAAAGCGGTTGAACCACGTGTTGGCACCTGCCAGTATCAGCGCGGCGCCCAGGGTCGGCAACAACGCACGCCAGCCGGGATAGGGGTCGGTCTTCTTGAAGACCCAGATCGAAAACAGAATCAGCACAAAGCCCACAACCGGGCCGGCCTGCCCTAGGACTTCCCTGGCGCGCGCGCTGCCAAACCTGCGCTGCCATGCAGGCTTGCCGGCAAAGGACAGCGCAGCACCCACCAGCAATTCCCAGACGCGACTCAGCGGTGAGTAGAAGTCGGCAATCGTGTCACTCTGCGCCAGGTAAAGGTTGAACACAAAAGAGCCCGCCAGAATGGCCAAGGCCAGCGCCAGTGGTTTGCGCCAGATCTGCCAGGCCGCCCAAAGAATCAGCGGCCAGGCGATATAGAACTGCTCTTCAATGCCGAGCGACCACAAATGGTTCAGCGGCTTGGTTTCCGCCGCCTGATCAAAGTAGCCGCCTTCCTGCCAGAACGCGAAATTGGAAACAAAGCCGGCGCCGTGGGCGATATGACGCCCCAGTTTTCCATATTCGTCGGCATAAAGCGCTACCCAGCCGAACGCATAGCAGCCGATCAGCACCAGCGTGAGCGCCGGAAAAATTCTGCGGATGCGCCGGGCGTAAAACGCGCGCAGCGAGAAGCTTCCACTGTGCAGTTCATGCAACAGGATGGCGCTGATCAGGTAACCCGAGATCACGAAGAAGACATCGACCCCGACAAAGCCGCCCGCTGCCAGGGCCGGGAAGGCGTGGTGCAAAACCACCGCGCTGACAGCCAGCGCGCGCAGGCCGTCGATGTCGTCCCGGTAGTCGGTCGAACTCATGCGCAAACGCGACGCAACCGCAGGACCGATGATCGCGTGCTCAGGAGTTGGCGCCTCACCACTGCCCGGTCTCGACCCGGATCGCCACTTCGCAGTCGTCGAAGATTTCCAGCTTGGCGATCTTCACGCGCACGCCTTGCACGCCCGGCAGTTGCAGCAGGCGATTCGCGAGTTTGCCGATCAGCGTTTCCAGCAGATTGACATGCTCGGCCGTGCATTCATTGATGATGATCTGGCGTACCTTGCGGTAATCGAGCACGCGGTGAATGTCGTCGTCGTGCGGCAGCAGCGCCTGCTCACCGAGGTTGAGTTCGGCATCGACCTGAATCGGCTGCGGTGCCGTCTTCTCAAACTCCAGAATCCCCAGACTGGCGTCGAAACGCAAACCGGTGAGCGTGAGGGTCTGTCGACCAAAGCTTTTTGACATGGTGCGGGCCGGTTGAATGGAGAAAGTCAGTGTGCTGCCGGGCGTCACAGCATCGAAAAATCGCGTTCGAATTTCATCAGGTGCTGACCGCCATCGACCAGCAGCGTCGTGCCCGTGATGGACTGGTTATCGATGGCAAATTTCACGGTCGCTGCAACATCCGCCGCTGTCGAAGAGCGACCCAGCGGCGAGAGCTTGTGCAGGGACTCGAATTTCTTTTCGCTCAGCAGGTGGCTGGTCAGCGTCAGGCCCGGCGCGACACCGACCACGCGCAGCTGTGGGCTCAGCGCCATCGCCAGCATGGTGGTGGCGGCTTCGAGCGCTGCTTTGGACAGCGTGTAGCTGAAGAAATCGGGATTCTGGTTCCACAGTTTCTGGTCCAGCAGATTCACCACCACACCGAGCGGGCGACGCGCGTGCGCGCTGGCGGAACCGTCGCGGCTCAGCAGGTGCGTGTGCAGGGCCTGCGCCAGGATGATGGCCGCACCCGCGTTGCTGCGCATGTGCTTGTCCATGGCGGCAAAGCTGAAGTTGGCGGCCGTATCGTGTTCAAAGGTGGAGGCGCTGTTGACGATGGCGTCAACCCGGCCAAATTGCGCGATGACTTTGGGCAGCAGGTTGCGTACCGCGGTCTCGTTGCTCAGATTGGCGCGAAAAGCCGCGCTGGCGCCGGCCAGGCCGGTGCAATCGGCCACCGTCTTGGTGGCTTCTTCCAGCGAATCACGGTAATGCACGGCGACCTGCCAG
>CAIWNX010000235.1 GCA_903914175.1 uncultured beta proteobacterium | reverse complement strand
CTGGCCAATTGGCGGCACCAACGCGCGTGCGGAGTTTCTCCAGTGGAGCGGTGCCTGCGTTGGTGATAGGTGTCCACAACCCACATTGCAATCAGTTTCGTGGCATCGGCCAGCGTGAAGACCGCCTTGGCTTCTGAAGGGTAGTCACCTCGCTGCTTGATGTTTGAGAACGTCGTTCCGGGCAGTTGATGGATTAGACCCGTGTTGAGTGAGCCAAACATGCGCTCAATTGCACCCTTCATGTAGGGCTCACCTGTAGGGCAGAAGCTCACTCGGCATCCCATCTCGTAACAGATGCGACTGACGGCATGCGAGTGCAGGTCCATCCCATTGTCAAAGACGACCTCCATCGGTATGCCATGCATGGGCCAGTTGTTTTTGAAGTCACCCAGCTCTTGGATCCATTCGGCCTTGGGTAGCACGCAACGCTTGAGGCAACGCATGACCGAATAGGATGATGGACCATGAAACGCCAGATAGAAGCCCAGAATGGCCCGGCTGTAGCGATCAATCGCCAGCGTCAACCAGGGCCTCCCTAGTGGCAGCTGATTGAACTCGTCAATGATCATCAGATCTAGTGGAGTGTGATCAATCTCAACCCGCTCCAGGATGTAATTGACTTCCACGGTTTCAGTGGCCGATCGATACTTCAGCTTGGCTGCTTTTTTCCCTTCACGGGCCTCCATTTCAATGTAGGCATGCAGCCCGTCAAGCCATCGGTAAACGGTAGTTCTCGATGGCATGGGAACACGCTGTTCTGTCGTAACTTTCTTGTTGAATGCGCTGATGTCGCCTGCAATTTGGTTTAGAACGACTGTTCCGGGATTCTTTTGACGGGTCAAGAAGACGGTATCAATTGCCTTTTCGAAAAACGAATAAGCTTTCGCATTGGGCTTCCGTCCGGAACGACTGCGACGGTCCACAAGTTTGGTGGAGTCCTTGGAATGGCCCCAGCGCCCTAACCACCTCATGACTGTCGTTGGGTGCGGCGGTGACGGATCTTGGATATCGGTGGCAACCTTTTTGATCAAGGGTTTCAGCTTACCGAGCGTAAGTTTTACGGTGCTGCTGATCGCTCCTGTTAAATACCGGGCTTTGCGGATCGCGCCTTGTTGTTTTGACTCGGAGAGCGAATTCAAGTCGCCCGGTGTTGCTAGGTAGATGACGTCGTGCATCTCTTCCAGACAGTCCTCTTCAATTCGCCAGTCCCCTTGATTCCAAAATGACAAGACTTGGTCCTTACCGTATTCCTGTGTGGCGCCATGGTTGCTTTGAAACAGCAGCTTTTTTGTTGCTGTTTCACGAAGCAGGGTCCACTGGTGGTCACCGTCATGAAAACGCAGACCTTTTTTAAATCTGAAACGCTGCATGGCGGACCTCCGTAGAAACGAATGTCAGCGGTGTGGCGTCTGTCAGAGGCATTGACGCGTCGTGTGTCATGCAGCCGCGACTGATCAGTCGCATAACGGCTTGGCTGTCCTGCAATACGGTCTGCGCCATACCAAAGGTAAGTCCGCTGGTTTCGGCCAATGTCTGAACCCTGGAGGCAAATTCAAAGTCTTGTGGCAGCGCGCGTGCGTGGTAACTGTGCAGCTTCAGATTGCGCCGCAGGGGTTTGATTCGGATTTCTAGGTCAGTCATGACGCGAAACCGCTTTCCGGATTTTTCGAAGTGCCTGGCGATATGGTTCAGGCGCCGCTTCAATTTCGGGCTGCGCAGTTTCCTCTCCGGCTTGATCTCCACGTATTCCTGGTCGCCGTTGATCAGCGTCAGCTGGAAATCCGGGGTGTAGCGAAAGAACTTTCCGTCGCCAAAAACGTGCTCGGTGCAGGGCTGTTCCATGAACGCGCGCACGTCGGGGGAATGGTCAAAGATGCCGACGGCGTCTCCTTCCAACATGGATTCGCAGTGGATCATTCGACCCATCTTGCGGGATGGGACCAGGCAGCACATGCTTTTGTGCCGCCGCGTGACGAGGTCTCTTACTGACATAGGTTTCTCCTGAATTGGGGTGGATCTGCACGGTCAGCGGCGCAATGCTGACCGTGCTGAGTTATCAAGCGGCGTGATATTCGTCGCCAGGCTGACAAGTTACGGTGTCCGTGGCGAAACCTGCGAACGCCTGATCAAGGCGCGCGAATAGAACTCTCGCGTCCTCGTGCAGCGGGTTGGCGCGTTGGGATGGTTTGAATCTTTGGCGCACGGCAGGTCGTGCCTGGTTTGTTCTGCGGCCAGGCTTAGCGACGAGAGGGAAATCCGCCTCTGCAGGTCGCCGCGATTTCTTCAGAGTGCGCGCAGACTCCTGAAAGTCAATTGCTTCCATATGAACTCCTTGGGCGTGCGCGGGGCAAAGTTCTCCCCCTGGCTTGCACGCCATGTGTTTAAACGTTGTTGATTTCGAGAATTCGGGCGTAAGAACACCCATCACTGGAAATAAAACCAATG
>CAIWNX010000234.1 GCA_903914175.1 uncultured beta proteobacterium | reverse complement strand
TACGCAAATTCGGCAAGCGCAAGCAGTTGTGAATGCACACCTGAAGGAGATCCAAGATGCCTGGAAGCACCACTTTGGCGGCTGAAGTTACCCACATATCGAAGCACGGTTTTTGGCTCCTGCTTGCTGACGAGGAACTGCTCGTGCCCTTTGATCAATTCCCATGGTTTCGAAAGGGAACGATTGAACAGATATCAGACGTTCAGTGGCCTACTGCGGACCATCTCTATTGGCCGGGGTTGGACGTCGATTTATCGGTGCAGTCGATACGAAACCCGGCCGCATTTCCGCTGGTTTCGGGCGCAGCGGGCTAACCCTTTGGTCCACCGTACTCGCCTTCGGCTTTGCGGTGACCGCCAACGTTGAGTGTCTCCTGTCTGGAAATTTGGCTGTCGAATTGGTGTCTTCTAGAGCCATTGGCTGCCTGCGACCCCCCCCAACCCACCCCTGCTAGTGGAAACCCCTAGTGACGGTAGCCACTAGTCGCAAGAACCTGCGTCGGCACAAAACTACCATGTGAGAGGTCTGCCCTGCGCTTCGGCGAGGGGCAGGGTGCAGTGCCAGCGGCTTTCTTTTCGCTTCTAAATCCATCATGGAGACATCAATATGAACAACCGGCCTTGTCAATCCATTGTGGGCAGCCTGCTGCTCGCTGGCGCCTTGCTTGCTTCGCAGGCGGTTCAGGCGCAGGCGGTGAACGGCGTCAGCGCCAATGAAGTCGTGATCGGCACGATCCAGGATCTTTCCGGTCCGGTGGTGGCGTTCAGCAAGGAAGTCATCAACGGCTTGCGCATGCGCTTTGACGAAGCCAACGCCGCTGGCGGTGTTGCCGGGCGCAAGGTCCGCCTGATCGTGGAGGACTCTGGTTACGACACCAAGAAGGGCGTGATGGCGGCGCAAAAGCTGATCCAGAGCGATCATGTCTTTCTGATGATCGGAACGATGGGGACCGCCATCGCCGTCACCACAATGCCGATTTTTCTGGAAGCCGGCGTTATCCATTCGTTTGCCAACGCCGCCACACCACTGGCCTACGATCCGCCCTCACCGCTGAAATTTGCCTCCGTCGCACCCTATAGCGACATGGGCAAGGTGATGGTGCGCTACATGATCAAGACGCGCGCCGACCGCAAATACTGTTCCCTGGTGCAGGACGACGAGTTCGGGCAGGACCTGATGCGCGGCGTCAATGCCGAGGCGATTGCGCAGAAGATCAACCTGCTCGAGCGCACCACCTACAAGCGCGGCGCCACCGACTTCAGCTCGCAGGTGGCACGCATGAAGACGGCAGGCTGCGACACGGTGATGCTGGGCACCACCGCACGCGAAACCGTTGCCTCCATCGCAGAAGCCAAGAAGCTGGGCTACAACCCGGATTTCATCAGTTCGGCTTCGGCCTTTTCGGCGCAAGTTCCCAAACTCGGCGGCGAAGCCATGGAAGGCTTGATGGCCATTGGCCTGAATCTGCCGCCTGACGCCAGCGGCCCGACCGAGGGCATGAAGAAATGGTTTGCCGCCTACAAGGCCAAGTTCGGCGAAGAGCCGGGGCAGTACGCATCGGGCGCCTATGTCAGCGCCGGCTGGGTGCTCAAAGGCATGGAAGGCGCAGGCACCAACCTGACGACGCAGCGCTTCAACGAAGCGATGCAGCGCATTCAATTCCCGGCTGACGATTTCGGCTCGGCACCCATGACGTTCAGCGAAAGCAAACGCCTGGGTGGCACGGCCATGCGCATCTACCGCATCCAGGGCGGCAAGTGGCTGCCGCTGAGCGACTTCATTCCGTCCTGATCCATCCATCATTCACAACAGGAGACAACATGAGCATCCAGCGCAGAACCCTCATCGTCAATGGCGCCGCGACCGCGTTGGCGCTCACCACACTGGGCCGCAGCGCCAGCGCGCAAAGCCGCACGCAGGGCATCAGCGATAGCGAAATCCTGATCGGTTCGCACCAGGACTTGAGCGGCCCGGTGGCCGCGCTGGGCAGCCCACTGCGCGACGGCATGCTGCTGGCGGTGGACGACATCAACGCCGCTGGCGGCATCAACGGACGTCAGGTCCGCATGCTGGTGGAAGACACGGCTTTCGATCCGAAGAAGGCGGTGCTGGCAACCGAGAAGCTGGTCGGGCAGGACAAGGTCTTTGCCATGATCGCCTGCCTGGGCTCGGCGCCGGTGCAAGCCTCCATGCCGCTGATGCTCGACGCCAATGTGCCGGTGCTGTTCTCGGGCACGCCGGCCGAATTTACCTACACGCCGTTTCACCGCATCAAGTTCGGCATGAACCTGCCCTACGGCATCCAGGTGCGCGCCATGGTGCGCCACGCCGTTGAGTCGCTGGGCAAGAAACGCATCGGCATCCTGTACCAGGACGACGAGACCGGCCAGAGCGTGCTGCGCGCCACTGAGGAACAGCTCAAGGTGCACAACATGGCGATCATCGAGCAGACCAGCTACAAGCGCGGCGCGATTGACTTTGCCTCGCAGATCGCCAAGCTCAAGGCCGCCAATGTCGATCTGGTGGTGCTGGGCACCATCATCCGCGAGACCGCCGGCGCCTGCATCGAAGCCAAAAAGCAGGGCTGGAATGTGGACATGATGGTGACGCTGGCCGGCGCCAACAGCGCGGTGGTGAAGATCGGCGGCGCCGCCGTCGAAGGCCTGTACGCCATGACACAGTTTGTGGCGATCAACGCGCAAGCGCAAACGCCGGCACTGCAAGGCGTGCTCGCGCGCTACCTTGCCAAGTACAAGAAGGAACCCGACGACGGCCTGATCTACGGCTACACCTCGGTGCAGCTGTTCGCCGAAGCAGCACGCAAGGCCGGTCGCAACCTCAACGTCGATACGCTGGTGGCCGCGCTCGAGCAGGTCAAGAACTGGACCGGCGTCTTCCAGTCGGCGCCGATTTCGTTCGCAGCGAACGAGCGCCTGGGCGCAAAGTCCGGTATCCTGACACGCGTCAAAGACGGCAAGTTCATGCCCATCACCGGCGCATTGACCTACTGACTTTTTCACGAATGATTGCGCTACCGGCGCAGGAGACAAGAACTTGGTGATCCTACAACTGACGATTTCGGGCGTCTCGCTCGGCTGCATCTATGCGCTGATCGCGCTGGGATTCGTGCTGATCTACAAGGCCACCGAAACCGTGAACTTCGCGCAGGGCGAGTTGATGATGCTCGGCGCCTTTGCCGGCCTGGTGCTGATGAAAGTGCTGGGCCTGCCGTTCTGGGCTGCCGCCGTGATCGCCGTTGTCGGCATGGGCGGCTTTGGCTTTCTGGTCGAGCGCATCGCGATCCGGCCCATTCTGGGCCAGCCGCAGTTCACCGTGGTCATGCTGACCATCGGCCTGGGCTATGTGCTGCGCGGCCTGATCACCATGATCCCGGGCATCGGCTCGGACACCCACACGCTGGAAGTTCCCTACAAGGGTGTGCTCTGGAATCTCGCCGGGCTGGTCATCAGCGCCGAGCAACTGGCGGTGGTCGTCATCACGGCCCTGCTGTGCCTGGGCCTGTACCTGCTGTTTCGCTACAGCAAGGTCGGCATCGCCATGCAGGCGGCATCGCAGAACCAGATCGCCGCCTACTACATGGGCATTCCGGTCAAGCGCCTCAACGGCCTGGTCTGGGGCCTCTCAGCCGCCGTGGCGGCGCTGGCCGGCTTGCTGCTGGCGCCCATCACCTTTGTCCACGCCAACATGGGCTACATCGGCCTGAAGGCCTTTCCGGCCGCTGTGGTCGGCGGCTTTGGCAGCCTGCCCGGCGCCATCGTCGGCGGCCTGGTGATCGGCGTCGTCGAATCCTTCGCCGGCTTTTACTTGCCCGAGGGCTTCAAGGACATCGCCGCCTATGTGGTGGTGCTCATCATGCTGGTGCTCAGGCCAACCGGATTGTTCGGCGGCCAGGTTCGCAAAAAGGTTTGAGGACTGACCATGCACTTCATCTTCAAGACCGACTACGTTCAGGACATCAACCTGATCAAGCACCGCGGCCAGTTGTTCTGGTACGGCCTGCTGTTGCTGGCGCTGCTGAGCGCACCGCTGTGGGCCACTTCCTACTGGCTGTCGCAACTTAACTTCGTGCTGATCTACGGTGTTGCCGGCCTGGGCCTGATGCTGCTGTCGGGCTACACCGGGCTGGCCTCCATCGGGCATGCGGCCTTCTTCGGCGTCGGCGCCTACACCGAGGCCTATCTGGCAACCAAGGGCTGGCCGTTCCCGCTTTCGATGCTGGCGGCCGGCTTGCTCTCAGGCGCGGTCGGCGTGGTGGTCGGGCTGCCGGCACTGCGCATCAAGGGCATGTACCTGGCCATCGCAACGCTGGCCTGCGGCTTTGTCGTCGAGGAAGCACTGGCGCGCTGGGAGTCGGTTACCGGCGGCAACGGCGGCATGGCGGTCAAGGTGCCCGCGATCTGGGGCTGGGAATTGAAATCCAGCGAATCCTTCTACTGGCTCAGCCTGGCCGTTGCGCTGCTGATGACGCTGGGCGTGCTCAATCTGCTGCGCTCCTCGACCGGGCGCGCCTTCATCGCCATTCGCGATTCCGAAATCTCGGCGCAGAGCATGGGCATCCAGCTGGCGCGCTACAAGACGGTTGCCTTTGCCCTCTCGGCCGTCATCGTCGGCCTGGCCGGCGCGCTGTACGCGCACAAGCTGCGCTTCATCTCGCCCGAGCAGTTCGGCATCACGCAGTCGGTCGAACTGCTGCTGCTGGTGGTAGTGGGTGGCCTGGGCTCGGTGCACGGCGCCTTTCTGGGCGCGATTTTCATCATCACCATGCCGCAGCTGATTTCACTCGCCAAAGACCATCTGCCGCCGTCGATCGGCCAGGCCACCGGCTTGCAGTCGGTCGTCTTCGGCCTGGTGTTGATGGGCTTTGTCCTGTTTGAGCCGATGGGCCTGTACGGGCGCTGGCTCAAGATCCGAACCTATCTGGAGCTGTTTCCGATCTACCGCAAAGGCATGTTCAAGCGGCAGAAGTCATTCCAGAAATCCGAGCAGCAAAAATGACAGGCAACCCACTCATGACAGACGTCCTGCTTTCGGTCAAAGACCTCTCGGTTCGATTCGGCGGTGTGCTGGCGGTCAACAAGGTCAGCTTCGACGTGCGCCGCGGCGAGGTCTTCACCCTGATCGGCCCCAACGGCGCCGGCAAGACCACGGTCTTCAACCTGATCAGCCGCATCTACCAGCCCACTTCGGGCGAGATCGAGTTCGACGGCAAGGTGCTCACCAACATGGCGCCCCACGGCATCGCCGCCATGGGCATCGCGCGCACTTTCCAGAACATCGAACTGTTCGAGTACGCCACGGTTTTGCAAAACCTGTTGATCGGTTTTCACACGCACCGCAGCTGCGGTCTGCTGGCCGAACTGTTCTTCACGCCCGCAGCCCGGCGCAGCGAACTCGCGGCCCGGCGCAAGGCCGAGGAAGTGATCGACCTGCTCAAGCTGCAGCATTACCGCGATTTGCACGTGGCCGGCCTGCCCTATGGCGTGCGCAAGGTGGTGGAGTTGGCGCGCGCACTGTGCACGGAGCCCAAGCTGCTGCTGCTCGATGAACCCTCCTCCGGCCTGAACGTCGAAGAGACCGAGGACATGGCCTGGTGGATCCAGGACATTCAGGAAGAACTCGGCGTCACGGTACTGATGGTGGAACACGACATGAGCCTGGTCTCGCACGTCTCGGACCGCGTGCTGGCGATGAACCAGGGCGAGGTGCTGTTCCAGGGCAGCCCGGGCGAGGTCGAGAAGAACCCGGCCGTGATCGAAGCCTACCTCGGCACCGTCGGCGACGTCGCCAGTCTGCGGAGGCCCGCATGAGCACCATCAGCACAGAGACCATGCTCGCACTGGCCAACGTCGAGAGTTCCTACGGCCCGATCAAGGCGATCCGCGGCGTCAGCCTGAAGGTGCGCAAGGGCGAGATCGCCACCGTGCTGGGCTCCAATGGTGCGGGCAAGAGCACCATCCTGAAAACCATCTCCGGCATCCTGGACCCGACGCGCGGCACGGTCGAGTTCAACGGCCAGGACATCACGGCGCAGGACCCGACGCTGATCGTCAAGTGCGGCCTGAGCCATGTGCCCGAAGGGCGCGAAGTGTTCCCGCTGCTGTCGGTGCATGACAACCTGCTGATGGGTGCCTACACGCGTGCTGACAAGGACGGCGTGGCGCGCGATCTGGAGGTGGTCTACGGCTACTTCCCGATCCTGCGCGAGCGCGCCGCACAACACGCCGGCCTGCTCTCGGGCGGCCAACAGCAGATGCTGGCGATCTCACGCGCGCTGATGGCCGCACCGCAACTGATGCTGCTCGACGAGCCGAGCCTGGGCCTGAGCCCGAAGCTGACCAAAGACATCTTCGAGATCGTGGTGCGCATCAACCGTGAGCGTGGCACCACCATCCTGCTGGTCGAGCAAAACGCCAACATGGCGCTCAATGTCGGCGACTTCGGCTACGTACTGGAGAACGGCCGCATCGTGATGGAAGACAGTTGTGCGCGCCTGCGCGAGAAGGAGGACATCCAGGAGTTCTACCTCGGCATGAAAGAAGCCGGCGTGCGCGGCGAGCGGCGCTGGAAGAAGAAGAAAACATGGCGCTGACACCAACCCCGACGAACACCATGAGCACTGTATTGCATACCTCTCCCGACTACGCAACCCTGGCGCAGATGTTCTGGCACGGCGTGCGCACGCGCAACAGCGCGACCATGATGCGCCAGAAGGATCTGGGCATCTGGCGCAGCTATTCCTGGAGCGATGTCGGCGAGATCGTCGCCGACGTGGCTGGCGCCCTGCTCAGCTTGGGCCTGCAAGCCGGCGACGTGGTCTCGGTGCTGTCCAACACCAATCGCGAGTGGGTCTGGGCCGACCTGGGCGCGCTCACCGCCGGCGCGGTCGTCAACGGCATTTACCCGACCGACGCGGCGGCGCAGGTCGAGTACCTGTGCAGTGATTCACGCACCAAGTTTCTGTTCGTCGAGGACGAAGAGCAACTCGACAAATATCTGGAAGTGCGCGACCGTTTGCCCGAGCTGCGCCAGGTCATCGTTTTTGACATGGAGGGGCTGCGCAAGCTCGACGATCCACAGGTCATGAGCCTGGAGCGCTTGCTGGCGCTGGGCCAGGCCTACCGCAAGCAGCATCCGGACCTGGTCGAGCAGGGCCTGCGCGCGCGCAGTGCCAACGACCTGGCGATTCTGGTCTACACCTCGGGCACCACCGGCAAACCCAAGGGCGCCATGCTCTCGCACGCCAATCTGGTGGCGTCCTGCCTGCTGGCCAGCGCCGTGATCTTCAAGGACCTGCCCGCCGGCAGCGAGCGCGTCGCCTTCCTGCCGCTGTGCCACGTGGCCGAGCGCGTCGGCGGCGAGTACACGGCAATCCAGAGTGGGCACATTCTCAACTTCGTCGAAAACCCCGACACCGTTTTCGAGAATCTGCGCGAGGTGCAGCCAAGCTACTTCGCCGGCGTGCCGCGCATCTGGGAAAAGGTTTACTCCAGCACCATGATCGCGCTCAAGGAAGCCTCGGGCTTGCAGCAGTGGGCCTATGCGCGCGCCATCGGCGTCGCCCAGGCTATGGCTGGCGTGCACGAGCATTGGCAGGAACCCAGCGCGGGGCTGCGCCTGCGCTACTGGCTCGCGCGCAAGCTGGTACTGAACAACCTGCGCCGCGCCATGGGCATGAACAACCTGCGCATCGGCGTCACCGGCGCGGCGCCGATCTCGCCGGAACTGATCCGCTGGTACCACGCCATGGGCGTCGATCTGCGCGAGACCTGGGGCATGACCGAGTCCAGCGGCGGCTCGACGCTGACGCCGCAACGCCGGCGCCCCGGCAGCATCGGCATGCCGTTTGGCCCGATGGAGCTGCGCATTTCGGAAGAAGGCGAGCTGCAGTTGCGCGGACCGACCGTCTTCATGGGCTACCTGAACCTGCCGGAGAAAACCGCCGAAACCCTGGAGGGTGGCTGGCTGCATACTGGCGACGCCGGACGCGTTGACGCCGACGGCTACTACTACATCACCGACCGCATCAAGGACATCATCATCACCGCCGGCGGCAAGAACGTCACGCCCTCGGAGTGGGAGAACCAGCTCAAGTTCAGCCCCTACGTTACCGACGCGGTGGTGATCGGCGACAAGCGCGCCTACCTCAGTTGTCTGGTCATGATCGACCACGAAAACGTCGAGCAGTGGGCGCAGGACGTGCAGGTCGAATTCTCTGACTACCGCTCGCTGTGCCGCAGCCGTGAGGTGCTGGATCTGATCGGCGCCGAGATCGAGAAGGTGAACAAGCAGTTCGCCCGCGTCGAGCAGATCAAGGAGTTCCGCCTGATCGAGAACAAGCTGACAGCCGAGGACGAAGAACTGACCCCGACCATGAAGCTCAAGCGCAAACTGGTCAACGAGAAATACAAGGACCTGATCGCTTCCATGTACGGGAAACCGTAGACCTTTGCGGAGCATGAACCCCAGGACTCGTCATTGCGGGCCCCGACCCGCAATCCATGGTTTGCATGGCACTGGATCCCGGATCGAGTCCGGGATGACCAACCAGAGAGACTGGCTTTGCGCCACCGCAAAAAGAACGGTTCATGGAGAGGATCGTCGCAACGCGACAATCACAATTTGGCGATCGGGATTGACATGATTTACGAAGGTCTTAACAGTCTTGACTTTCAGCTTGGCGAAGACGTCGACGCGCTGCGCGATGCGGTGCAGGACTTTGCCCGCGCCGAGATCGCGCCACGGGCCCAGGCCATTGACCGCAGCGACCAGTTCCCGATGGACTTGTGGCGCAAGATGGGCGCGCTCGGGCTGCTGGGCATCACGGTCAACGAGGAATACGGCGGCGCCGGCATGAATTACCTGGCGCATCTGATTGCACTGGAAGAAATCAGCCGCGCCAGCGCCGCAGTGGGCCTGTCGTACGGCGCGCACAGCCTGCTGTGCGTGAACCAGATCAAGCGCAATGGCAACGCGGCGCAGCGCAAGAAGTACCTGCCAAAACTGGTCAGCGGCGAGCACGTCGGCGCGTTGGCCATGAGTGAATCGCAGGCCGGCAGCGACGTCATCAGCATGACGCTCAAGGCCGAGGACAAGGGCGGCTATTACCTGCTCAACGGCAGCAAGATGTGGATCACCAACGCGCCCGACGCCGACACGCTGGTGGTTTATGCCAAGACCGAACCGCAGCTGAGCGCACGCGGCATCACCACCTTTTTGATTGAAAAGGGCATGCCGGGTTTTAGCTGCGCACAAAAGCTCGACAAGCTCGGCATGCGCGGCAGCCATACCGGCGAGCTGGTGTTCCAGAACGTCGAGGTGCCAAGCGAAAACATCCTGGGCGAGCTCAATGGCGGCGCCAAGGTGCTGATGAGTGGCCTGGACTATGAGCGCGCCGTTGGCGTCGGCGGGTCGCTGGGCATCATGCAGGCGGTGATGGACAACATCATTCCCTACCTGCACGAGCGCAAGCAGTTCGGCTGCAGCATCGGTGAGTTTCAACTGATGCAGGGCAAGCTGGCCGACATCTACACCGTGCTGCAAGCGGCACGCTCCTTCGCCTACACGGTGGCCAAGAACATCGACGCACTCGACGGCGCGCATGTGCGCCAGGTGCGCAAGGACTGCGCCAGCGTGATTCTGTGGTGCGCTGAAAAAGCGACCTGGATGGCGGGCGAGGGCATTCAGATCTTTGGCGGCAACGGCTATATCAACGACTATCCAATGGGGCGTTTGTGGCGCGACGCCAAGCTCTACGAAATCGGCGCCGGCACCAGCGAAGTCCGGCGCATGCTGATCGGGCGTGAGCTGTTCACGCAAACCTGTTGATTGAGATTTTCATGAACCCCAACCCCCATTACCCCCTGCTCTTCACACCGCTGGAGCTGGGCTTCACGCGCTTGAAAAACCGCGTGCTGATGGGCTCCATGCACACCGGGCTCGAAGAAGCCGAGAACGGTTTCGAGCGCCTGGCGGCCTACTTCGCCGAGCGCGCGCGCGGCGGCGTTGGCATGATCATCACCGGCGGCATCCCGCCCAACGCCGAAGGCGGCTACGGCGCCAAGCTCTCGACCAGCGCCGAAACCGCGCAGCACCGGCGCGTGACCGACGCCGTGCACGCGGCCGACCCCGATGTCAAGATCTGCATGCAGATCCTGCACATGGGCGCGATCGCCCCGAACCCGGACTGTGTTGCGCCCTCGGCCGTCAAATCGCGCATCGCCCCGTTCAAGCCGCGCGAACTCGACGCCGCCGGCATCGAAAAACAGATCGCCGACTTCGCCGCCTGTGCGGCCATGGCCAAGCTCGCCGGCTACGACGGTGTCGAGATCATCGGCTCGGCTGGCTACCTGATCTCGACCTTTCTGGTGGAGCGCACCAATCAGCGCACAGACGAGTGGGGCGGCAGCTTTGACAAGCGCATGCGTTTTGCTGTCGAAGTGGTGCGCCGCGTGCGCGCTGCCGTCGGCGCCGACTTCATCCTGATCTTTCGCATCCCGGCCATGGACATGCTCGAAGGCGGCATGGCGCGCGACGAGATCGTGCAGCTGGCGCAGGCGGTCGAAGCGGCTGGCGTCAACATCATCAGCACCCACTTCTGCTGGCATGAAGCAACGGTGCCAACGGTTGCCACGCTGGTGCCGCGCGCCGCCTTCACCGGCGTCACCGGGCGCCTGCGCGCCGCCCTGCACGTGCCCGTTATTACCAGCAACCGCATCAACATGCCCTCCGTGGCGGAAGCCGTGCTCGCGCGCGGCGACGCCGACCTGGTCTCGATGGCGCGCCCGATGCTGGCCGACCCGGAACTGGTGCGCAAAGCCGAGCAGGGGCGCGAAGACGAGATCAACACCTGCATCGCCTGCAACCAGGCTTGCCTGGACCACACCTTCGGCGGCAACAAACAGGTCAGCTGCCTGGTCAACCCGCGTGCCTGCAACGAGACCCTGCTGAACTACCTGCCCACCACACAGCCGAAGAAACTGGCCGTGATCGGCGCCGGCCCGTCCGGCCTGGCCTTTGCCACGGTAGCGGCGAAGCGTGGCCATCGTGTCACGCTGTTCGACGCCGCCGACGCGATTGGCGGCCAGTTCAATCTGGCCAGGCGCATCCCCGGCAAAGAAGAATTCAACGAGACGCTGCGCTACTACACACGCACGATCGCGCTACTGGGCATTGAGCTGCGCCTGAATACCAGGGTCGACGCCGCGCTGCTGAAATCCATGGCCTTCGACGAGGTGGTGGTGGCCACCGGCATCGCGCCGCGCCGGCCAGACATCGAGGGCATTGACCATCCCAAGGTCATCGGCTACATCGACGCCATTCTGGGCCGCGCGCCGGTCGGCAAACGGGTGGCGATCATGGGTGCAGGCGGCATCGGCTTTGACGTGGCAGAACTGGTCTCGCACGCCGGCCCCTCGGCGGCGCTGGACCGCGCCACCTTTGCCCGCGAGTGGGGCATCGACTTTGAGAACCATCCGCGCGGCGGCGTCACCGGCGTGCAGCCGCAAGCAGCCAAGTCGGACCGCACGGTCTACCTGCTGCAGCGCAAGAGCGAAGCGGTCGGCCGCAACCTCGGGCGCACCACCGGCTGGGCGCACCGCATGACGCTGGCGCGGCGCGGCGTGCAAATGCAAGCCGGCGTTGAGTACCTCAGAATCGACGACGCCGGCCTGCACACGCGGGTCAACGGCGAGCCGCGATTGTTCGAGGTCGATAGCGTGATCGTCTGCGCCGGACAACTGCCGCTGCGCGTGCTGCACGAGGAACTGCTGGCGCAGGGCATGCAAGCGCATCTGATCGGCGGCGCCTTCGAAGCCGCCGAGCTCGACGCCAAACGCGCCATCGACCAGGCCTGCCGACTCGCGGCGGCGATTTGAGGACGCTGGCGAAGCCCAGGTACGTAGCCGCTGGCTTGTCATGCCGGACCTGATCCGGCATCCATGCCTTATGACCGTGCCACGCGAAGCATGGATTGCGGGTCGGAGCCCGCAATGACAGTCCGGGCGCGCAATGACAATTTCCCGCTTGTCATGCCGGACCTGATCCGGCATCCATGCAGCCGTAACCAATTGACGCAAGACAGCCCGTGGCGCGGTGAATATGCTGCGCCCAACCGATCCCGCCGCCCGCAGTCGACTTATTTCATTTCACTTTCACCCAACCACCCCAAGGAGCATCGACCATGCTGAAGAAAATTTTGACCACGTTGCTGCTCAGTGCAGCCACCCTGGCGATAGCGCAGAACAAGGGCGTTACCGACACCGAAATCGTGCTCGGACTGGTCACCGATCTGTCGGGGCCGATTGCCAATTACGGCAAGGAGTCGCGCAATGGCATGAACATGGCCATCGATGAGATCAACGCCAAGGGCGGTGTGCAGGGGCGCAAGATTCGCCTCGTGATCGAAGACCACGGCTACGAGCCCAAGCGCGCCCTGCTCGCTGCGCAAAAGCTGGTGCAGCAGGACAACGTGTTCGCCATCCTGGGGCATCTGGGCACCGCCACCAACATGGCGGCACTGCCCTTTGTGCTGGAAAACAAGGTCTTCAACTTTATGCCGCAAGGCGCGGCGCCGGCTCTGTCAGAGCCACCGAGCCCGTACAAGATTGCGCTGGCGCCCTCCTACTTCACCATGACCACGACGACGCTGGACTACATGCTGAAGAAAAAACCCTACAAGCACGTCGGTGTGCTGTACCAGGATGACGACTACGGCCGCGAAGTGATGGAAGCGGCGGATGTCTACCTCAAGAGCAAGGGCTTGCCGGCAGCCGAGAAGGTCTCGTACAAACGCGGCGCCACCGACTTTGCCTCGCAGATGGCCAAGCTCAAGGCCGCCAATTGCGACCTGGTGCTCAATGCCTCAACGCTGCGCGAGTTCGTCGGCTCGGTCGGCGAGGCGCGCAAGATCGGCTTCAACCCCGACTTCCTCGGCACCGCCGCCAATTACTCGCAGCAGGTGCCAACACTGGGCGGCGCCGCCATGGACGGTGTCTACGGCTCAACCTTCATCCCGCTGCCCTATGCCGACGACGCCAACCCGGCGGTACGGGCCTGGGTGGCGTCTTACAAGAAGCGCTTTAGCGATGACCCGGGGCTGTACTCGATGTACTCGTATTACGCGTTGACAAGCTTTGCCAAACTGGCCGACAAGGCCGGCAAGAAGTTGACCGCCGAAACTTTCAACGCTGCCATGGAAGCAACCAAGCTCCCGGCCGACGAACTCGGCAACCCGCCTTTCATCGTGTCCAAAGACAACCGCATGAGCAACCAGAAAGTGCGCATGACGCAGGTCAGCGGCAACAAATGGGTGCTGGTGACAGGCTATCTTGACCCGGTTCTGGAACAGAAATAAGGCGGCGCCATGAACATGCCGCTGCCGCCCAGTTTCGAGACGCTGGCGGTTTCACTGAACGCGGGCGTGGCCCGCATCGAGTTGAACCGGCCGCACAAAGCCAATGCGATCAACGCCGCCATGTGGCGCGAACTGCGCGAGGCCATGCAGTGGCTGGACCAGACGCCGGCTGCGCGTGTCGGCATCCTGTCGGCCGCTGGCGGCCACTTCTCGGCCGGGCTGGACCTGCAGATGCTGCTCGAACTCAAGCACGAGGCGCAGGACGATTGCGATGGCCGCTCACGCGAAAAACTGCGCCGCTCGATCCTCGACATCCAGGACACCGTGACCTCGATCGAGCGTTGCCGCAAGCCGGTGCTGGCCGAAGTGCATTCGGCCTGCGTTGGCGGTGGCATCGACATCATCACCGCCTGCGACATGCGCTACTGCAGCGTGGAGGCCTGGTTCACGGTCAAGGAGATTGACGTCGGACTGGTAGCCGATGTCGGCACGCTGCAGCGCCTGCCGCGCCTGGTGGGCGAAGGCATGGCACGCGAGCTGGCCTACAGCGGGCGGCGATTCTCTGGCGCCGAGGCGGCCGAGATGCGGCTGGTGAACCGGTGCTACGAATCACAGGCCGCGCTGCGCGCCGGCGTGCAGCAAATGGCCGATGGGCTGGCAGCCAAATCACCGCTGTGTCTGCGTGGCACCAAGGAGATGATCACCTTTGTGCGCGACCATTCAGTTGCCGACGGCCTGAACTACATCGCCACCTGGAACGCCGCCATGCTGATGTCAAAAGACCTGGCGGAAGCGGGCCTGGCCATGCGCGAAAAGCGCGCGCCGGTTTTCAGGGACTGAAAGACTCACAGCCCGTGGCGTGGCGCGGCGCGGAATCATTCTTTACATTTTCGGAATTTAATTCCGTAATTGCAAACCGTCGATTGCGGATCGTCACTTATCAAGACCGCCCATGCAGAGGTACTTGATCACCAGGTATTCGTCCATGCCGTATTTGGAGCCTTCGCGGCCGAGGCCCGATTGCTTGACACCACCAAAGGGCGCCACTTCGTTGGAGATGATGCCGGTATTGATGCCCACCATGCCACTCTCCAGCGCTTCTGCGACGCGCCAGATCCGGCCAACGTCACGCGAGTAAAAATAGCTGGCCAGACCAAATTCAGTGTCGTTGGCCATGGCGATGACATCAGCGTCGGTTTTGAAGCGGAACAGGGGTGCCAGAGGGCCAAAGGTTTCCTCGCGCGCGACCATCATGTCGGCTGTGGTGTCAGCGATCACCGTCGGCTCAAAAAAGCTGTGCCCCAACGCATGGCGCTTGCCACCGGTCAACAAGCGTCCCCCTTTGGCGAGTGCATCCGCGATGTGCTCTTCCACCTTTTTGATGGCAGCGCCGTCAATCAGCGGACCCTGCGTCACACCGGTTTCCACGCCATTGCCGACTTTGAGTTTCTCGACTGCGATGACCAGTTTTTTCGAAAATGCTTCGTAGACGCCATCCTGCACATAAAGCCGGTTGGCGCAGACGCAAGTCTGCCCGGCGTTGCGGTACTTGGACATGATCGCGCCCTCGACGGCGGCGTCCAGATCGGCATCGTCAAACACGATGAAAGGCGCATTGCCCCCGAGTTCCAACGAGAGTTTCTTGATCGTCCTGGCGCATTGCTGCGCCAGCATGCTGCCGACCTCGGTGGAACCGGTGAACGACAGCTTGCGCACCGTGGGGTTGGACGTCATCTCGCCGCCAATGGCGCTGGCCGAGCCGGTCAGCACGCTGAAGATGCCCGCTGGCACGCCAGCGCGTTCGGCCAGAACCGCCAAGGCAAGCGCTGAATAGGGAGTTGCCAGCGCTGGCTTTAAAACCATCGGACAACCGGCGGCGAGCGCCGGGCCTGCTTTGCGGGTGATCATCGAAGACGGGAAGTTCCACGGCGTGATGGCGGCACAAACGCCAATCGGCTGTTTGATAACGACAATGCGTCGATCGCTCCAGGGTGACGCCAGCGTGTCGCCGCTGACCCGTTTGGCCTCCTCGGCAAACCATTCAATGAAGGACGCCGCATACCCGATTTCACCCTTGGCTTCGGCCAGGGGCTTGCCTTGCTCAATGGTCATGATCATGGCCAGATCGTCGGCGTTGGCAATCATCAGGTCATTCCACTTGCGGATCACTGCGCTGCGTTCTTTGCCGGTCTTGGCACGCCAGGCGGGCCAGGCCGCGTCGGCAGCGGCAATGGCGCGGCGGGTTTCCGCAGCACCCATTTTGGGTACAGTACCGATCACGTTCCCGGTGGCCGGATTGGTGACGGCGCAGGTTTCGCCACTGTCCGCATCGCACCAGTTTCCGTTGACATACGCCTGCTGGCGCAGCAGTGAGGGGTCTTTGAGTTGCATCATGAGAGTGCTCCAGTTAAATTGGTTCAGTAGGCAGCCTGGTACGTTGCCAGGGCATCTTCGTACGTGACATCGCGCGGGTTGTTGACCAGCAGCCGCTGGATGTTCATGACATCGCGCGCCAGCATCGGCAAATCGCTTTCCTTGACACCAGCCGCGCGCAGCGTTTGTGCGTAGGGCATCGCCGAAACATGTGCACTGATGGCAGCGACGAAGGCTGCCGCCGCATCGCTGTCACTGGCGGCACCCAGTTGCGGCAGAATGGCACGCCCCAGCTCGGCATAAAGCGCTTGCGCCTGGGGCAGATTGAATTTCAGTACCGCAACAAAAACAAGGGAGTTGCTCAGTCCGTGCGGCAGACCGTAATGGCCCCCGAGCGGATAAGCCAGCGCGTGTACCGCGCCAACCGGTGCGTTGGCGAAAGCCATCCCGGCAAACAGCGAACCCAGCAGCATGCTTTCGCGCACCGCTGCGTCTTTGCCGTCGTTGACGGCCGCCAACAGGTTGGGGTAGAGCAGTTGCAGTGCCTTGATCGCCAGTGCATCGCTGAGCGGATTCTTCTTCAAGCGCGTGGTGAAAGCCTCGACCGCGTGCACCATGGCGTCGACCCCGGTCATGGCGGTCACAGGCGCTGGCAGGCCGAGTGTCAAGCGGCTGTCGAGCAAGGCCACGTCCGGATACAGCAAGGGCGAGACAACGCCTTTCTTTTCATGGCTTGGCGTCGTCAGAATTGAGATCGGCGTGACTTCGGAGCCGGTGCCGGCTGTGGTTGGCACCTGGATCAGCGGCAGTCGTGGTCCACGTGCCAAGCCAATGCCGTAGATAGCGGGCAAAGCCTGCGCTGTGCGCGCCAGCAGGGCTACCAGCTTGGCGGTATCGAGCGAACTGCCGCCACCAAAACCCACCACGCCGTCAGCGCCAACCGACCGCGCCGCGTCCACTGCCGCCTGCACGCTGACTTCGGGAGGGTCCGCCAGCACATCGGAAAACACCGTGGCCGTCAACCCGGCAGCGGCGAGTGAGGCCAGCGCACCGTCGAGCAATCTGGCTTTGATCAGGCCAGCGTCGGTGACCAGAAACAAGCGCGTCATGCCCAGGCTCTTGGCAATCTCGCCCAACCGGTTGACGCCACCTTGCTCGCAGATGATTTTGGGTGCCGTCTCAAAACTGAATGTTGTCATGATGAATCCCTATAAAGTCGATCCTGTTCAACTAACGATTGATTTCTGTCCACTGGCCAGACAAATTTCGCTGATCCTCAAACCTGAAGACGTGATCCGGGATGGGAAAACTTCCTTCAATCTCTCTTCATGTACCGGAATGAGGCGTTTCATTTCAAAGTCCACTGCCTTCATCATGTCGTCGGTTGTGAGCACCAGGTTGGTCGTGCTGCCCAGCGCGAGACCGACGGGTATGTACATCTTGTCGGTACCGGTTCCTTCAATGTTTTCATAAACATAAACCAGGTCACCCGCGAGCACCCAACTGTCACTTGACTCGGCCTGCATGTCGTTGCGCACATGTATCCACTGGCTGCCGTAGGTGTGCGTATCGGGTGCGCCATGCAGATCGACCCCGGGAATCACGTTGCGTTTATCGCCATCAATCAGACGCAGCCGACCCTGCCGCGCCAAATCCGCGACCCGCAGCACGTCTGACGGGTCCGTCGCCACCATCATGTAACGTAGCCGGTCTGGCAGCGACATGGCCCATATCCATTTCGTCAGCTCACGCTCCTGAATATGGAAGACGGCATTTGGGAAGGATTCAATATTTCCCATGTGGTCAAAATGCGCGTGCGTAATGAAGATGTCGTCAACGTCCTCTGGCCGGATGCCACAGGGTGCCAGCACACTTTCCGGCGAGTGCCAGTTTTCGACCCCGAACTTGCTCGAGATGTAGTGGCCGTATTCCTTATCGTTGTAGCCGACGTCGACCATCGCGATCCGATCACGACTCTTGATCACCACGTAACAGTAGGGCAGTTTTCGTATGCCTTGGTTGTGCGCGCCGTAGATAACGCTACTGACGGCACATTGCGTAACGTAGGCGTATTCCATGACCCAGATTGAGTATTCAGACATAGGAGCAACTCAGAGTTTTAATGAAAAAGTTTGGGGGTGCTGGCAACACAGTTGCAGCAGGCTTGACTGAAATCGACCGGCAACAGCCCGAGCTTCTCGGCAGCCGCCCGACTCAACATGGCACCGGCCAATTTGAGTTCGCGTGTCCAACTGTCGAGTTGTTCATGTAGTACGTCGGATCGGCGCAGATCCGCATTGAAGCCACGTGTGACCGCGGCTGTCTTGCCAAAAGCCAGCATGAGATAGGCGTAGTGCTGCTGCGCGATCTTGGGCACCCACACGGCGCGCATGTCCGCCTCGGTCTGCCGGGTTTGCTCAAGCACCTTGGTCACTGCGGTCCAATCGGTTTCAAAGCGAGCACCGAAGCGCGCCAAGACAAATAGCCCGGCCAGTTGCCCAATGATGCGGCCAAGCCGGTCATAGCAGGGACGGAGTTTTTCCACGTAACGGATCAAGTCATCGTTGTCGGTGCCAAGGTCCGCCAGCCAGTCCGTTGGTGCCATTGGCAACTCAAATAGCTCGCATGCCTGCTCATGCAGCACCGGAATGCTGTCGGCAAAATCATTGACTTGTGCGAGTTTCATTCGGTTCTCCGGGTATCAGGAATCCCGCCGGCATCAGCCTTTGCGCTCACGAATGATGCGCAAGGCCTCCTTCAAGTAGATCTTGAAGACGGGATAGTTCTCGCTCATCGGAAAGTGCCCGATGTCTTCCATCTCGATATAGACACCGCCTTTGATTTGTCGAGCGGTGTTCTCGGTCATCTCTGGCGTGGTCAGGTAGTCGTAGGTGCCGGTCATCATGATCACCGGGCACTTGCGGCCGTCAATACGCCCCAGTTCTTCGCGCAAGTCGTGATCCACAGAGTAGAAATAGAGGTCGCCCTTGAAAGCCTCTGAGCCCTGGGTGTAGTAAAACCAGGTCAGCCAGCGGTCCTTGTCGGGTGACTGCGGCGCCATCAGATCCCACACACCACTGGCGCAGACCTGCGCTGCATTGGCCATCGGGTGACGCCACCAATCCAGGTAAAAGCCAGGTGCGTAGTCACCGGCCTCGACCGGTATCACGGCCTTGAAGCGCTCCGGATGCCGTAGCGCGAGCTGTAGCGCAACGTTGCCGCCGAATGACGAACCCATGAAAATCGGGTCGCGCAACTCCAGCGCGTCGCATAGCTTGACGATGAAGTTGACGTAGTGGTCTGCCGTGAGTTTGTATTCGGACTCCCACCACTTGGTGTTCAACGGCGGATCCGACTTGCCGTGGCGCGGCAGATCGTACGCAATGACGTTGTAGTTCTTGGTGATCTCTTCATCTTCGAGCAAGCCGCGCCACTGGTGGTTGTGACATCCCGCCGTGTGCTGGCATATCAGCGGCTGGCCTTTGCCGTTTTGCAAGTAAAAGACCTTGTATTCCATGCCGTCGACGTCGATCGTGACGTAGCGTCCGGTAACAGGTGAATGGCGTGCCATGGATTGAGCTCCTTCGTGTAGAAAATGACCGGCGTGAAAACCGTGTTTAAACAGGCACACCGCACTTGCGCAGCAACTCGAACTGCACAGTGAAATTGCGCAAGTGCTGCATCAGTACCAGGATGTTGCCTTCAAGCTTCAGGTCTTCCCGAAAACTCGCCGACCAGATACCGTGGAACATCGGACGTGGCATCGGCCTGCCAAACTCGCGCCAGGTCTGGGCACTGGCGCGAAGCGCAAAGTCATAGGCGTCCAGCGGTGCCGGATCGGTGTTGATGTGCTTGACCTTGCCGTCGTGCATTTCAATGATGAGTTTCTTCTCACCCATGTCCCACATATAGGTACAGGTGTAATACTTCGCCATCGCGGCAATCGTCTTGTCGCTGTCAGACAGGTTCTTGAACTTGATCGCCCAGCTTTTGATGTCTGTCGTCATGAAGACTCCTTCGAAATTGAAATGGAATGGGTTGGAACGGCTTCGTAGAAAAAGTTGTCACCTTGGAGCGGGGTGGACATTTGCATCCGATAGGCCAGAAACCAGAGGATCAAAACACCCAGAGCCCACCACATCATTTGCCAGGCCCAAAGCGAAGGCACACCCATGATCCAGCCCTTGGGTCCGGCATTGGGTGCGCCCAATAAATCATTTCCCAAAATTGCCCCCGGACCTATGGCAAAGAAGAACCAGATGAGGGTCAATGACCAGGCGACGGGGCGCAAGAAGCGCTTCTTCGGTGCAATAGCGACGGTCTGCGCAAACAGTGCATGGAACTGCGCGCGGCGAACACGGTCATGCCTTTCGGCGGAAATCCAGGACACCACCGTGCAAGAAACAATGTTCAGGAAAATACCCCATCCGGCTGAGTGGATGGTCCACGGCCAACGACCCCAGGGTAGATCGAAACCCAGAAAACTGCAGATGGTGTTGCCCAGTGTCTCGGTGAACAACACACCCAGCAGGCCAGCGACCAGACCGACGCTGGTTCCTTGGCGTGTAATCCAAGGAAACCAGCAAACGCCTGCCAATGCCGGCCACAGTTGCAGAGCAAAACCCAAGGCAAGCGAACCCATTTGCGCTTGCGCGCTCGGTGCAAAGGTTGCCAACAACAAAGCGGCAAAAATGATGGCCGCAATGCTGCAGCGGGCATAGAGCTTTTGTTGGGTCAGGTTGGCACGGGGTGTCAAGTAACGCAGGAAAACGTCGCGCACGATGATGGTGCCGGTAGTCGCGGTGAACAGCGACACCATGGAATGAATCGCAGCCAAAGCGCAAACCGCCAGCAACGCCATGAACCACGGTGCCGATTCGGCCAGTGTTAGCAGATAGCGCGCGTACAACTGGGCGTCTTTGCCCTGCCCCAAATCTGGCAGTACCGAGCCAAGCGCCAAGCCTGCTTCACGTAACGCAGAGGAGGCACCCAAAAAATTCGCGCCCAGACCTTGAACCAGCCCAAAGAAAACCAGAAGCAACCCCACCCCGGCAGCAGAAACCCAGACCTGCTGTGGCCCGAAGCCTTTGGGGTCGCGACAACTAAACGCCAGCATGGAAAACGCCGGCGAGGCCTGTATGCCCATCAGGGCAAAGCAGGTTGAAAGAATCATGGCGCTGGTCCACATCCCTGCAACCGGGTCTTCCCTGCCCATTCCTGCCGTGAATTGCACAACCCCAGGGATGTGCAAGTACGCGTTGTAACCCTCAGCGGAATTACCCCATGCTCCGAGCGTGCTGGCTCCGAGCTTGGCCAAACCTTGCATGAAAGCATTGAAGCCTTCCACGCCACCCAGGTGCCACATTGCAAGCCAACCGAGCGCCAACATGCCCGCGCCCAACATCAAACCCTGCAGGCTACCAACGTAGGCCACTGCGCGCAAACCACCAATAACGACATACAGGAACACCACGGCCGTCAGCAACCACATCGCCAGTCTGGCCGGAATCGCACCTGCGCTGAGCCATTGAATCAGGTAACCGGTTGCGCTGAGATGCATGCCCACGTAGGGCACGGCGCACACCAGTGCAATGCCAACGACCAAAATGCGCAGAGCGTCACCACCAAAGTAGTCGCTGAGCATCTCACCAGGCGTGATGTAGCCAAAGCGCTTGCTTAGCAGCCACTGGCGCTTCATGAACAAGACACCGGTGAGCGGAATCGTTACAGCGGCCAGCGCGAGTTGCGCAAATGCCAGCCCGTCGCGCATCACCAGAGAAGGGTACCCCATCATTCCCCAGCCAGCAAACGAAGCGCCGGTAGCGCACAGCACAAATACCCAGGCCGGCAAACTACGGTTGGCAAGGAAGAAGTCGCTCGGCCCTTGCGCCAGACGCGCACTGCTGACACCCCACTGCATGCAGTAGGCCCAATAGAGCGCGACAAAGGCGAACAGCCAAACCAATTGTTCCGTCATGACGACGTGTCCTTTTCGCGATGGCGCAGGGTGTGGATCAGGTCCCAGGTGCCGCGCATACCATAGCGGATCACCAGATAGAACATGAGACATGCCGCAAGGGCGCCAAAACCGGCCAGACCCAAGCCCAGGTTCTCTGGACCAAATCGTGCGCCGAACAAAGCACTGGCAATGAAACTCAAAGCAGAGATGCCAAATAACACGAGGCCCAGGGCCACTTCGCCTGGACTGAATCCTTGCTCGAAGACGTGGTTGATGACCAGATGCCCGACAAATCCCAGTACCAATAGCCCGTATCCCAGCAAGCCCAAACCCCAGTTCGCACCACTGAAACCCGACAACAAAAAGCACATGCCAAATGAAGCAAAGAGACTCCAATTGGTAACCACTGCCAGTCGTTTTTCAACGATCACAATGGCCGGGTCGTTTGGCGTAAAGGACATGGGTTCAGGCTAAATTGAATAGTTCAAGACAGTGCAAACTCAGGGCTTGCCGGCGGCGCCGTCGGCTGCGGAGTTGCCGTCTTTGTTGTCTGTGACAGGCAAGGCCATCACGCTGCCCAAGTGCCCCAGGCTGGTGATGGAGCTCGGTGATACGCCAATCTCCTGCAACAAGGAGTCAATGAACGGCGCCTGGGCACGGTAGCGCAGGGCTGAATTCACCACGTTGTCGCTCAAACCGCCGGCGCGCGGGCCGCCTTCGCCGTTGCTCGCACCGGAACCGCCACCACCCGCAGCGCCGCTCAAGCCAGGCACACCGTCGACTTGCAGGATCCGGATCGACTCGATGTTTTCCATCGGTTTGACGCTCTCGCGGATGATGCTCGGCAGGGTATCGATCAATTTCTGGTTGAAGCTGCTGCGCCGCGATGCGTCCGAGCGCAAATTCTCCGCTTCGTTGAGCTTGCGCTTGCCCTCTGCGTCCACGTCGTAACGATAAGCCGCCGCCTCGGCATTGGTGCGCTCGGCTTTGGCCTGGTCCACTGCGGCAATTAAACCGGCTTCGGCACGCTTGGTTTGCATGATGGCGTCACGCTCTGCTTCTTGCGTCGCTTCAATCAAATCAATCAATTTGCGGCGTTCAGCAATTTCAGTTTCGCGCACCGTAATCACTTTTTCCTGCGCGGCAATCATGAGGGCGCGTGCCGATTCAGCCTGCGCCTGTGCCTCTGACTCGTCCTTGGACTTGGCGGCCACCGCGATCACGCGCTCCTGCTCTTCAAGTTCCAGGGCACGGCGGCGCTGGATGTCGAGTTGTGAAGTTTTTTGCTCCTGCAAAATACGCTCTGAATCAATGGCACGGGTCTGGTTGATACGACTCTTTTGAACAATTTCCGCTGACCGAATCTGCGCTTCTTCAATGTCACGCTCACGATCAGTTTTCTCCAGCGCGATTTCGGTTTTCTGTTGTGCACGACGCATTGCCACTTCGCTTTCCTGACTCAAGCGGGCAAATTCGCTCTCTTGGTCGATGCTGAGCGCAAGCTTCTCGGATTCCAGGTTCTTCTTGCGAATCGCGATCATCGTGTCCTGCTCGATGTCGTTACGTTTCTTCTTGCGGGTTTCAATTTCTTCTGTCAGACGTGTCAAACCCTCGGCGTCAAACGCGTTGGAGGGGTTAAACAACTTCATGTCTGTCTGATCCAAACCGGTGAGCGAAACCGCTTCCAGTTCCAGGCCGTTGGCAGTGAGGGAATCGGCAACCAGGGCTTTCACGCTCTTGATGTAGTCGCTGCGGTGTTCATGGATCTCTTCCATCGTCATACGCGCTGCCACCGAGCCCATGGCATCGACAAAACGGCCCTGCACCAGGTCTTTCAAACTGTCGGGGTTGAGCGTGCGGTTGCCCAAAGTTCGGGCCGCGGCTGCAACCGCTTCAGGCGAGGGAATCACACGGACAAAGAACTCGACGTTGACTTCGATGCGCATGCGGTTTCGTGTAATGAGTGACTTTTCACCCGCACGACGCACGTCAATGCGCAGCGTATTCATGCTGACCTCGGTGATGTCGTGCACGATCGGCAGCACCAGAGCGCCACCGCCCATGACCACGCGCTCGCCCCCGAAACCGGTGCGTACAAAGGACAAATCTTTGGAAGAATGTCGGTACAACCAGTGCAATAAATAGACAATGATCGCAATGACAATTGCGGCCAGGATAACGATGGCAATGATGTCGGCGCCGTTCATGATTCAATCCCTCCAAACCAGTTAACAAGTGCAGCGCAGGTTTGCGCGTTTTCTGACAAAAAATAAGCTGCCAGTCCCAGCGGACCGGTTGTATGAAGTGCATTCATCGGGTGTTTCCTGAGTCACGAATCGACGCCGAAAGGACCGTGAGGCAAAACGCCACCTGGTTCACCAGATCCGACAGGTTGTAGACAACACTCAACTTGCCCGGTGACACGCCGCCGGCGAAACCGACGATGAAGTAGCACAGCGGATAGACCGCCCAGCCAATCGAGATGATCAGTCGCATCCAAAAGTAGCCCCGGTGCACACTGAAGTTGGAACTTCTGGCGCTGACCTCGGCCATGCGGCCAAAGAACACTTCGCCCAACACGTAAAGCCAGCATGCCAGACCAATGAGGAAGCCAAGCGTCGGGTACATCAGGTTGGCTTCGCCCAAATACCGCGCCAGCACCATCACGACCGACGCCACCATCAGGCGCCAGAACAACCAGGTTGACAAGGGCGCCATGGCGTTCACGAAGAAGTACATGACCATGACCTGCAGTGGCATGGTGATGAACCACGCAACGTAGCGGTAAATTACCGGCATTTGGTTACTGGCCTGCCAGACTTGGCTGGCCTCAAAGTAATGTGCGGCACTCACCAGCATGACCATGGCAGCCATGGCCAGAGGCAGCTTCCACTTGCGAGATACCCAGGCCGTGCCCATCAAAAGCAAAACTGTAGCTGCCAGGGTGGTCAGCAGCAACAAGGAGAATGTGCCGCTGGCGACGTCGGTTGCCTCAAGCAACTTGATATTCATAAATAGTCTCCATAGGTTTCAATAACAGTGCAGTCATAGTTGGGTTTTGCGACATTTCAAATTTGCGTTCGGATGTGGGGCGAACGGGCATACAAGGCGACCATCGGCAGGATCAGCAATCCGAAGATGAATTGCTGCCATTCAAATTTAAGACCGATGCCGACAAGGAACGAAGTCAATACCTGCAGCACCAGTACGCCAATCACCGTAAAGCCGTAGCCACCTTGACCGCCCAGCAAAGATGTGCCACCCATGACCACGGCGGCGAGTGTCATGAACAGGTAAGGCTGGCCAACGCCAATGAAACCACCACCACTCCAGCCAAGTAACAGAATGCCAGTGAGGGCCGAAACGGTCCCGCTGACAAGGTAGGCTCCAACCCAGTAACGGCGTTCGCTGATCGAAATGCGCGAGGCCGAAGTGCGATTGCCTCCCAGGGCGTACAAAAACCGGCCGTACACCGTGCTCTTCATGCCGTAGATCAGCAACACCGCGACAACGGCCCAGATAAAAATGACGGGTGGAACGTCCAAACCTAAAGTGGTGCCGTTCATGGCTGCCAGATTCTTCAACCAAGGCGGAACGATGCCGAACACATTGCCAGCAAAGGCGGTGCCAATGCTGGTCACAATTTGGGTCAGGCCCGAAATGGCAAAACCGACACCAAGGGACAGGATTAGCGCTTGTCCCTGCAGGCGATAACTCAGTATGCCGTTGATCCACCCAACCAGGGCACCCAGCAACAGCACGATGATGACGGCGATCCACGAATAGACGCCCAACCCGATGAGGTAGAGAAGGAACACGTTGGAGGCGCCGATCACGAAGGGAATGGAAAGGTCCAGCCCCCCCAACAATGCCACCATGGTCTGCCCGACGCAGGCCAGGCCGAGAAATGACGCAAAGAGCAGCATCGATTTGATGTTTTGCCCGGAAGAAAATCCGTCAATGAAAATCGAACCGATGGCAAACATGGTCACCAACACCATCAACCCGATAAAAGCACTGCGGTTGTCAACAAACAGTTGGCTGATCTGCACTGTAAAAATCAGCAATGCCACCAGCGCCAGGAAAGTAAGAACGTTCAACCAGTTGAAAAAGCCGGGCACAGTGGCCGAGGCAATCAGGAAAATTCCCAGCAAAATAGCCAGGGAAATCACCAAGGACAGGTGCCGGCGAATGAAGACGCGAAACACTGCCAAGCCGCTGGGCCCCTCGTTGGGGGCGTCGTCAGCGTGTTGTGCCCCAGGGGCCAGGTAGGCATTCCAAACCCAGATCACAAGCGCAAAAGTTGCTGCTGCGTAAAAGATCAGTTGCTGCCACGGTGTCTTTTGATACAGACCGAGAATGACGCCCAATCCAACGATCAGGACAGCCACAATAAGACCCGCCCACTGCAGGTTGGATAAGCGGGCACGTACCGTGTTCAACTTAATGGCGACCGGGTTCATGGATTCGCCTTCACTGATTTGATAACTGCCGCAGGCGTTTGGACTGCGTCAACGTAGGTTGCGACAAGGTAAGCAGCGAAACCCAGCAATACCAGCAAGATGATGATCATTCGCGGCGACCAGCGGCGCTGCTGACTCTGTAACACAAGGGCTCTGGCAATGACGAGCACCGACAGAATCAGCAGGCTGAACAGTGTGATGGGTTTTGCCAGTGTGCCACTGCTGGCTTGCGTTCCATCTTCCCAGCGTTCGAAAACAAAGTCGACCGACCGTGCCGGCGAGCCGGCCTTGCCTGCTACCGCCACTGCAGCCGGTTTCGCCGGAGCGGCGTAGTCATATTTGGCATGCAGAATGACGCCCACAAACAGCATCGACAGGACGATGAAGATCAAGGCCGGAGAAACGTGCCGGATGCGCCTTTGCAACCATGGAATGGCGATCGTCAGCAACAACGAAAGCACAAGAATTGCGCCATAGGCAAGGTCGGTAACAAATCCCTGCACCGCCCCAAAACTGAAAGTGGCAAGCACGTAGCCAATCAGGAAAAGATTGACTGCACCCAGTAAAGATCCGATCGCGCCACCCCGTCCCCCGGCCAGGCTGGTGCCGCCGAGAACGAGTGCGGTGACCGAGATCAGGGTATAGGTGGTTCCTTGGGTCGGGTCACCGGATCCAATGAGCGCGGTATAGGTCAACGCCGCAAGCGCGCTGAAGACCCCGGCGATGCAGTGTGCGCCCAGGCGAACAATGGTGATGCGCACACCGCTGGTGTAGGCTGCGCGTTCATCCGAGCCCATCAGTCGCAAATGTCCGTAAAACGCTGTACGCGTAAAGATCAGCCAGGCGGCCGTGCAAAGCACGAGGATGACCAGGATCGGCGAGTCGATCGTTGTACCCAAACCCCAGGCCGACATCCATTCGGGGGCAGTGCCGCCAGGGCGCGGCAGGATGACCAAGTTGATGCCAGACAACGCAAGGTAGCCGCTGAGCGCCACGATGATGGGCTGCACCCGCACATACACAATGATCAACCCCATCAGCAACTGGTAGGCGACACCAACTGCGATCGCATACAGAAAGAAAAGCAGCGGTGACTCCAGTGCACCCAAACCATTCAGAACGACCAGGGTCACGTTTACAAATCCCATGAGCGGCCCAACCGAGAGGTCCACCGTTCCGCGTCCCGCCATGGCCAATGCCATCAGCGAATAAGTTGCCAGCACCAAAGGCGTCATCACGATCACTGCGCTGCCAATACCGGCACTTGAAACCAGATTGGGGCTGCGCAACACCGCAATGATGAGCAAAAGAAACAACAGCAGGATCGGAACCAACAGATAGGTGTTGGAAGCTGATCCGCCCTGTGTTTCAGTGCCGCTGTCGCTCATGCAGAGCGCTCCGGGGAAATTCGGTCGTGCCTCATCGACGTGGCCGTGTTGAAGCGTCTTGCCCGAACTCGACGATTTTGATCGGCGAGCGTGTCGTGGAAGCGGTCGGTGCTGTATCGGCTTTCACGGTGCGTTCACCAAGCCTGCGCGGGTCCGCTGGCGGGGTCGGCTGATTGAACTCTTTGGCCACAATGGGCCTCTGACCGGATGACAACCCCGGCTTGATGTCTTCGGTACCGACGTGAGGATAGGGCGAAGTTCGAAACGCATCGAGGCTGCGCGGTTTTGGGGGCGTCTCGGACTTGCTGTCGAAGTTGGGGTAAGCACTGGTCCTGTCTTTCCAGTTGTCGGGCCTACGCGCTGAATCAGCCTTTTCGTCTTTGTCAAATTCAACGATCTTCATGCTTTCGTTCTCCTCTGTTACTGATTCGTCAAGTTGTTGAGGCACTTGCTTGACGCGGGTCTGCCCAAACATCGCTTCCAAGATCGGCTTGGGGTGGATGTCACCGCCAGCGAACTCATCGAAAATGCTGCCATTGCGAAACACCAAAACCCGTGAGCAAAAACCGACGAATTCCTCTATTTCGCTGGAGAGGTAGACGACGGATTTGCCAATACTCGCGAAGTCACGCAAGTGCCGGTACAACTCCGCCTTGGCACCCACATCGATGCCTCGCGCTGGATCGTTCAAAACCAGAATACTGGGGTTCAGCGCGAAGGCGCGTCCAATGAGAACTTTTTGTTGGTTGCCGCCACTCAGAGAGGTGATCTTGTTGCCGCGCTCACCCATCCGAATGGCGAGTCGCTCCACTTCCCAATCAAAAATGCCATCCAGACTGGACCAGTCTATAAGCGCCAGTTTTCCGCCCCTTGTCTTGCGCCGGTAAAGCGGCATCAGGAGGTTCTCGAAAATGCTCAGATTGGCAAAGATACCTTCGCGCTTGCGGTCACCCGACACGTAGGAAACACCCCGGTTGACGGCTGATTTCAGGTCGGTAATGTCGACAAACTCACCATGTTCGTTTTGTACTTGCGGTGTTGATTGGATCGAGGGATCAACGCCAGCCAGCATGCGCACGAATTCACTCTGTCCCTGTCCGTCGAGTCCGGCCACGCCCAGGATCTCACCTTGTCGCAGTTGAAAACTCACAGGTACGGCCTGCGGCCAGACCTTCATTTGGCGTGCGTGCATGACCACGCTGCCGAGTGCCGCCGCCTCTCTTTTTTGCGCTCCTTCAGCCGGCGAATCACCTTTGCCCGTCATGAGGCGCAGCAGATTCTTCTCGGTGATTTCACCCTTTTCCAGGACGCCAACATCCTGGCCATCACGCAATACGGTGGCGCGATCACAGACGCGTATCAATTCCGCAATGCGGTGGGTAACGATGATGACCGCAGCACCAGCGTCGCGCATGGAACGCATCTTGGCAAACAAACGTTCCGTGGAATCCAGATCAAGCGCTGCTGACGATTCGTCGAGTATCAGCACCCGAGGCTTGCAGAGCAAGGCGCGACCAATGGTGATCCATTGCTTGATGTTCAACGGAAGCATCCCGACCAAGGTATCGGGATCAATCGGCAAACCCGTCAACTCCTTCATCAAGGATTTGGCGGTTTCATATTTTTCCGTTGTACTCAGGGCGCGCGACCACAAACTGTCGGCGCCAAGGTACAGGTTTTCCACCACTGAGCAGTCGTCCGCAACAAGGACTTCCTGGAATACAGTGGCAATCCCCGCAGCGCGGGCTTCGTGTGGTGCCGCTGGACTGCGGCCAAGAACCGATACTTGACCCGCATCGATCTGTATCACGCCGGATATAACTTTTGCAAGCGTGCTCTTGCCGCAGCCATTGCCGCCTACGATAGCGTGGATTTCACCCAGGTTGGCGCTGAAGTTGCACCCGTTGAGTGCTTTGGTCATGCCAAAAGACTTGCGCACACCGACGATCGCGATCCCCCGGGTTGCGGTAGGAGGGGCGGCGGCGGCATGCGCACGGCTCTCGTCGATCACTGAGTGGGGCACGATAATTTGCGGATAGAGAGTCAAAGATGGTTTGCTCAGCGAGCACTGCGGTGTACCGCAACGAACCCTGGCAAACCCTGATTCTGGATTGCATCGAGATCATGAAAACTCATGACGCTCGATGCAACTGGCGCAAGCGATTTAGCGCTTGAATTTTTCCGGGTCGGCCGGACGCAGGAAGAACTTGTCGAGATAGGCCAAACTGCTGCCCCATTTGTCCGTTCCAACGTTCACCCATTTGTCTGAGTCTTGACTGCAGTTCTCTGGAACAAGCTTCTTGACATCATCAATCGTGAACTTGACCGCATCGACCAGCACCGATTGCATCTTGGGGCCTTGACCTTCAAGCGTGCGCATCATGATGTTCCAAGCCAGTTCAATGTCGTCACCTGGAGGCCACAGTTGGATAGCGCTGCTGATGTAGCCAGGATTCTTGCGCCAGTAGCACAGTGCCCCGACTTCGCCGCCGATGGCAATCGGTATCATCTTGCGGCCCGACTGCTGGACAGCCCGCAGTACACCGAGTTCGGCTGCGGACTGGACAACGATGCCGTCAAGTTGGCCCGGATTTGTTGCCAACCATTTTTGCACTTCGGCCTGTGCAACCTGGTCGGTCCACATGCCAGCAACGTCACCGACGACTTTGATGTCCGGGAAGGTGGCCAAACCGGACTTGATGCCGCGATCTTGCGAGTCGGAGCCTGATGTGCCAGGAATCCCTTGCACGACCAGAACATTGCCCTTCTTGCCAATTTGCTCACCCATCCACAGACCCAACTCACGGCCACCTACTTGGTAGTTGACAGAAGAATTGATTGCATACGGCGAGGTCAAATATCCTGTAAAGGAGAACGTTGGAACACCTTTGTCATACGCATATTTAATGGTCTGGTTGAGTGCGGTCGGGTTGGAGCAACAAACAATGATTGCGTCTACCCCTTGATCAACCAACTGGCGCATCTGTTGAATTTGCGTTGCATCCTTCAGATTCGACTGCGTGATGATGACTTCCTTGATCAACCCGAGTTTCTTCCACTTGGGGATGATCTCGTTTTGCAGTCTGTCCATCGCGGCAGCACGCCAAGTGTTGCCTGCGTAGGAACTGGCATAGCCGATGGTCCAGGGCGGGCCCTTCTTGGGCTTCCAATCCCGGTAGGCACTTGGGCCAACCGGTTGCGCCGGATCCAGTACTTCCTTCGAGTACAGACGTTTCGCTACATCAGCAGGTATTTCATCCAGACCGGCAGCGTTCGCGACGCCGCCAGCCAGGAGTGCAGACGCGACGCATAGCGTCGCAAATCGCTTCAGGCTCAGCTTCATTTAGTCTCCTAGTTTGTGTGGTCGCGGACATCGCATCACCATCACGGTCTGCAGCGCTAGTCTGCCTACCTGGGCTAAATGTACGTGCAAAAAATATGCAATTGCAGTGCAAACATTAGGGAAATTCCCTAGATCACCTGATTTTGTCAAATTTTTCATTTCCACCAATGAATAACAGGGGGACAATAAGGTTATCCAAGGAGGTAATGCAGGGAGATTGCCACTGATTTAACCGATTTAGCAAGGAATTAGCGCAAACCATTAGTCAAATTTTATGCAATTTGCATTGATTTTGCTACATAATTGTTCCAATTTCTACGCCAAAATCCGACCGCCGCAAAGCAGATAAAAATCAACCGACGACGCTTTATGTCCAGTTCAAATTCGAAGAAGAGTGTTCTGTTACAGGACATCGCTGACGCGCTCAAGCTTTCCACTTCAACGATTTCGCGCGCACTGGCGGGGCACCAGACAATCAGCGAAGAGACGCGAGATGCGGTGCAACGCGCTGCGGTTTCAATGGGCTATGCATCCAAGCGACCGGGCAAGAAGAAAAGAAACCTTCCCACACGCACCGTCGGCGTTTTGCTCAGTGTGGATCAGCTGCATAACCGCTTCATGACAATGGTGCTGGAAAATATCCATCACGACATGTTGGAGTTTCAATACCACGTCATGGTGCTCATTGATCCGATGAACTCGGCGAATGACGCTGCACACCTCTCGAGTTTTCGTCCGATCATCGATGAATACCTGGAGGGGATGATCTTGCTTTCGGCTACGACCGACTCATTCATGGTTCGAGAACTACAAAGGTTAGGCGTTCCCGTTGTCCTGGCGGTGCGTTCGATGGACGACTCGAAGGCCGACATCGTTGAATCCGATAATTTTTCTGGTGGCGCTGAAATCATGCGGCACCTCTATGAACTCGGCCATCGCCGAATTGGATTGGTGATGGGCCCCGAGAACTCATCAACCAGTCGAGATCGCGCCAGGGGAGCCCTTAGTTTTCTCCGCGAAAAGGGTGTGCCGCCGGAAAACACGCCCGTCGTTTGGAACACATTCAGCTACGAGTCAGGCTACTCGGGCTCAACCCAGATGCTTGAGCTTCAAGATCCAGTCACCGCCATCATGGCCGGTGGCGATTCGATCGCATTGGGTGTGCTTGAAGCTGCGCGCACGAAGAATATTGATGTGCCAGGTCAGTTGTCGGTGGTGGGTTTTGACAACATTCCGCTGGCGGGTTCACGGCTGATTAGCCTGACCACGATCAACTCTTCGGCCAAGGATATGGCACGCGTTGCGTGCCGACGAATGCTCGATCGAATTCGCAACGGCGCACTGACGCCGCCGACTCGCGACGTGATGCCGGTACAACTTATTCGTCGCGACACTTCTGCACCACCCCGACAGCGCTGATTCGATATGCTGCTTTACGACGCCGAACTGGAGCACCGGTAAGCAGACAGATTTAAGTGTCAAGGGATTTTCCGTGCCAGCAGCGCCTCGCAACCGCCCTCAGATCCAGCGGAAGATCTTGCGCAGCATTGACAACATCCAGGGCGGCACCTCGCCGGCCTTGAACATCTTGGTTGCCAGACCGAAGCGCGTCTGCACCACGCCGCGTTCGTGACTGAAGGTGCGAAAACCGTAGCGCCCGTTGGCGTTGCCCATGCCGGAATTGTTCACGCCACCAAACGGCAGATGCCCGTGCAGGTAATGGATGATGGCGTGGTTGACGCAGGCACCGCCGGACGAGGTTTGCGCCAGCACCTTGTTGACCGCCGACTGGTCCTCGCTGTAGAGGTAGAGGGCGAGCGGTTTCGGTGCGGCATTGATGTGCGCGATGACCTCGTCGATCTCGTTGAACGCAAGAATCGGCAGCAGCGGGCCGAAGATTTCCTCGTGCATGATGGCGGCGTCCGCTGGCACACCATCGAGCAGGGTCGGTGCAATGTAGCAGTCGTCAAGCGCCACCACATCCCCGGTGAGCGTGCGCGCACCGCGCGCCTTGGCGTCGTCCAGCAGTGCCTTGATCCGGCCGGCGTGGCGTGTGTTGACGATACGGGCATAGTGCGGGCTTTGCGCGGCCGGGTCTTTGCCGAAGGCCTGCGTCAACTGCGTGCGGCAGCGCTCAACAAAAGCGTCCTTCACCGAGCTGTGCACAAACACGTAGTCGGGCGCGATGCAGGTTTGTCCTGCGTTGGCGCACTTGGCCCACATCACGTTTTGCGCGGCAAGGTCGAGATTGGCGCTGGCGTCCACAATGGTCGGGCTCTTGCCGCCGAGCTCCAGCGTGACGCTGGTGAGGTGCTTGGCGGCAGCCGCCATCACGACTTTGCCGATCATCGGGCTGCCGGTAAAAAAGATGTGGTCAAACGGCAATTCCAGCAGACCCTGGGCCACACTGGCATCGCCCTCAAACAGAGCGACCTCGTCTTCGGTGAACACCTCGCGTATCAGCTTGGCCATCGCGGCGGCCAGCTGCGGCGCCATTTCAGAAGGCTTGATGATGACCGTGTTGCCGGCGGCAATGGCGGCGACCAGCGGGCAAAAAGTCAGATTGACCGGGTAGTTCCAGGGCGAAATGATCAGGCAGCGCCCGCGCGGCTCATACTTGACCCAGGATTTGGTCCCCATCAGCATCGCCGTTGGCCAGACGCTGGTCGGTTTCATCCAGGACTTGAGGTTACGGATGGCGTCATTGACCTCCACCACCACCGGCAGCACCTCGGTCAGCTCGACCTCACCGGGGGGCTTGCGGAAGTCAGCCCAACCGGCCTTGCACCAGGTGTCGGTGTAGGCGATGACGGCAGCGCGCAGGCGTTTTAACTTCTCGATGCGCTCGGCAGCCGTGGAAGTGCGCAGTCGCAGCGCGGCGGCGCGCTGGCGCTCGAAGACGTCGCGAAAACTCGCAGAAGGTGAATCAATGGTGTCTGACATATGAACCTCGGGCCTGGTTGTTCGGAACTGCATCGGGGCCTCTGGCGGACCTTGCTGGCACAGTGTCGGTCAGGGTATAGCAAGAAGGTGAACACCGTGTCAAGTCATTTTGTCCGGCGCATCTGGACCGCACGGACGGCGCTGTTGCACAGCCGAAGCGGTGCGGCCATGCGCGAGAATCGCTCCACCATGCGCAGCGACCTCCTTGCCGGCTTCCTGTCCGGCGCCGTTCTCATCATCGCCATCGGCGCCCAGAATGCGTTTGTGCTGCGCCAGGGCATCCGGCGCGAGCACGTGCTGCCGGTGGTGCTGGTATGCGCCGGCGCCGACGCGCTGCTGATTGCTGCTGGCATCGCCGGCCTGGGCGCCTTGGTGCAGGCCCTGCCTTCCGCCCTGCTTGCAGCCCGGTATGGCGGCGCCGCCTTCCTGCTCGGCTACGCTCTGGTGGCCGCGCGCCGTGCGCTGCAGACGCAACGCTTGACGGTCGATTCCGATGTCAGCGCCTCCCTTGGCAGCGCGATGGCCACCTGTCTGGCTTTTACTTTTTTAAACCCGCATGTCTATCTGGACACGGTGATTCTGCTGGGCGCACTGGCGAGCCAGCGCGGCGAACACGGGCGCTGGATTTTTGGCGCTGGCGCGGCAACGGCCAGCTTCGTCTGGTTTTTTGGCCTGGGCTACGGCGCGCGTCTGCTGGGACCGCTGTTTGGCAAGCCGGCTGCCTGGCGCGCGCTCGATGCGCTGATCGCCCTCATCATGTTCGCTCTTGCGAGCAGCCTGCTACTCGGGTCGTGAGTTTGTTGCCTGTTGCAGCGTGACCATCAGCGCGTCGCAGCCGGCCTCGATCTGATCGAGCACCCGCTCGAAATCCCATTCATCGCCATAGAAAGGATCGGGCACATCCTCGCCCGCTGGCGCACCCAGAAACGCCGTGAAGTAGCGCAGCTTGTGCCGGTGCTTGGGTGGGCAGCGCAGTTGCAGTGTCTGCATGCTGGCGTCGTCCATCGCGACGATCAGCGCAAATCGTTCGAAGTCACTCAGCAACAGCAGACGCGCCCGCAAGGCCGACATGTCATAGCCGCGCCGTGTGGCGTGCTTTTGTGCGCGAATATCCGCCGGCTCGGCCACGGCGAAGTCATGGGTGCCGGCGGAATCAACATCAACCCATGGCTCCAGGCCCGCGTCGACCAGCTTTTGCCCCAGCACCGCATTGGCGGTCGGGCTGCGGCACAGGTTGTCATTGCAGACGAAGAGGACGGACGAATGGTTCATGGGGTGGCGCGACGTTCACGACGGGTTCAAGGGTGAATTATCGGCGCTCGCGCCAGCGCGGCGCTGATGGCTTTGGCAAGCGTTGGCCCATGGTGTTGAATTTCAGCCAGCGAAGCGTAGCCGTAGCCAATCACGATACCGCGAAGGTCCGTGCGATGAACGCAATAGGCGGACAAGGCGCGCACGGTCAGCCCCAGGGCGCCAATGCGCTGCGCCAGCGCCTTGTCGTCTACCGTGACGGGCAAGTTGACGCACAGATGCAGGCCCTGCTCAGCGCCACTGATATGGGCGAGTGCGCCCAGACAGGGCTTGAGTGCTTCCAGCAGGCAGCGTCGGCGAGCCGCGTAGCTTTGCCGGGCATCGCGCAAGGCGGTGCTGAAATGCCCCATCTCGATAAATTCCGCCAACGCCGCCTGCAGCGGTATTTGACCCGGCCGGTTGAGGTCATAGTGCGCCTGCTTCAAGGGCTCGGCGAGCCCTCTGGGAACCACCAGATAGCCCAGCTTGAGACCGGGGTAGAGCACCTTTGAGAACGAGCCCATGTAGAGCACGCGCTGGTCCGTGTCCAGGCCGGCCATCGCTTCGATGGAGGGGCCGCTGAAACGAAACTCGCTGTCGTAGTCGTCCTCCAGAACCCATGCCTTGTGCCGTCTGGCGATCGCAAGAACCTCTTGCCGGCGCGCCAGCGACATGACGACGCCAGTGGGATATTGGTGCGAGGGGGTCACGTAGATCAAGCGCGGCGGCGGCGCCTCGCTCAAACGCTCAGGCGCGAGTCCGTGTTCGTCAACTGCCACCGGATGCAGGCGCAGCCCGGTCGCCATGAAGGCCTTGACCGCCCCCCAGTAAGCCGGGTCTTCGATCCAGACCGTGTCGTCAAGGTCGGCCAGCACTTGGGCGCAGAGTTCAAGCGACTGCTGGGTGCCCGTGGTGATGATGACCTGCTCGGTATCAACCGACATGTTGCGAAAGACGCGCAGGTAGCCGGCAATGGCATTGCGCAAGGGCGCATGACCGCCGGAGTAGCTGTAGTCCAGCATGTCGGGGTAGCTCATGCGCCAGTGCTTGTGCTGCAGCCGGCGCCACAGCGCCACCGGGAATGCGCTGAAGTCGACGATCCCCGACGTAAACGGGTAGATCTCCAGTTGGGAAGCCGAAAAGCTGGTCAGGATCTTCTGGCCACGCTGCGACAGCCTGATGTCCTGGCTGACTTGCAGTGACGGAGGTCGCGCCGTTTTCTGTGTCGGCCTGTCACTGACATAGGTGCCGCGGCCGACGTGGCTTGTCAACAAGCCTTCCACATTGAGTTGGTTGAGCGCCGCCACGACGGTGTTTCGGGACAGGCGCAGGTCCTGCGCCAATTCCCGGCTCGATGGCAATCGATGGCCGGCGCTGAGTTTCCCATCCAGAATGGCGCGTCGCAAAGCCTCATACAGCTTGCGATGCATGGGCAAATCGTCGCGGATCGAGAGTCGCTCGATTTGGCCTGACAGGTATTCAGTGAGCATGTGTGGCAGCGGTATTGGACCCAATAATTTTCACCGATTGGCACTAATGTACGGGGATTCGACAATAAACAATGGGCCCCGATAACAACCCGGAGACCGAGATGCATTCAATCACCCATGACAAGCCAGGCACTGCACGCCAACTCAAGAACAGCCTTCGCCGCTTGACGCTGCTGGGCCTCGCGTGCGCCTGCCTGCCGATGATGGCCGCGGCCCAGACCAAACAGTTGTTCCTCTACAGCTGGGCCAACTATGTGCCGCCAAACCTGCTCAAACGCTTTGAGGCCGAAACCGCCATCAAGGTGACCCTCGACGTCTACGACAGCAACGAAACCATGCTCGCCAAGCTCCAGGCCGGCGGCGGCGGCTACGACATCGTGATCCCAAGCGATTCGGTGCTGAGCACCATGATCAAGTCGGGCCTGCTGCTCAAGGTGGAAGCGTCCAAGATGGCGAATTTCAAAAATGTCGCGGCACCGCATGACCGGCCACCGGCGGACCCGACCGCGGACTATTCCGTTCCCTACACCTGGGGTTCGACCGGCTTCACCTATGACTCGGCCAAGGTTCCGGGTGGCAAACTGACCGACAGCTGGAAGGAGTTCTTTGAGCCCCGTCCCGAGGTCGCCGGCAAGATCGCCGCCATGGCCAATCAGGGCGAGATGTTCACTGCTGCCGCGCACTACCTTGGCATCGACACCTGCACCGAGAACCCGGCAGACGCACAGCGCATTCTGGACGTCCTGCTCAAACAAAAGCCCGGCGTCAAGATTTATTCCTCGACCGGAACGATTGGTCGCATGGCGGCCAGTGAAGTGACGATGCACCACCAGTGGAACGGCGCTTCCTACAAGTCGGGCCTGAAACTGGCGACCGCCGTATTCGTTTATCCCAAGGAAGGCATGAACTTGTGGAGCGACTATTTTGTCGTTCCCAAGGGTGCGCCCAATGTCGAGAGCGCAAAAACGTTCATGAACTGGATGATGGATCCGAAAAACGCGGCCGAAGCCTCCAATTTCAATGGCTACAACAACGCCATCAAGGGTTCCGCCGCATTCATGGACCCGGCCTTGGCCGCCAGCCCGGCGATCAACCCGCCCGAAGCGCTCAAGAGCCGTTTTCGCCCGGTGAAGGACTGCTCGGTCAAGGCGCGTGAATTGCGTGATAGCGTCTGGACGCGACTCAACCGCTAACCGACCCGCGGCCACGGTCTCCTGAATCTCGCCGGCGCGGCGCGCGCCCCGCCGGCCTAACCCAAAGGCTCGCCATGACCGAAACTGCCATCGCCATTTCTGGCGTGCGCAAGACCTTTCCCGGCACCCCGCATGCGGCCTTGGACGGTGTCTCGCTGGACATCCGCAAGAACGAATTCTTCACGCTGCTGGGCCCATCCGGCTGCGGCAAGACAACGCTGCTGCGCAGCATCGCCGGATTTGAAGATCTGGACGAAGGCAGCATCGAACTCGACGGCGTCGACATGGGGCGCACGCCACCGAATTTGCGACCCGTGAACACGGTGTTTCAAAGCTACGCCTTGTTTCCGCACATGAGCGTGGCGCAAAACATCGCCTTCGCGCTGGAAATGCTGGACCGACCACGCGACGGGATTCGCACACGCGTGGCCGAGATGATGAGCCTGCTTCGCCTGGAGGGCCTGGGCGAGCGGCTACCGGCACAACTCTCCGGCGGCCAGCAACAGCGGGTGGCGCTCGGTCGGGCTTTGGCGCCGCAGCCCAAAGTTCTGCTGCTGGACGAACCCTTGTCAGCGCTGGACCTTAAATTGCGCAAGGAAATGCAGATTGAATTGAAGCGTCTGCAAATGGCCACCGGCATCACCTTTGTCTTCGTGACACACGATCAGGAAGAAGCGCTGCGCATGTCGGACCGGATCGCCGTCATGCGCGACGGCAAGCTGATGCAGGTCGGACGCTCAGCGGATATCTATGAGCGCCCGGCGAACCTCTTCGTCGCCGAATTCATAGGCGACGCCAACTTTCTTCCTGCCGTATGTGTGGCGCGCAACGGCGACGGTGGGCGCTTTCGGCTGAGTTGTTGCGGCGAAGACGCAGTTGAGCTTGACGTGACCGATGCCAACGCCATTGCAACAGGGGCCAAGGCCGTGCTGGTGGTGCGCCCGGAGCGTATCTCGCTGGCGCCGATTGCGTCAGCGCTGCTGTGCGGTGAGGTACCCGAGACGATCTACAGCGGCAGCGATCGGATGGCGCACGCCCGACTTGCCGACGGAACCCAGTTGCGCGTGCGACTGAGCGGTGCCGCTGATGTGCAGGAACTGCTGGCAGGCCGCTGCGGCTTTAGCATTGCGGGCAACGCCGTGAGGGCCTTTGCCGCATGAAATCGGTACGCACCCGCGATCTCGCGCTGACCGCGCCAGCGGTGCTGTACCTGGCGCTCTTCATGATCGCGCCGCTGCTGTTGATGCTGTATGTCTCAACGCTGGAGCGCGCTCCCTTTGGCGGCGTCCTTTGGGACACGCACACCAGCGTGGCCTACGAGAAACTGCTGTTCGAGCGCGACTTCGCGGGCAAGCTGTCATTCAACGGTGACTACATCGCCATCTTCGCGCGCTCGTTTCGCCTGGCGGCCATCACGACGCTGTTGACACTGGTCGTGAGCGTTCCCACCGCGCTCTACATGACGACCGTGTCGCGCCGACGCGCCGCCTTCATTCTGTTCCTCGTCACCGTCCCGTTCTGGACCAATCTGCTGGTGCGAAATTTCGCCTGGATCCTGATTCTGCGCAACGGCGGCGCGCTCGATCAGGGTTTGCAATGGCTGGGCCTGACCAAGCAATCGCTGGACATCCTGTACACGCCTTTGGCCACCGGTATCGGTCTGACCTACTCGTTTCTCCCTTTCATGATTCTGCCAACCTATGTGGCGCTGGAACGCATCGACAAGCGCCTGATCGAAGCGGCGTTTGACCTCGGCGCGACACGGCGGCGCGTTTTGTCGCGCGTTGTTTTGCCGCTGGCAATGCCTGGAATTCTGGCCGGTGCGATTCTGGTATTTATCCCCTGCCTGGGTGCCTACGTCAGCCCCGAGTTACTCGGTGGTGGCAAGTCGATGATGATCGGCAATCTGGTGCAGTCACAATTCGGCGCCTCGCGCAACTGGCCCTTTGGCGCGGCGCTGGCGCTGATGCTGGTGGCCGTTCTGTTGCTCACTTTGCTGGTATGGCGCCTGGTGCAGGCTCGTATGGCGCGGCGTCAACCATGAGCCGCGAAAGAAACCTGTTGAGTGGCCGTGGCAACGCCGTCATTGCCGTGCTGGCCCTGGTCTTTCTCTACAGCCCGATCGTGACGCTGGTGGCGCTCTCGTTCAACGAGAACGAACTGACCACCATCTGGAGCGGTTTTAGCTGGAAGTGGTACGCAACCGTTATCGACAACGATGCCATCCTGCGCGCAACCAAAAACTCGCTGATCGTGGCCACGATTGCCACGCTGCTGGCAACGTCGGTGGCCACCGCAGCAGCCCTCGGTGTGGCGCGCTCCAGTTCGACGCACCGGGGCACGGTCGAAGGCCTGCTCAGCCTGCCCTTGCTGGTGCCGGAGATCGTCAGCGCAGTGGCCTTGCTGGTGCTGTTTGTACTTTCAGGAATTCCGCTGGGCCTGCTGTCAGTGACCCTGGCGCACACGGTCTTTTGCATTCCGTTTGCCTACTACCCGATTCGCTCGCGCCTGGCCGGACTCGATCCAGTCTTGATCGAGGCGGCGGCCGACCTCTACGCGCCGCCGTGGCAACGGTTTGTGCGCATTGAATTGCCGCTGCTCAGTCCGGGTATTTTTGCCGGTGCCCTGCTGTCCTTCATCAGTTCACTGGGCGACTTTGTCATCACCTATTTTGTCTCCGGGCCTGGCGCCACGACACTGCCGGTGTATATCTTCGGCATGATCCGCACCGGGGTCACGCCGGAGGTCAACGCACTGTCGGCGATCTTCCTGCTGGCCTCGGTCGCGCTGATCACGATCGCATTCCTCGTCACCAAACGCGTCGCCGATGCGGCCCGGACGCGACCCGCCCCATGAATGTTTATTACAGCCCCGCCTATGCGGGCTCGGCCTACGCGTTCGAGACCACACGCAAGTCGAAATGGGTGGCCGACTCACTGCTTGAGTCGCCCATCGCCAACATCACGCTGTGCGCGCCGCAACCGCTAACGCTTGAACAGGTTTGCCTGGCGCATGAGCCTGCTTATGTCAGTGCCATCCAGACGGGCTCACCGCTCGAACTCGCGCAGTCGCAGGGCTTCTCCTGGGACGCCGGGCTGTGGCCGATGGTGCTGGCCTCCAACGGTGGCGCCGTCGCGGCCGCGCTCGATGCGCTGCGCAGCGGATTGGCCGGGTCGCTTTCCAGTGGTCTGCACCACGCACAGCGTGGCGCCGGCCTGGGCTACTGCACCTTCAACGGGCTGGTGATTGCGGCACGCGAGGCGCTCGCGGCGGGCGCCAAATCCGTGTTGATCCTGGACCTCGACGCGCACTGCGGCGGGGGCAGCGCCTCCATGATCGGCGATGAGCCGCGCATCTGGCAATTGGACGTGTCCGTCGATGACTACGACAGCTATGAAAGCAGCGCTCAAATCCGGCTGCACATGGTGCGCAGCAGCGATGACTACCTTGGCGAAATCGAAAAACAACTTCGGGAAGTCGCATTGCATTGGCCGCGCTTCGATCTGTGTCTGTACAACGCCGGCATGGACCCGTATGAAGGCTGCGCCGACGGGGCGCTGGCGGGCATTACGCGGGAAATGCTTGCCACGCGCGAGCGAATCGTTTTCGATTGGTGTCGCCAGCAAAGTCTGCCGGTCGCCTTTTCCCTGGCGGGTGGCTACATCGGAGAGAAACTGGACCAGCAGGGTCTGATCGATCTTCACCGGCTGACGCTTTCGGCAGCCGCACGGGGCGACCCAGTTCAACCATCTCCTGGAGTTCCAAGCTGCTGATTGGCCGCACAGAGCAATGCTTGCATCCGGGATCTGAATGCGGCGCCCAAAGCGGTAGCAGCGTCTGCGAGCGGGCCACCTGGATGGCCGTCATCTCACGGAAGTCCGTATCACTCACGCAGCTTGAAGCCTGACTTCTCATCAGGGTCTGCGTCCGCTTCTTCGGCATCGGCAAATGCGGCCAGCGCGGCCAGGTCGGGAATATCACATTTGCCATACAACAGTTGGATCAGTCCCTTGTGTTCCAGGTTGCTCAACAAGACGTTCGCAGACTGCCGCGAGCAGCGCGCCAGATTGGCAAGCCGGCTTTGCGTGATGACGATGGAACTCGGGCTGCTCATGGCCTTCTGTTCCTGCGCCAGGATCACAATCAGTTTGGCCATGCGCTGTTCGGGTTCCAGCAGGATCGACTGGCTGGCCCATTCCATCAGCAAGCGAAAGCGCAAGCCGATTTCGCCAATGATCAAGGGATACAGCTCAGGGTATTGCAGGCAAAGGCTTTGCACGACCTTGACCGGCAATGCAATGAAACAGGATTTGGCGCCGCTGTAAAAATCATGATTCGGTGGCGCGGCCGCAAAGCAGGGCAACCAGGCAGCCCAGCCACGCGGTCCCACTTCCGAGATCACCACTTCTTTGCCCGACGGTTTGCGGGCAAAAATCGCAATACTGCCTTCCACCACCAGTCGCAGGCGGTCGTGTCCCATGACGTGGTGTAAGTCCACAGCCCGGACAGGCTGAGATACACGTTACTCAGCGCGCCACTGCGGACAGCCGAGTCGGCGGAGTATCGCAGAGGGTTTGAAGTCCTTCAAGTTG
>CAIWNX010000233.1 GCA_903914175.1 uncultured beta proteobacterium | reverse complement strand
GGCTACAAACCGGCGGCCGAGCGCCTCAAGCATTACCGCGAGTTTGTCATCGGTCTGGAAGAGCCGCAGGCCAAGCTGCAGGCGGCGCGCTGCATGGACTGCGGCACCCCGTTTTGTAATAACGGCTGCCCGGTCAACAACATCATTCCGGATTTCAATGACCTGGTTTACCGTGGCGACTGGCAGGCCGCGCTGACGGTGCTGCACAGCACCAACAACTTTCCCGAGTTCACGGGGCGCATCTGCCCGGCACCGTGCGAGGCCGCCTGCACCCTGAACGTGAACGACGCGGCAGTGGGCATCAAGTCGATCGAGCACGCCATCATTGACCGTGGCTGGAGCGAGGGTTGGGTTCAGCCGCAAGCGTCCGCGCACAAGACCGGCAAACGCGTGGCGGTGGTCGGTTCCGGCCCGGCCGGCATGGCCGCAGCCCAGCAATTGGCACGCGTTGGGCATGAGGTCACCGTGTTTGAGAAGAACGACCGCGTCGGTGGTCTGCTGCGCTATGGCATCCCCGATTTCAAGATGGAAAAGTCGCACATCGACCGTCGCGTTGAGCAGATGCAAAAAGAAGGTGTGAGTTTTCGCACCGGCGTGCTGGTGGGTACGCTGCCCAAGGGCAGCAAGGTCACCAATTGGGCCAAGGAAAGCATCAGTCCAGAGCAACTGCAGCAGGACTTTGACGCGGTTGTGCTGGCCGGTGGCGCCGAGCAGTCGCGCGACCTGGCGGTGTCAGGGCGTGAGCTCGATGGTGTTCATTTCGCCATGGAGTTTCTGCCACAGCAAAACAAGGTCAACGGCGGCGACAAACTCAAGGGCCAGTTGCGCGCCGATGGCAAGCACGTCATCGTGATCGGCGGCGGCGATACCGGCTCGGACTGTGTTGGCACCAGCAACCGCCACGGTGCGGCCAGCGTTACGCAGTTTGAAGTGATGCCGCAGCCGCCGGTGGAAGAGAACCGACCCATGACCTGGCCGTATTGGCCCTTGAAACTGCGCACGAGTTCCAGTCATGACGAGGGCTGTCAGCGTGAATTTGCGATCTCAACCAAGGCCTTTGTTGGCGAAAAAGGCAAAGTCACCGGGCTCAAGACGGTGCGCGTCGAGTGGAAGGACGGCAAGATGGTCGAAGTCGCCGGCAGTGAGCAGGTGTTCAAAGCCGACCTGGTGCTGCTGGCCATGGGCTTTGTCAGCCCGGTGGCTTCGGTAATGCAATCCTTTGGTGTGGAGCTTGATGCGCGCGGCAATGCCAAGGCCAGCACCGAAACCGTTGGAGGCTATGCCACCAACGTGAGCAAGGTCTTTGCCGCGGGCGACATCCGGCGCGGCCAGAGTCTGGTCGTGTGGGCCATCCGCGAAGGCCGCCAGGCAGCCCGCGCCGTTGACGAATTCCTGATGGGCGCGAGCACCTTGCCCCGCTGAGGTTTTAGAGTCGGCATTAAGGTTGGAACTCGGGTAATCCCGTATGATCCGGGGTGCCGGGTCAGCCCGGCCTTTTTTCTCACCATGGCCGCCGCAGTATCAGAATCTCTTGTCGAATTACGTCACCTGACCTTCGGTTATGGTGAGCGCGTGATTCTGGACGACGTTTCTGTGTCGGTGCCGCGCGGCAAAGTGACCGCACTCATGGGGGCCTCGGGCGGTGGCAAGACCACGATCCTGCGCCTGATCGGCGGGCAGAACCGGGCCCAGTCGGGCCAGATGCTGTTTGATGGGCAGGACGTCACCGTCATGGACCAGCCGCAACTCTATGCGGCGCGCCGGCGCATGGGCATGTTGTTCCAGTTTGGTGCTCTGTTTGCCGACCTCTCGGCATTTGAAAATGTCGCCTTCCCACTGCGCGAGCACACCGATTTACCCGAGACTTTGATTCGCGATATTGTGCTGATGAAACTAAACGCGGTTGGCCTGCGTGGCGCTTTTGATCTGATGCCAAGCCAGATTTCGGGTGGCATGGCGCGGCGCGTCGCGTTGGCGCGTGCGATTGCGCTGGACCCCGATCTGGTCATGTACGACGAGCCTTTTTCCGGACTCGATCCGATCTCGACCGGTACCTCGGCCCGCCTGATTCGCCAGCTCAATGACTCGATGGGCCTGACCAGCATTTTCGTCTCGCATGAGCTGGAGCAGACGCTGGCGATTGCCGATCACGTGATCATCCTGGCCAATGGTCGGCTGGCGACGCAGGGAACGCCGGCTGAAGTGCTGCACAGCACCGATCCGCTGGTTTATCAGTATGTCAACGCCCTGTCCGATGGCCCGGTTCGTTTCCATTACCCCGGCCCTTCGATTGACGCCGATTTCGGTCTGGAGGCTGTCGCATGAGCTGGTACAAACCACGTGATATCGGCTTTGCCGTGCGCTCGCAGCTGGCCGGGTTGGGGCAGGGTGCGCGTTTGTTTGTGCGGCTTCTGACCACGCTCGGCCCGAGTCTGAAGCGCTTTGGCCTGATCCGCGACCAGATCCATTTCCTGGGCAATTACTCGCTGGCCATCATCGCGGTCTCCGGTCTGTTTGTCGGTTTTGTATTCGGGCTGCAGGGTTACTACACCTTGCAGCGTTACGGCTCCTCGTCGGCGCTCGGATTGCTGGTCACGCTGACCCTGGTGCGCGAACTCGGGCCGGTGGTGACGGCGCTGTTGTTTGCCGGGCGCGCCGGAACTTCGCTGACGGCCGAGATCGGTCTTATGAAGGCGGGCGAGCAGATCAGCGTGATGGAGATGATGGCGGTGGACCCGGTGCAGCGCGTGTTGGCACCGCGATTCTGGGCTGGCGTCATCACAATGCCCTTGCTGGCTGCAGTATTTAGCGCCATGGGCATCATTGGTGGCTGGGCCGTGGGTGTCGTCATGATTGGTGTTGATGGTGGCTCGTTCTGGAGCCAGATCCAGGAAGGCGTTGACGTCTGGCAGGACCTGGGCAACGGCGTTATCAAGAGCATCGTGTTTGGTTTTACGGTTACCTTTGTCGCGTTGCTTCAAGGCTTTGGTGCCCAGCCCACGCCCGAAGGCGTGGCCAGCGCGACGACCCGTACCGTGGTGGTATCTTCGCTCGCCGTGCTCGGGCTTGATTTCATCCTGACAGCCATGATGTTTACCATTTGAATGCCTTGCGAATTGGATCGGTGCGCAAGGGATTCTGGATATTGAAAGTTAAGTAGGTGTTTTATGCAGCGTTCCAAAAATGATGTCTGGGTCGGACTCTTTGTCCTGATCGGTGCCGTGGCGATTCTGTTTCTGGCCTTGCAGTCGGCCAATCTGCTGAGCCTGAGCTTTCAGAAGAGCTATACGCTGAGCGCCAAGTTTGACAACATTGGCGGTCTCAAGCCCAAGGCGGCGGTGCGCAGTGCCGGCGTGGTGGTGGGACGCGTGGAAAAAATCTCGTTTGACGACAAGTCGTTCCAGGCCCGCGTCACGCTGGCGATGGAGAACCGCTATGCTTTCCCGAAAGACAGTTCCCTGAAAATCCTCACCAGTGGTCTGCTTGGCGAGCAATACCTGGGCCTGGAGCCGGGTGCGGACGAGAAGACGCTGGCCGAGGGGGATACCGTGAGCAGCACGCAATCGGCCATGGTGCTGGAGAGCATGATCAGCCAGTTCCTCTACAGCAAGGCGGCCGAGGGCGGCGCCACCGATGTTGCCAAGGGAAAGAAATAGCCGTGGGTCGAAGCTTGCCGTTTTCTGTCGAATCGGGTCGAACCTGGGCCCGGCGCTTTGGCTTGTTGCTGGTCGTGTTGCTGCTGAGCGCTTGCGCCAGCGCGCCTGGCGCCAACCCGCGCGATCCGCTGGAGCCCTTTAACCGTTCGGTCTACCGTTTCAACGACGCGCTCGATGCCGCAGTCCTGAAACCTGTCGCAACCAGCTACCGTGACGTGATACCCGAGCGTGTGCGCCAGGGCATTGGCAACTTCTTTGAAAATCTGGAAGATGTCTGGTCGTTGGTGAACAATGCCCTTCAATTCAAGGGGCAGGCCGCTTTCGACAGCCTGCGACGCGTTGGTGTCAACACCTTTCTGGGCTGGGGCGGGCTGTTCGATGTTGCTACCGAGATGGACATCGAAAAACACACCAAGGATTTTGGTCATACGCTGGGTTATTGGGGCGTTGCGCCGGGTCCCTACCTCGTGCTACCCATACTCGGGTCGTCCAGTTTGCGAGACACGGTAGCCCTGCCGGTGGATTGGAAGGGCGATCTGGTTGCCTCGGTTCCGCACGTCCCGACCCGCAACACGGCGACCGTGGTCCGGGGTATCGATACCCGCTCTGATCTGCTCAAGGCCGGCAATATGCTGGAGGAGGCGGCGCTGGATCGCTACAGTTTCATGCGCGATGCGTATTTGCAGCGCCGGCGCAGCGTGATTTACGATGGCAACCCGCCCGAGGACGAATCGGTGGATGGCGCATCGAACTCGACGGATTTCAGTGCCCCCCCGGGTGAGCCGCCAAACCCCACGCCAACCAAGAGCGCGGCTGAAACGTTAAGCAGTTCCGGAGTTTCCGGAGAAGAGAAAGTCAAACCATGAAGATTGCGTTTTCACGCCGGCTGTTTGCCCTGCTATTGCTGGGCGCCTCGACCCTGCTGGCAATTCCGGCGCGTGCGGCAGACGAGGCCGCTGACGCCCTGATCAAGCGTTTGTCAACTGAGGTGCTCGACAGCATCAAGGCTGACAAGGCCATCCAGAGCGGCGACCTGTCGCGCATCATTACCCTGGTCGATGCCAGGATCATGCCCAACGTGAATTTTCAGCGCATGACGGCGATGGCCGTCGGACCGGCCTGGCGCCAGGCCACGCCGGAGCAGCAAAAACACCTGCAGGACGAGTTCAAGATTCTGCTGGTGCGCACCTATGCCGGTGCATTGACGCAGGTCAGCGACCAGACCATCGCCATCAAACCAATGCGTGCGGCAGCTGAGGACAAGGAAGTTGTGGTGCGCACCGAAGTCAAGGGACGCGGTGACGCGATCCAGCTTGACTACCGGCTGGAAAAAACGCCAGGCGAGGGTGCGGGGTGGAAGATCTTCAACATGAACGTGCTGGGCGTCTGGCTGGTGGAAACCTACCGCAGCCAGTTTGCCCAGGAGATCAGCGCCAAGGGCATCAACGGCCTGATTGGCACGCTGACCGAGCGCAACAAGACCAACGCCAAGAAGGGTTGAGCGTGCTGGTATTGCCACAAGAACTAACGCATGCCGAGGCCAATGCCTGTCTGCGCATGCTGGTGCAGGGCCTGCGTTCGCAGACTGGAGCGGAAGTGGTGGTAGATGCAACAGGCCTGAGCCGCTTCGATTCGTCGGCGTTGGCCGTCCTGCTTGAATTTCGGCGTGAGACTCTGGCACTGGGCAAGCGCTTTTCAATCCGTGGCCTGCCGGCGCGTCTGCACGACCTGGCGGCCCTGTACGGTATCGCTGACTTGCTGTTGCACGCTTGAATTCCGTGATACCCGCTATTTCCTTTCAGTCGGTCTCCAAGGCCTACCCGTCGCCGCGTGGCCCTAAGGGCAGCACCTTTCTGGCGCTCGACCAGGTCAGTTTCGATATCGAGCAGGGCGAGTTCTTCGGTCTGCTCGGTCCCAACGGCGCTGGCAAGACCACGTTGATCAGTATTCTGGCCGGATTGATACGTGCCAGTGGCGGGCGGATTTCGGTGCTCGGTCACGATGTGGCGCGCGACTATGCGCAGGCGCGTCGCAGTGTGGGTGTGGTGCCGCAGGAACTGGTGTTCGATCCTTTCTTCAATGTGCGCGAAGCGCTGCGTTTCCAGTCCGGCTATTTTGGTATTGGGCGCAACGACGACTGGATCGACGAACTGCTTGAAAACCTGGGACTGACCGACAAAGCCGGCGTCAACATGCGTGCGCTCTCGGGCGGCATGAAGCGCCGCGTGCTGGTTGCGCAGGCGCTGGTGCACAAGCCACCGGTGATCGTGCTCGACGAGCCCACGGCCGGTGTTGATGTCGAGTTGCGCCAGACGCTGTGGCAGTTCATCGCCAAACTCAACAAGCAGGGGCACACGGTGCTGCTGACCACGCACTATCTGGAAGAAGCCGAAGCCCTGTGCAGTCGCATCGCCATGCTGAAAACCGGACGCGTGGTGGCGCTCAACCATACCAGCGAGTTGCTCAAGGCCGCATCAAGCAATGTGCTGCGCTTCAAGGTCGACAGCGAACTGCCGGCCGAGTTGGCGGCGCAGGCCCGCATTACCGGGCGTATCGTGCAGTTTCCAGCACACGATGCCCACGCGATTGAGCGCTTCCTGGCGGCTGTGCGCCAGGCCGGACTGACGGCGCAGGATGTTGAAATTCGCAAGGCTGATCTGGAAGACGTCTTTCTTGAGGTCATGACGCAGAACAAGGACTCCGTGCACGGAGTGGGACTGGCATGAAAGGGTGGCAAACGCTCTTGTACAAGGAAGTGCTGCGCTTTTGGCGCGTTGCGTTTCAGACCATTGCCGGGCCGGTGCTCACGGCCATGCTTTATCTGTTGATCTTCGGCCACGCGCTGGAGTCGCACGTCAAGGTTTACGGGCAGGTCAGTTACACCGCTTTTCTGGTGCCGGGCCTGGCCATGATGAGCTTGCTGCAAAACGCTTTTGCCAACAGTTCCTCGTCGCTGATCATGAGCAAGGTCATGGGCAATCTGGTGTTCCTGATGCTCACGCCGCTGTCCTACATGAACTGGTTTGTCGCCTACGTTGGCGCAGCCGTGATCCGTGGCCTGGTCGTGGGCCTGGGTGTGTTCGCGGTTTCAGCCCTGTTCACGGACATCAGTTTCATCGCGCCGCTTTGGATTCTGACTTTCGGTGTGCTGGGCGCGGCCCTGATGGGAACGCTGGGCCTGATCGCAGGTTTGTGGGCCGAGAAGTTTGACCAGCTCGCAGCCTTCCAGAATTTTGTCGTAATGCCCATGACCTTTTTGAGCGGCGTTTTCTATTCGATTCATTCGCTGCCGCCGGTGTGGCAGACGGTGAGTCATTTGAACCCCTTTTTCTACATGATCGATGGTTTTCGCTACGGTTTCTTCGGCGTGAGCGATGTGTCGCCCTGGCTCAGTCTGGCAGTGGTTGGTGGCGCACTGGCTGCGATCAGCGCGGTGGCCGTTGCCTTGCTGCGCAGTGGCTACAAAATTCGCAGTTAAGCTGTGCAACTATTTCTAATTGGACGATCGAGATGAATGCAGACCAGATCAAGAACCTGATTGCCGCCAATCTGGCGTGCCAGCACATTAGCCTGGACGGCGATGGACGGCACTGGTTTTCCACCATTGTGTCTGCCGAGTTTGAAGGCAAGCGCGCCATCCAACGCCATCAGATGGTCTATGCCACGCTGGGCGACAAGATGAAGACCGACGAGGTGCACGCGCTGTCGATCAAAGCCTACACGCCGGCCGAATGGGCGGCGCTGCCAATTTAAGAATGGATGTCGACCGTTGCCGGTGCGCAGGGGTCGCTATGGAAGGAATGACATGATCACGCTGGCTTTGTCCAAGGGCAGAATATTTGAAGAAACCTTGCCGCTGCTGCGCGCCGCTGGCATCGAGGTACTGGAAGATCCGGAAAAATCGCGCAAGCTCATTCTCGCCACAAATCAGGCTGACGTGCGCGTGCTGGTGGTTCGCGCCACCGATGTTCCAACCTATGTGCAATACGGCGGCGCCGATCTGGGTATCACCGGCAAGGACACGCTGCTGGAGCACGGCAGCGACGGCCTGTACCAACCGCTTGACTTGCAGATTGCCAAGTGCCGCATCAGTGTGGCGGTGCGCGCCGATTTCGATTACGCCTCTGCCGTCAAGCAGGGCTCGCGCCTGAAGGTGGCCACCAAGTACGTGGCAATCGCGCGCGAGTTCTTCGCCACCAAAGGCGTGCACGTCGATCTGATCAAACTCTACGGCAGCATGGAACTCGCACCGCTGGTCGGACTGGCCGACGCGATCGTTGACCTGGTTTCTACCGGCAATACCCTCAAGGCCAATCACCTGATTGAGGTTGAGCGCATCATGGACATCAGCTCACGCCTGATCGTGAATCAAGCCGCGCTCAAGCTCAAGCAGGCACCGATTCGCCGCATCATCGATGCTTTTGCTGCGGCGCTCCCCGCCTAAATGACTGACATCGCCATGACGCTCAAAGCCTCACCCGCCCGAATGTCCACCGCCAGCGCCAGCTTCGAGGCTGAGTTCAAGGCGCGTTTGCACTGGTCGGCGCAGGCGGACGCCGAGATTGAGCAGCGTGTGGCTGACATCCTGGCTGACGTGCAGCAGCGTGGCGACGCCGCCGTGCTGGACTACACGGCGCGTTTCGACGGCGTGCAGGCCAGCTCGATGGCCGCATTGGAGTTGACACAAGCCGAGTTCAAGACTGCTTTTGAATCGATTCCGGTCGCCCAACGCGAGGCCCTGCAAGCAGCGGCCCGCCGCGTGCGCAGCTACCACGAAGCGCAGAAGAAAGCCTGCGGCGAGAGCTGGCGCTACCGCGACGAAGATGGCACGCTGCTCGGGCAGAAGGTGACGCCGCTGGACCGCGTTGGCATTTACGTTCCCGGCGGCAAGGCAACTTATCCGTCGAGCGTGCTGATGAATGCCATTCCAGCGCATGTGGCTGGCGTTGCCGAGATCATCATGGTCGTTCCCACGCCCAGGGGCGAGAAAAACGCCATGGTGCTGGCCGCGGCGTATGTGGCGGGCGTCACGCGCGCCTTCACCATCGGCGGCGCGCAGGCGGTGGCGGCATTGGCCTACGGCACGGCGACGATCCCGAAAGTGGACAAAATTACCGGCCCGGGCAATGCCTATGTGGCAGCAGCCAAGCGCCGTGTTTTTGGCACGGTCGGCATCGACATGATTGCCGGCCCGAGCGAAATCCTGGTGCTGGCCGATGGCACGACGCCGCCTGACTGGGTCGCGATGGACTTGTTCAGTCAGGCCGAGCACGATGAACTGGCGCAGAGCATTCTGCTGTGCCCGCACGCTGCGTATATCGAGCAGGTGCAGCAGGCGATTGATCGCCTGCTGCCGGCCATGCCACGGCGCGCGATCATCACCCAATCGCTCAATGACCGCGGGGCCTTGATTCTCACGCGCAGCATGGAAGAAGCGTGCGAGATCAGCAACCGGGTCGCGCCCGAACACCTGGAAGTCAGCAGCCAAGCGCCGCAGCGCTGGGAGCCACTGCTCAAACACGCTGGCGCCATTTTCCTGGGTGCCTATACCAGTGAGTCGCTCGGCGACTACTGCGCTGGTCCGAACCACGTGCTGCCCACCAGTGGCACGGCGCGTTTTTCCTCGCCGCTGGGTGTTTATGATTTCCAGAAACGTTCCAGCCTGATTGAAGTGAGCCAGACCGGTGCTCAGACGCTGGGCCTGATTGCCGCCGAGCTGGCTTATGGCGAAGGTCTGCAGGCGCATGCCCGGGCCGCTGAATTGCGATTGAACCAGGTGCCGCCAATGCGGGAGCCCAAATGAAAGAAGTCAGTCCCCAAACCCTGCAACGCTTGCGCCAGGATGTGCAGTCCATGCACGCCTACGCCGTGCAGGAGTCAACCGGCATGGTCAAGCTCGATGCCATGGAGAACCCGCACCGCCTGTCCTTGCCACTGCAGACGGCGCTCGGTTTGCGCCTGGGCGCGCTGGCGCTGAACCGCTACCCGGGTGAGCGCGTCAATGTGCTGCGTCGCGCGCTGGCCGCTTACGCCCACATGCCCGCCGGTTTTGACATCATGCTGGGCAATGGCTCGGACGAACTCATCAGCCTGCTGGCGCTGGCCTGCGATGTGCCGGGCGCCAGCATCCTGGCGCCGCTGCCGGGTTTTGTGATGTACGCCATGAGTGCGCAGTTGCAGGGTCTGGCTTTTCACGGTGTAGCGCTGAGCGCCGACTTCGAACTCGACGAGGCTGCCATGCTGGCTGCCATTGCGCAGCACAAACCGGCCATCACCTATCTGGCCTATCCCAATAATCCGACCGCCAATCTTTGGAACGATGCGGCCATCGAGAACATCGTCCTGGCCGTTGGCGAACAAGGCGGGCTGGTGGTGATCGATGAGGCCTACCAGCCCTTTGCCAGCAAAAGCTATATCGACCGTTTGACGCAGCACAGCCATGTGCTGCTGCTGCGCACGCTGTCCAAGTTTGGTCTGGCCGGGGTGCGCCTGGGTTACCTGATGGGGCCGGCTGCGCTGATTGCCGAGATCGACAAGGTGCGTCCGCCCTACAACATCAGCGTGCTCAACTGCGAGTGCGCGCTGTTTGCGCTGGAGCATCACGCCGTATTTGCAACGCAGGCGCGCGAAGTTTGCGCCCAACGTGCGCTGCTGCTCGAAGCGCTGGGTCAATTGCCGGGTGTGCGGCCCTATCCGAGCGATGCCAACATGATTCTGCTGCGCGTGCCCGATGCGCAAAAAACCTTTGACGCGCTGAAGCTGCGCAAAGTGCTGCTCAAGAACGTCTCTAAAATGCATCCGTTGCTGGACAATTGCCTGCGCCTGACCGTCGGGACGGCGGAGGAAAACGCCAAGCTGCTGGCGGCGCTGGAAGCCAGTTTGTAAACGAGTGCTGGCACGCGAACGACAATACCACCATGAACCAAAGAATCGCCGAAGTCAAACGCAATACCTCTGAGACCCAGATCAGCGTCAAACTCAATCTCGACGGCAGCGGGCAGTCGCGGCTGCACACCGGCATTGGTTTCTTTGATCACATGCTCGATCAGATCGCGCGCCACGGCATGCTCGATCTGGAGATCGATGCGGTCGGCGATCTGCACATCGACGGTCACCACACGGTGGAAGATGTCGGCATCGCTTTCGGTCAAGCCCTGCACCAGGCAGTAGGCGACAAGAAAGGTATCCGGCGCTATGGCCATGCCTATGTACCGCTGGACGAGGCGCTGTCGCGCGTTGTCATCGACCTGTCGGGTCGGCCCGGCCTGGTCATGAATGTGCCGTTCAAGAGCGGCATGATCGGCAGCTTCGACAGCCAATTGGCGTATGAGTTCTTTCAGGGTTTCGTCAATCACGCCTTTGTCACATTGCACATCGACAATTTGCGCGGTGACAACGCCCATCACCAAGCCGAGACCGTGTTCAAGGCATTCGCGCGCGCTTTGCGCAGCGCGATCGAGCCCGACCCACGTGCGGCCGGCAGCATTCCATCCACCAAGGGTTCGCTTTAGTGCCTGGCAAACGAACGGTTGCGGTTGTCGATTACGGCATGGGCAACCTGCGCTCGGTGTCGCAGGCGGTGCAGGCCGCCGCCGTCGGTACCGGCTATGAGGTGCTGATCACGTCAGACCCCGAGGTCGTGCGCGCCAGCGAGCGCGTGGTGCTGCCGGGGCAGGGTGCGATGCCGGACTGTATGCGTGAATTGCGCGAGTCGGGCCTGCAGCAGTCGGTGCTACAAGCCGCCGCCAGCAAGCCGCTGTTCGGCGTCTGTGTCGGCATGCAGATGCTGCTCGAACACAGCGCTGAAGGTGATACGCCGGGTCTGGGCTTGATCCCGGGCGAGGTTCTCAAGTTCAACCTGGCGGGGCAGTTGCAGAGTGACGGCAGCCGCTACAAGGTGCCACAAATGGGCTGGAATCAGGTTTACCGAAACAACCACGGTGCGCCGCCGCATCCGGTCTGGGGCGAGGTGCCCGACGGCAGTTATTTCTATTTTGTTCACAGTTTTTACGCCAGACCGTCTGATGCGCGCCACAGCGTAGGGGAAACCGACTATGGCCAGCGCTTCAGTTCGGCCATTGCGCGTGATAATATTTTCGCTACCCAGTTCCACCCGGAAAAAAGTGCCGATCACGGTTTGTCCCTTTACCGCAACTTCCTTCACTGGAATCCCTGAGTTGGCGCTCGCCTTGCGCTCCTCCCCTGTTTTTATCAACCCTGAAGCATCATGCTTTTAATCCCTGCAATTGACCTCAAAGACGGTCACTGTGTACGCCTCAAACAAGGCGACATGGACCAAGCCACCACCTTCGGCGAAGACCCGGTCGTGATGGCCAGCAAATGGATAGAACAGGGCGCGCGCCGCCTGCACCTGGTGGATTTGAACGGCGCTTTTGCCGGGCACCCGCAAAACGAGAAAGCGATTCGCCGGATTCTCAAGGAAGTGGGCAGCGCGGTCGACGTCCAACTCGGCGGCGGTATCCGCGACCTCGACACCATCGAGCGCTACCTCGACGCCGGGCTACGCTACGTCATCATTGGCACCGCCGCCATCCGCAACCCCGGTTTCCTGCAAGACGCCTGCACCGCCTTTGGTGGCCACATCATCGTCGGCCTCGATGCGCGTGACGGCAAGGTTGCCACCGATGGCTGGAGCAAGCTCACGCGCCACGATGTCGTTGACCTGGGCAAGAAGTTTGAGGACTTCGGCGTCGAATCCATCATCTACACCGACATCGGCCGTGACGGCATGCTCACCGGCATCAATGTGGACGCCACCGTCAAGCTGGCGCAGGCGCTAACCATCCCGGTGATCGCATCCGGTGGTTTGTCGAGCATGGCCGATATCGAAGCATTGTGCGCGGTGGAAGACGAGGGCATCGAAGGCGTCATTTGTGGTCGTGCCATCTACAGCGGCGATCTTGATTTTGCAGCCGCGCAAGAGCGCGCTGATGAGCTCAACGGCTGATTTCAGTGCTAGCCAAACGCATCATCCCCTGCCTGGATGTCACCGGTGGCCGCGTTGTCAAGGGTGTCAACTTTGTCGAACTGCGCGACGCTGGCGATCCGGTTGAAATTGCGGCGCGCTACAACGAGCAGGGCGCTGACGAACTCACCTTTCTTGACATCACTGCCACCAGCGACGGGCGCGACCTGATCCTGCACATCATCGAAGCCGTGGCCTCGCAGGTCTTCATTCCGCTGACAGTCGGTGGTGGTGTGCGCACCGTGGACGACGTACGCCGCTTGCTCAACGATGGCGCTGACAAGACCAGTTTCAACTCGGCCGCTATTGCCGATCCGCAGGTCATCAAGGACGCTTCCAACAAGTACGGTGCCCAGTGCATCGTGGTGGCGATTGACGCCAAGCGCCGCAGTACAGCTGACGAGCAGCGGCTGACTGCCGACGGTGTAGTCATGGGGCCGGGCTGGGATGTCTATAGCCATGGCGGGCGCAAGAACACTGGCCTGGACGCCCTGACCTGGGCCTGCCAGATGGCGGATTTTGGCGCAGGCGAGATTTTGCTCACCAGCATGGACCGTGACGGCACCAAGGTCGGCTTCGACCTGGCGCTGACCCGCGCCATCAGCGATGCGGTGAGCGTGCCGGTGATTGCCTCGGGTGGTGTCGGTACGCTCGACGATCTGGCCGATGGCATTCAGCTGGGCCGTGCCGATGCGGTGCTGGCGGCCAGCATCTTTCATTACGGCGAATTCACCGTGGCCCAGGCCAAGGCCCGCATGGCCGAGCGCGGCATCCCGGTGCGACTATGAACTGGCTCGACGAAATCAAATGGGACGCGCAGGGCCTGGTGCCGGTGATTGCGCAGGAGGCCGACTCAGGCGATGTGCTGATGTTTGCCTGGATGAACCGTGAGGCGCTGGAAAAAACCGCTGAACTTGGCCGCGCCGTGTACTTCAGCCGCTCGCGTGGCAAGCTCTGGTTCAAGGGCGAGGAGTCTGGCCACGTGCAGACCGTGCATGAAATCCGCATCGACTGCGACCAGGATGTGATCCTGCTCAAGGTCAGTCAGCTCGGGCACAAGCCCGGTATTGCCTGCCACACCGGGCGCCACAGCTGTTTCTTCAGCGTGTACCGCAATGGGCAGTGGACTGCTACCGAACCGGTCTTGAAAGACCCACAAACCATCTATAAATAGGCTTCTATGTCTTCCAATGTTTCCGCTGCCGATTCACTTGCCGCGCTGGCGCGCGTGATCGAGAGCCGTCTGCCGCAAAACGGCGGCAACCCGGATGCCAGTTACGTCGCACGCCTGCTGCACAAGGGCCCTGACGCCTTTCTGAAGAAGATCGGCGAAGAGGCGACCGAGGTCGTCATGGCGGCCAAGGATGCTGATCACGGGGGCGACAAGGCCAAGATCGTCATGGAAGTGGCCGACCTGTGGTTTCACTGCATGATTGCACTGACGCACTACGGCCTGAGCCCGGCCGATGTGCTGGCCGAACTCGAGCGCCGCGTTGGCACCAGCGGTCTGGAAGAAAAGGCTTTGCGCAAAGCGCTGGCACGCGAAGGGGAGCGTTCATGATGGAGGGCATTGTTGACAGTGACCCCGCTTGCCTGTTCTGCAAGATCGTGGCCGGCAAGATCCCGTCGCGGCTGGTTTACCAGGATGACGAAATTTATGCCTTTCACGACATCCACCCCTGGGCGCCGGTGCATTTTTTGCTGATCCCGAAATTGCATATCCCGTCCATGGCGCAGCTTGGCGACGTGCACGCAGCGCTGCTTGGGCGCATGATGGTGCTGGCGCCCAAACTGGCGCTGGAGCAGGGCTGCAATCCTTACCCGGACGGGGGCTTTCGCCTTCTGAGCAACACCGGGGCCGAGGGGCGCCAGGAAGTACAGCACCTGCATATTCACGTCATGGGCGGGCCGCGACCCTGGCTGCGGGGTTAATTTTTGGCACTTTTCACCCTGCGTCGGCCTCGCCGACTAAAATTGGCTTCAACCGTTAGGAGAGACACATGGGATTTTCGACAACACATCTGATCATTTTCCTGGTCATCATCGTCGTGATTTTTGGCACCAAGAAGCTGCGCAACATTGGTTCGGACCTGGGCGGCGCCGTTAAGGGTTTCAAGGACGGTATGCGCGACGGCACTGAAAAACCGGCTGAGGCACCCGCCGCCCCGGTGCAGCAGGTGGCTGCCAGCACCGCTGCGCCCAAGGAAACCATCGACGTCGAAGTCAAGAACAAGGCCTGATGGATTTTCTTAAGTGATTGACATCGGGGTTACCAAGCTCGCCATCATTGGGGCCATCGCGCTGCTGGTTATCGGTCCGGAAAAGCTGCCCAGTCTGGCCAAGACCGCCGGCACGCTGCTGGGCCGGGCGCGTCGCTATGTGGCCGACGTCAAGGCCGAAGTCAACCGTTCGATGGATCTTGACGAACTCAAGAAGGTGAAGGAAACCGTCGAGAACGCGGCGCGTGATGTCGAGAATTCGATCCAGACCAGCGCCGCCGATTTTGAGAAAAGCTGGGCCGAGAGCACCGAAATCGCCAGCCAGGCGTCGCTGAGCGAGCCGCCGCTCCAGATGCCAGAGTACAAACATCCGCACAAGAAATGGCGCGTCAAGCAGGGCGCCACGCCGCGCTGGTACAAAGTCCGCAGTGGTGTCCGCACCAACGCCTTGTCGGGCGCAGCACGCGTGGCCCGTTTTCGACCGACCCGCCTCAGCTGATGACCGATCCCACCAAAAAAGATGACGAACTGGCTGGCACTGAACAGCCTTTCGTGCAGCACCTGATCGAGTTGCGCGACCGGCTCTTGCGCGCGATCTACGGCATTGCTGCCGTATTCACGGTGCTGGTGTTCTACCCCGGGCCGTCCAAACTTTACGACCTTCTGGCCATGCCACTGGTTAAAACCCTGCCCGAAGGTTCGCACATGATCGCCGTCGGCGTTGTGTCGCCTTTTCTGGTGCCGCTCAAGGTTTCGGTGATGGCGGCGATTGCGCTGGCCCTGCCCTGGATTCTTTACCAGGTCTGGGCTTTTGTGGCGCCGGGTTTGTACAAGCACGAGCGGCGGTTGGTGCTGCCGCTGGTGGCGGCGAGCACCCTGCTGTTTTATCTTGGCGCGGCTTTTTGCTACTTCTTTGTATTCGGCCAGGCTTTTCCAGCGATCCAGAAAATGGCGCCGGCGTCGGTCGCCGTCAGCCCCGATATTGAAGCCTATCTGGACTTTGTTATCACCATGTTCATCGCCTTTGGCGTTGCCTTTGAGGTGCCGATTGCGGTCGTCATTCTGGCGCGCATGGGTGTTGTGACGATTGCCCAGCTCAAGTCATTTCGAACCTATTTTGTCGTTGGTGCCGCTGCCCTGTCCGGACTGGTCACACCGCCCGATCCGGTTTCGATGATTGCGCTGCTGGTTCCCATGTGTTTGCTCTATGAGGTGGGCATCCTGGCGGCGCAGGTTTTCATCAAGCACACGGCTGCTCCGGAAGAATGATGCCCCCACGCTTGTCGCTGCGCGTACTTCGCTGCACCTTGCAGGCCGCGGCTCGCGAGACGCTTCGCCTCTGTCGCCTGTCCAAACCTGCTCAAGCAGCTTTGGAGCCGCAGGCTCCAGCCCCGAGGGGGCTAACCCGCCTTGGGGCGGCCCGGCGGCGGGTTGGCGATGCTTCACGCTGACGTTGCCGTCTTCGAGCGCGGCTGGCTCTCTTCGAACAACATCCTGATTCGTGGCCGTGACAGCACGGCGCTGATCGACACTGGTTACGTCACGCACGCGCCGCAGACGCTGGCGCTGGTCGAATCCGCCTTGGCGGGTCGCGCGCTCGATACCATTCTCAACACCCATTTGCACAGCGATCATTGTGGCGGCAACGCGGCCTTGCAGGCGCGTTACCCCGCGGTGCGCACGCTGATCCCACCCGGTGCTTCGCAGCATGTGCGCGATTGGGACCCGCACGCGCTGACCTATGTTCCGACCGGTCAGAGTTGTGCGCGCTTTGGCTTTGATGCGCTGCTGCTGCCCGGTACCGAAGTCAAGTTGGGTGACATGCGCTGGCAGGTGCACGCAGCGCCGGGACACGATCCGCATTCCGTCATCCTGTTCGAGCCGGCCTCGCGTCTGCTGGTGTCGGCCGACGCGCTGTGGGAGCGCGGCTTTGGCGTCGTCTTTCCGGAACTCGAAGGCTTGGATGCCTTCGAACACGTGGGGCATACCATCGATCTGATCGAAGCCCTGGCACCCACGCAGGTGATTCCGGGCCACGGGCCGGTGTTCACGGACGTGAGCGGCGCCATCGTGCGGGCCCGTGATCGTCTGGCTGGCTTTGTCGCCAGCCCCGAGAAACACATCCGGCACGCGGCCAAGGTGCTGCTCAAGTTCAAGCTGCTGGAGATGCAGGAACTGGAGTTCGCCAGTTTCGTTGCTTGGGCGCAGGCCACGCCTTACTTTGCGCTGATCGCACAGCGCCATCTGCCGCTCGCCGATGCGGCGCGCTGGATCGATGAGTTGATCCAGGACCTGATTCGCGCCGGCGCCGCTGCGCGCGAGGGTTCGCTGATCCGCAACGTCGGTTAGGAGCCGTCTCCCCGGCGCAAGCACACATGGCGCATGGTTATGCCTTGCCAACGGGTGGCATTGGCAAGATACTCCAAAACCACAGGAGACGACCATGTACCCAGGCAAATACGCCACCCAGCACGCCGACCGAGCAGCCTTCATCATGGCTACCAGCGGTGAGGCCATGACCTACGCCGAGCTTGAGCGGCGCAGCAACCAATTGGCCCACGTGCTGCGCGCCCAGGGGCTCAAGCGCCTGGACCACTACAGCGTTTTCATGGAGAACAACAAACACTTCATCGAAACCTGCGTGGCCGGCGAGCGCACCGGGCTCTACTACACCTGCATCAACTGCTACCTCACGGCGGGAGAGCTGGCCTACATCCTCAACAACAGCGAATCCCAGCTCCTCATTACCTCAATGGCCTGCTTCGAGGTCGCGCGCGAGGCGCTGCTCGAATGCCCGCGTGTCGCCTTGTGCCTGGTGGTGGGTGGTGGTGCCGAACTGGAAGGACAGGCGGGAACTGCCATCGTGCGTGACTACGAGATGGCGCTGGCGAGTCAGATAGTCACGCCTGTCGCCGACGAAGTGCAGGGCACTCCCATGCTTTATTCGTCAGGCACAACGGGACGGCCCAAGGGTGTGCTGCGGCCCTTGCCGGAAGTCCCTCCGAGCCAGGGCATTGCGCTCAACGCCCTGCTGCAGCAACTCTGGCAGTGCGAGGAAGGCATGGTTTATCTGTCACCAGCGCCGCTCTACCACTCGGCGCCGCTGGCCAATGTCAGCATGGTGATTCGCAATGGTGGCACCGCCATCATCATGGAGCACTTTGACCCGGCGCAGTACCTGGCGCTGGTTGAGCGCTACCGCGTCACGCATTCGCAACTGGTGCCCACCATGTTCAGCCGCATGCTCAAGCTGCCGAGCGACATTCGCGCACGCCATGACCTGTCGTCCCTGCGCATCGCCATCCATGCCGCCGCGCCTTGCCCACCCCAGGTCAAAGAGCAGATGATCGAATGGTGGGGCCCCATCATCCATGAGTACTATGGCGCCACCGAAGCGCTTGGTTTTACCGCTTGCAACAGCGCGCAATGGCTGGCCCACCGTGGCACCGTGGGTCGGGTTCTGTTTGGCGACCTGCACATCCTGGACGACCAGATGCAGCCCATGCCAAAGGGCGTGCCGGGCGAAATCTGGTTCAAGACCGCATCCCCCTTTGTCTATTACAACGACCCCGAACGCACGGCCCTGACCTGCTCACCCGATGGCAGCATGACCACCGTCGGCGACATCGGTTACGTCGATGACGACGGCTTTTTGCACCTGACGGACCGCTCCACCTACATGATCATTTCAGGCGGCGTCAACATCTATCCGCAGGAATGCGAGAACCTGCTCATCAGCCACCCGAAAGTGGCTGACGCAGCCGTCTTTGGCGTTCCGAACCAGGACCTGGGCGAGGAAGTCAAAGCCGTGGTGCAGGTCGTGCCCGGTGTTGTCAGCGGCCCCGAACTGGCGCGCGAGTTGATGGACTATTGCGCTGCGCACCTGGCGCGTCAGAAGTGCCCGCGCACGATCGACTTCAGCGAACAACTGCCGCGCTCGCCAACCGGCAAACTGTACAAGCGCAAGCTGCGCGACCCGTTCTGGGTCGGGCATGCCAGTCGCATTGTTTGAGGCGCTGCGCTCGCAACGACGGCCGGTATCAGCCCGCCGCCTTCACCTTCAATCGTGAGGCATGCAGCAGCGGTTCGGTGTAGCCGCTGGGTTGCGCCAGGCCCTTGAACACCAGATCGCAGGCGGCCTGGTAGGCCATGGATGTCTTGAAGTTGCCGGCCATGTTTTGGTACAGCGGGTCACCGGCGTTTTGTTTGTCCACCACACCGGCCATGCGCTCCAGCGTTTCTTTGACCTGGGCTTGCGTGACGACACCATGGTGCAGCCAGTTGGCGATGTGCTGGCTGCTGATGCGCAGCGTGGCGCGGTCTTCCATCAGGGCCACGTTGTGGATGTCGGGCACCTTGGAGCAGCCAATGCCCTGGTCGACCCAGCGCACCACGTAACCCAGAATGCCCTGCGCGTTGTTGTCGATTTCCTGCTGACGTTCGGCGGCGCTCCAGCTTGCTTTCTTGACCACGGGAATGGTCAGCAGATTGGTCAGAACGGCTTCGCGCTCGGCGTCCACGTCGGTCTTTTCCAATTGCTTTTGCACCACGAACACGTCGACCTGGTGGTAGTGCAGCGCGTGCAGCGTGGCGGCGGTCGGGCTCGGCACCCAGGCGGTGTTGGCGCCGGCCCTCGGGTGCGCAACCTTTTGCTCCAGCATGGCTTTCATCAGGTCCGGCATGGCCCACATACCTTTGCCGATCTGGGCCTTGCCGCGCAGGCCGCATTCCAGGCCCACCAGCACGTTGCTCTTTTCGTAGGCGGCAATCCAGTTGCTCGATTTCATGTCGCCCTTGCGCAGCATGGGGCCGGCTTGCATGGCGGTGTGCATCTCGTCGCCGGTGCGGTCCAGAAAACCGGTGTTGATGAAAGCAATGCGGCTGCTGGCCGCAGCGATGCAGGCTTTCAGGTTGGCGCTGGTGCGGCGCTCTTCGTCCATGATGCCGAGCTTGACCGTGCTCTCGGGCAGGTTCAGCATTTTCTCGACGCGGCCAAACAGTTCGCTGGCAAACGCCACTTCAAACGGGCCATGCATCTTGGGCTTGACGATGTAGACGCTGCCGCGGCGCGTATTGCGGATGCCGTTGACGCCATTAGCGCGCAGATCGTGCAGCGCAATGGTGGTGGTGATGACGGCGTCCATGATGCCTTCCGGGATCTCACGCAGCGTGCCTTGCGTGTCGGTGTAGAGGATGGCCGGATTGGTCATCAAATGCCCGACGTTGCGTAAAAACAGCAGCGAGCGGCCATGCAGCGCCACGTCTTCTCCGCGCGGTCCCGTGTACTGGCGGTCCGGATTGAGGCCGCGCTTGAAGGTCTTGCCGCCCTTGTCCACGTCCTGTGTCAATGTGCCCATCAAAATGCCCAGCCAGTTGCTGTACGCGAGCACCTTGTCGGCGGCATCGACCACCGCCACCGAGTCTTCCAGATCCAGAATTGTCGACAGAGCCGACTCCAGCACCAGATCGGCCACGCCTGCCGGGTCGGTGCGGCCAATCGGGTGCGCCTTGTCAATGCGGATGTCCATGTGCAGGCCGTGGTGCGACAGCAGCACCGACGAGGGCGCTGTCATCTCACCCTGAAAGCCAACAAACTGTGCCGGATTTTTCAGGCCGACGACCTTGCCGTTTTTCTTGGTCACGGCCAACTGGTTGTCGATCACGGCGTAGGCGCAGGCATCCAGGTGCGAGCCCTTCTTGAGCGGTACGCAGCGGTCGAGCACATGGCGCGCGTATTCAATCACCAAGGCGCCGCGTTTTTCGTTGTAGCCCGCGCCTTTTTCGCAGCCATCGGCTTCGGAGATCACGTCGGTGCCGTAGAGCGCGTCGTACAGGCTGCCCCAGCGCGCGTTGGCGGCGTTGAGTGCGTAGCGCGCGTTGGTGATTGGTACCACCAGTTGCGGGCCGGCCTGCAAGGCGAGTTCGGCGTCCACGTTCTTCGTGCTGGCCTTGACTTTGCCCGGCACCGGAACCAGGTAGCCGATTTTCTCCAGGAACTTGCGGTACGCCAACATGCTGCGCGCGCCGGCAATCGGCCCCGGGTTCGCACGGTGCCAGGCGTCGAGCTCGCTTTGCAGGCGATCGCGCTCGGCCAGCAGGGCGATGTTTTTGGGTGCCAGATCGGCCACGATGGCGTCAAAGCCCTGCCAGAAACTGGCGGCGCTGATGCCGGTGCCGGGCAGTACTTTGTCTTCGATGAACTGCTGCAAAACGCTGGCAACTTGCAGGCGGTGGATGGCGGTGCGTGAGGTCATGGTGTGAGACTCTTTGTGTTGGAGGAGGATGGAAAGAAAGGGAGTACATCGCGCAGGTTGCTGCCACTGCGCGTGGGCTGTGTGCCGAGTTCTTCAAACGGCAACTGGTAACGGTTGACCCACAGCGTCTGGTAGCCGTACCAGGTGGCGGCCAGCGCGTCCCAGGCGTTGCTGCTGACGAATACGATCTGGCTGGCGGTCAGGTCGGTGGCCTGCTCACCCAGCGCGTAGGCCTCGGGGTGGGTTTTGTACTTGCGGATCGGATCGACGCTGATGACGTGATCGAGCAGCCCATCCAACCCGGCTGACTTGACGGCCAGGTTGAGCATGGCGGCGTCGCCGTTGCTCAGAATGCCGGTCGGGATACCCTGCGCCTTGAGCGCGCTCAGCACCTCCCTGACTTCGGGGAAGGCGCTCAGATGCCGGTACTGGTTCATCAGGCGCTCGATTTGCGGCGCGAAGTCCGCGCCCGCCGCCTGTGTCGGCGCGACGATGCGCTTGAGGGCGTAGACCAGCGCAGCGCGCGTCAGAGCCCAGAACGGCTGGTAGTGTGCACCGTGGTTGCTGGTGGTGACCAGCCGCGTGTACTCGATCTGCTTGTCGCGCCAGAGCAGGCCCAGGGCCTGGCCGTGGCCCGGGAAAAGTTGCTCGGCCAGCAGGCCGACGCTGTAGACGTCAAACAGCGTGCCATAGGCGTCAAACAGCACGGCGCGCGGCGGCTCGCCGCTGCGGGTGCTGGATTTCTCGGCGGTAGTAGGCCTTGTTTTGGACATGGCCCTACTTTATTCGATACATTCAAATCGATTAATAGCCAATTAATCCATTTATCCATGACAAAAATGCTGGTAATCAGATTTGTACCCGGGTTCCAAGTTCGATCACGCAGTTGTTGGGCAGACGGAAGAACCCGGCCACGCTGCCGGCGTTGCGCGACATCAGGGCAAAGAAGGTTTCGCGCCAGCGCGCCATGCCGGCGCCGCGTGTCGGCACCACGGTTTCGCGGCTCAGGAAGTAGGAGGTCTCAAACAGGTTGATCGGCAGACCCTGCGCGCGGCACAGTTCCAGCGCCTTCGGGATGTCGGGCGTGTTCTTGAAGCCGTAGTTCACCTGCACGCGCCAGAAGCCCGGCACCAGCGGCGTGATCTGCACGCGCTCCTCGAACGCGATCCAGGGCACGTCATGAAAAGCCACGGTCAGGATCAGGTTGCGCTCGTGCAGCACCTGGTTGTGTTTGAGGTTGTGCATCAAGGCCTGTGGCACGGTATCCAGATTCGCCACAGCGTAGACGGCGGTGCGCGAGACGCGGTGAATCTCGTCGCCAGCCAGCGCGCTGATGAAGGGCAGCAGTTCGGGGTCGTCGTTGCGCAGACTCTCGATCAGCAGCTCACGCCCACGGCGCCAGGTGGCCATCACGGTGAAGATGGCGCCACCCAGCACCAACGGGAACCAGCCGCCCTGCAGGAACTTGAGCGCGCACGAGACCACCAGCAGGGCGTCCAGGGCCAGAAAGACGCTGGTCGCCCCAAGCGCCAGCGGCAGCGAATAGCCCCAGCCGTCACGCAGCACGAAGTAGGTCAGCAGCGTGGTGATCAGCATGGTGACCGTTACCGCGATGCCGTAGGCCGAGGCCAGTGCCGATGAGCTGCCAAAGCCAACCACGGCCAGCAGCACGGCGACCAGCAGCGCCCAGTTGACCTCGGGCATGTAGATCTGACCGGCTTCGCGCGCCGATGTGTAGTTCACTTGCAGGCGCGGCAGCAGGCCGAGTTGCACCGCCTGCTTGGTCATCGAATAGGCGCCGGAAATGACGGCCTGCGATGCGATCACCGTGGCCAGGGTTGCCAGCACCACGACCGGCAGCAGCCACGACGAGGGGAACATGCGGTAAAACGGATTCTCCAGGGCGCCGGGGTCGCGCATCAGCAGCGCGCCCTGGCCCATGTAGTGCAGGGTCAGCGCTGGCAGCACCAGGGTGACCCAGGCCAGTTGGATCGGGCGTTTGCCAAAGTGCCCCATGTCGGCATACAGCGCTTCGGCGCCGGTGAACGCCAGCACGATGGCGCCAACCGCCACAAACATGTGCCAGCCCTGCGCGCGCAGAAAGGCCAGGCCGTTGAGCGGGTTCAGGGCGTTGAGGATCTGGGGTTCGCGCAGGATCTGCGCCATGCCACTGACGGCCAGCACCGCGAACCAAATCATGATGATGGGCCCGAACAGCCGCCCGACCAGCGCCGTGCCAAAACGCTGCATGGCAAACAGGCCGATCAGCACCGTGATCGAGATCGGCAGCACATAGGGCTTGAGCAGCGGTGTGACCACCTCCAGCCCCTCGACCGCGCTCAGCACCGAGATCGCCGGCGTAATCACGCTGTCGCCATAGAACAGCGCGGCACCAAAGACGCCGGTCAACAACAGCACGGTGCGCCGCCTCGGGTTTTTGCCGCCCGCATGCGCTGCCAGCGCCGTCAGGGCCATGATGCCGCCTTCGCCGCGGTTGTCGGCGCGCAGGATCAGCAGCACGTATTTCAGGGTGACGACCATCATCAGGCCCCAGAAAATCACCGACACGGCGCCGATCAGGTGGTTGGCGTCCAGTGCCACCCCGCTGACCGGGTTGAAGATTTCCTTCATGGTGTAGAGCGGGCTGGTGCCGATGTCGCCATAGACCACGCCCATGGCGCCCAGTGTCAGTACGGCCAGGCCTTCGCGGCCGGGAGATTTACCCATTGCAAGCGATCAACAGTGAACAGGGGGTCACTGTGGCTCACAGCACATCAGGAACGCATAAGGATGAAAGATGTCATCCCGGACCTGCTCCGGGATCCATGGGCATGCGATGCCTGGATTGCGGGTCGTGGCCCGCAATGACTTAAGAAAGCAATCAAATGTCAGCGAGGCGATAGCCGACGCCGGTCTCGGTCAGCAGATGGCGCGGTTCGCTCGGGTTGCGCTCGATCTTGGCGCGCAACTGTGCCATGTACAAACGCAGGTAGTGCGTGTGCTCGGTGAATTCCGCGCCCCAGACGTCGCTCAGCAATTGCCGGTGCGTCACCACCCGGCCCGCGCTGCGCACCAGTCTTGCCAGCAGATTGAATTCAGTCGGCGTCAGGTGCAGCGCAACACCCTCGCGCTCGACCCGGTGCGTGCCCAGATCGACGTGCAGGTCATCCAGCGTGTGCGTGGTGACGGCTGCGGCCAGACTCGTGCCACGATGGCGCAGGGCCACGCGCATGCGGGCCAGCAGCTCGGCGATGCCAAAAGGTTTTGTCAGGTAATCGTCGGCGCCGGCGTCGAGCAGTTCAATCTTCTGCGCCTCCTGATGCCGCGCCGAAACCACGATGACCGGCACCGCATGTTGCCGTCGCAACTCGCGCACCAGTTCCACGCCGTCACCATCGGGCAGCCCGAGATCGAGTATGAGCAGGTCCGGCGCATCGTGTTGCAGCAGGGCGCGCGCCTCGCTTAGCGACACGGCGGTCTGCACCGCAAAGCCCTCGACCGACAGCGACGACTGCAGCAGCGAGCGGATCTCGCGGTCGTCCTCCACCACCAGTACCCGTAAACTCATACTGAAGCCCCCACGCTTGGCACTGTGTGTCCGGCGCTGCACCTTGCAGGCCGCGGCTCGCGAGACGCTTCGCCTCTGTCGTCTGTCCCAAGCTGCTCAAGCAGCTTGGGAGCCGCAGACTCCAGCCCCGAGGGGGCGTTCGCTTGCTTGGGGCGGCCCGGCGCGGCGCTCATGCCATCTCCTGCTTCGGTTGTGCTTCGCTCATCGGCAGGGTGGCAAAGAAACAGCTACCGCCACCCTGGCGGTTGCGAACTGTCAGGCTGCCGCCGTGCGCCACAGCGATGGCACGGCACAGCGCCAGACCGAGCCCGGCTCCGCGTTGGCCTGATCGGTCGCCGCGTTGATAGGGCTCGAAAATCAGTTCCTGCTCGGCCGGCGCAATGCCAGCGCCGCGATCCTTGACTGCCAGCACCAGCGTCTGGCCTTTTTGTTTGACGCTGAGTTCGATTTCGCCCGCGCTGTACTGCAAGGCGTTGTCGAGCAGGTTGGCCAGCAGTTGCGCCAGCAGCACCGGGTCGGCTTTGAGCAGGGGCAGCCCCGCAGGCACGTTGGCGCGGATGCGCCGCGTGCTGTCGCGCTGGCGCACGCGTGCCAGCACGGCGCCAACAATTTCTTCCAGTGACTCCCAATCGCGCCGGATTTCCTTGTGCAGGCTGGTCAGCCGCACCAGTTGCAGCGTGTTTTCCGTCAGCGTGGAGAGGTAGGCGGCTTCACTTCCAATGCTCTCAAGCAGGCGCTCACGCTCGGGCGCGCTGAGCTTGTCGCGCTGGGTTTGCAGTGCCGAAGCGGCGCCAACAATCGCTGCCAACGGTGTGCGCACGTCGTGTGATACCGCCGCCAGAAAAGTGCTTTGCATCTGCTGGCGCTGCGCTTCGGCCTGCGCTGCCTGCACCGACGCCAGCAGCCGACCCCGGCTCAGACTTTGCGCCAGCAAAGTGCACAGGGCCTGCGCGTGCTCGCGGCCATCGTTGTCGTCGGCGCGTGCCGGCCAGACGCGCGCCGCACCCGTGGCCTGTTGCCCGTCGCCCAGCGGCAAATACCAGGCATTCAGACCGGGCCAACGCCCGGTGCCGGGGCCGAGTACGGCGTTTTCCTTCATGCAGCAACGCAGCCCGTCACGCCAGTCCTGCGGCAGGGCAGCTTGATCGGCGCTATCGCCCGCCGCGTCCATCAATTGCAGGGTGTTTGGGCCTTCAAAGGCGGCGTCGAGCGCGTCTTGGCCGAGTGCCAGCATGGCCTCTGGCGAACTGGTCATGGACAGCTCCGTTGCCAGCGCCTGCAACTGGCGTGCGCGTTGCGCATTCAGGGTTGCATGGCGCGACTCGCGACGCACGCTGGCGGCCAGATGACTGATCACCAGGGCCACCACCAGCATCACCACCAGGGCGATCAGATGTTCACGGCTTTCGACATCAAAAGTCCAGCGTGGCGGCACGAAAAAAAAGTTCAACGCCGTCACAGAAGCGATTGCGCAGACCGCCGACTGCACCCAGTCGAGACGGTAACTGGCGATCACGATCGCCAGCACGTAGAGCATGGCGTGGCTGGTCAGCGTCAGATAGCTGTCAAACAGCGCGCAGACCAGTGTGGCAGCGCCCAGCAGCAGGGCCACCACGCCCCAGCCGCGCAGTGTCTGCGCGCCCGGTGTCTGATGCGGTGAAACATGAACCATGTGCCCAGCGTACCACCGCCGGTATCAGGATTGCATCAGGATCGCCGGATGCGTCTCTAAAATCGGCTCATTCCCGAACCTGTGAGCAACATGAACCAAATATCCGAAACCCCAGCAGCGGCGGCCCTGCCCCTGGCGGGTCTGCGCGTGGTCGAATTCACGCACATGGTGATGGGCCCGACGTGCGGCATGGTGCTGGCCGACATGGGGGCCGAGGTGATCAAGGTCGAGCCGATCGAGGGCGACCGCACGCGCCATCTGCTCGGCTCTGGCGCCGGTTTTTTCCCGCTCTTCAACCGCAACAAGAAGAGCATCGCGATCAACCTGCACGCAGCCGACGGCGCGGCGGTGGCGCGCAAACTTGCCGCCAGCGCGGACGTGGTGCTGGAAAATTTCAAGCCCGGCACCATGGCCAAGTACGGTCTTGATTACGCGGCCTTGTCGAAAGTCAACGAGCGCCTGATCTACGTCAGCCACAAGGGTTTTCTGCCCGGTCCCTACGAGCACCGCCCGGCGCTCGACGAAGTGGTGCAGATGATGGGCGGTCTGGCCTACATGACCGGGCGTCCCGGTGACCCGTTGCGCGCGGGCTCGAGCGTCAACGACATCATGGGCGGCATGTTCGGCGCCATCGGCGCGCTCGGTGCGTTGATTCAGCGCGGCATCACCGGCAAAGGGCAGGAAGTGCAGAGCGCGCTGTTTGAGAACAATGTGTTCCTGGTTGGCCAGCACATGTTGCAGTACGCCATTACCGGCAAGCCCGCGGCACCGATGCCCGATCGCATCTCGGCCTGGGGTGTCTATGACGTCTTCACCGTGAAAGATGGCGAGCAGATCTTTCTGGCGGCGGTCAGCGACGCGCAGTGGGCCACCTTCTGCGAGGCCCTTGGATTTGCCGATCTGAAAGCCGACCCGCAATACGCCAACAACAACCTGCGCGTGCAGGCACGCAGCACGCTGATACCGCTGTTGCGCGAGCGTTTGGCGGTGCACAGCGCGCCCGATCTGACGGCGCTGTTCGAGCGCGTCGGCCTGCCGTATGCGCCGATCCGCAAGCCCGAGGAACTGTACGACGACGAGCATCTGCTGGCCACTGGCGGCCTGGCCGACATCACGCTGCCCGATGGCGAGCGCGCCGGTCAAAGCGCCAAGACCACGCTGTTTCCCTTCACCATGGATGGTCGGCGTCTGGGTGTGCGCCTGCAGCCGCCCAAGCAGGGCGAGCACACGACGGCGCTGCTGTCCGCGCTGGGTTATGACGAGACGGCGATTACAGCGCTGCACAGCGCAGGAGCAGTTGCATGAAGACACGCGTTCGCTGGACTATTGCGGCCCTGGCAGCAGCACTGTCAATGACAGCACCGGCCCAGACGGGCAACTGGCCTGACAAGTCGATCCGTTTCGTCGTGCCGTACACGCCCGGTGGTGGCACCGATACGGTGACGCGCCATATCGCCGAGCGCATCACGCAGGACAACAAATGGACGTTTCTGGTTGACAACAAGCCGGGCGGCGGCGGCAATATCGGCATCGATATCGTCGCCAAGTCCAAGCCCGATGGCTACACCATTGGCATGGGGCAGACCGCCAACCTGGCGATCAATCCGGTGGCCCTGCCCAGGATGCCATTTGACGTGAACAAGGACCTGGTGCCGGTGGCGCTGGTGGCTGCCGTGCCCACCGTGCTGGTGGTGCGCGCGGACTCACAGTGGAACAGTCTGGCCGACATGGTCAAGGCGGCGCAGGCCAAGCCGGGGCAGATCACGCAGGCGCTGGCCGGCACCGGCACGGTGGACCATCTGGCCGGTGAAATGCTCTCGCGCAAAGCGAATTTCAAAGTGCTCAACGTGCCGTACAAGGGCGCTGCGCCAGCCATCACCGACCTGCTGGGTGGCCAGACCGATTACATGTTCGCCACACCGCAGGCGGTGCTGGGCATGCTGTCCGGTGGCAAGTTGCGCGCGCTGGCGGTGACTTCGGCTCAGCGCATCGCGGTGCTGCCCAATGTGCCAACGGTTGCCGAGCAGGGCTACAAGGGCTTCGAGGCAGTCGATTGGAAACTGATCGTGGCACCCGCCGGCACGCCAGCGGACATCGTCAAGCGCCTCAACGCCGCCACCGCCAAAGCCCTGACGCAACCCGCGCTGCTGGCCAAACTGGCCGAAGAAGGAAGCAACGCCATGAGCGGCAGCCCGCAGGAAGTGGCGAACTACCTCAAGTCCGAACAGGCCGAGTGGGGCGCCGTGATTCGGGAAGCGGGCATCAAGTTTGAGTGAGTCTGCGGGTTGTCGGTAGTGCTGCGTTATGCAAAGATCCCAGTTATGAGAAGTTCCGGATTGACGTAGGCTGGCAAGCCGCGTAGACGCTTGCGACTTGCGATGTTCTTGGGCGTCGCACTGGACATAATTTCGCTTATCT
>CAIWNX010000232.1 GCA_903914175.1 uncultured beta proteobacterium | reverse complement strand
GAACCGGCGCGCACGGTGGCGCACGTGGACTATTACGACGACGCCAGCGCCGATGCGGCCGTGCTGCAAACCAGTGTCAGCGGCACGCTGCAGACCCTCACGCCCGTGGTGTTGCGTCGTGCGTTGTGGCGTTACCCGGCCATGACGCTGGGCGTGGTGCTGCACATCCATACGCAAGCCCTGCGCCTGTGGTTGAAGAACGTGCCCTTTTTCCGCAAGCCGGCCCCGCCGCAAGCCTTTGTTTCACGCTAGTTCCCCCTTCAGGAGTCCCTTATGAACGCTGCCACCCGCATGGCCCAAGGCATCGCATTCCCGAAAGACGCGCCGGCTGCTGCCCGCAACGCTTTGCGCCTGCTGCAAAACCTGCGCCACGGCGCGCTCACCCTGCACCTGCCCGATGGCTCGCAACGCCGCTTTGGCGAGCACCCGCAGCAGCACGCGCTGCACACGCCCCATCACCCCAGCGCCAGCATCACCTTGCACAACTGGAACGTGTTTGGTGCGGCGCTCAAGTCCGGTGACATTGGCTTTGCCGAGAGTTTCATTGCCGGGGACTGGAACACACCTAACCTGACCGAACTGCTCAAGGTGTTCTCAGCCAACCGCCGGGAGGTCGACGCCATGATCTTCGGTAGCTGGTTGGGACGGCTGCTGTACCGCGTCAAACACCTGCTGCACCATAACAGCCGCGCCAACAGCCGCAAAAACATCCACGCCCATTACGACCTGGGCAATGCGTTTTACAGCCTGTGGCTGGACGACACCATGAACTATTCCAGCGCCTGGTTTGAGGGCGACCTGTCGCGCTCCTTGCCCCAGGCGCAAAACGCCAAGGTTCGTCGCGCCCTGGACATGGCCGGCGTGAAACGTGGCGACCGTGTGCTGGAAATCGGCTGCGGCTGGGGGGCGCTGGCCGAGCAAGTCACGGTGAGCCGGGGCGCAAGCGTGGTGGGCGTGACGCTCAGCACCGAACAACTGGCCTGGGCCAATGCACGCATGCAAGGCGTGGGCGTGAGCACCGGCCAAGGCAAGCGTGCCGACCTGCGCCTGCAAGACTACCGCGATATCACGGATGCGCCGTTTGACGCGATTTGTTCCATTGAGATGGTGGAGGCGGTGGGACAAGCCTACTGGCCCGAGTATTTTTCAAGCGTCAGTCGGCTGCTCAAACCCGGCGGGCGGGCCTGCGTGCAAAGCATCGTGATTGACGATGCGCTGTTTGACCGCTATGTGGCTTCCACCGACTTCATACAGCAGTACATTTTCCCCGGAGGTTGCTTACCCTGCCCGCGTGAATTCCGTCGCCAGGCCCAGGCGGCCGGGTTGGAAGTGGTGGACGAATTTGCCTTTGGCGCCGACTACGCCGAGACGCTGCGCCGCTGGCGCGATGCATTCTTGGCGCGCAAAGCCAAGGTGGCTGCGCTGGGGTTTGACGAACGTTTCATGCGCATCTGGGAGTTTTACCTGGCCTACTGCGAAGCCGCGTTTGACACGGGTGACATCAGCCTGGTGCAGTACACCTTGCAGAAAGCAGCGGTGCTTACGCCATGAAGCGACGCAGCCTTTTGCAACGATCGCTCCTTCTCGCCGCCGTGGCCGCGACCGCGTTGCTGGGCGCGTGCGGTGCGCCGCAGGTTCAGGACTACGCGAAAGAAACGCCGGTACTGGAACTGCGCGACTACTTCAACGGCACGCTGGACGCCTATGGCATCTTCACCGACCGCTCGGGCAAGGTAGTGAAACGCTTTACCGTGGTGATGAACTGCAACTGGACTGGCGATAAGGGTGTGCTGGACGAAGCCTTCACCTATTCCGATGGCACGGTGCAGCGGCGCATCTGGCGCCTGACGCGCCACGCCAATGGCCGCTACACCGGCAAGGCGGACGATGTGGTGGGTAGCGCTGAAGGCCAGCAGAGTGGCAATGCGTTCAACTGGGCCTATACCCTGGCCCTGCCGGTCAACGGCAAGGTGATCGAGGTGCAGTTTGACGACTGGATGTACCTCATGAACGACAAGCTCATGCTCAACAAAGCCGCCATGCGCAAATGGGGCGTGGGACTGGGCGAAGTGACACTTTCATTTGTGAAACGGTAGAGGCGCCATGGCATTGAACCCACGCATGCTTGACTGGCATGGTCGTACCGTCTGGCTGGTGGGTGCGTCCACTGGCATTGGTCGCGCCACGGCCTCGGCCTTGCACGCCCAAGGTGCGACGGTGGTGGTATCGGCCCGCAGCGCAGTCGCGCTGCAAGCGTTTGTCGATACGCACCCTGGCGCGCGGGCCCTGCCGCTGGATGTGACCGATACACGGGCCGTTAAGGCGGCGGCACAAACTTTGTCAGCCCAAGGCGTGTTGGACTGCGTGCTGTATTGCGCCGGCCACTACCACGCCATGGACACCAGCCGCATGGACATTGCCGACCTGCTGCGCCATAACGAAATCAACTATCTGGGCGCACTGTACCTGCTGGATGCAGTGCTGCCGCAACTGCTGGCGCAGCCGCTGAACCAGCACACCGGCCAGCGCGGCCACATTAGCCTGATGGGCAGTGTGGCGGGCTACCGGGGCCTGCCCAACAGCCTGGCCTATGGTCCAACCAAGGCCGCGCTCATCAACCTGGCCGAGACGCTGTACCCAGACCTGCATGCCCAAGGCGTGGGCGTGTCGCTCATCAACCCCGGCTTTGTGGATACGCCGTTGACGCGCCAAAACCAGTTCAAAATGCCCGCCTTGATCAGCCCGGAGCGAGCGGCGCAGGAGATATTGAATGGCTGGGCGCGCGGCGCGTTCGAAATTCATTTTCCCAAGCGCTTTACCTGCTGGATGAAAGCCCTTCAACTCTTGCCCTATTCCGCATTTTTTGCGCTTACCCGCCGCCTCACTCAGGCCTAAAAACCCCATGAACACCGCCGTAAACCGCATTGTTGAAGCCTTCCAGACCCTCACCCCTGCCAGTGTGGAAACGCTGGACACCCTTTACGCCGCCGACGCACGCTTCAAAGACCCGTTTAACGATGTGCGGGGCTTACCCGAGATTCAGCGCATCTTTCGCCACATGTACGTGAACCTGGAGAACCCGCGCTTCCTCATCCGAGAGCGCATCGTGCAAGGCACGCAGTGCTTCCTGACCTGGGAGTTTCACTTTGCCTTCAGGCGTTTCAAGCAGGGACAGGCACAGTGCATCTTGGGTGGCTCGCATCTGGTGCTGAACCACGAAGGACGCATTACGCTGCACCGTGACTACTGGGATGCAGCTGAAGAACTCTATGAGAAACTGCCGCTGGTGGGCAGCCTGATGCGGTGGATGAAGCGGCGCAGCAATTCGTAGTGGCTGGATTTCAGACCATTCGTGTCCCACGTCACCACGTGACGAAGGCTCTCATGGACCTCTCACGGCGCGCTTTCCCCCATTGTTTTTCAACACAGCCGGCCAACGATCATGACTTGGAAAACGAATCAATCCCGGCGCGTAATCCGCGCACCCAGGGCCAGCAGTTTTTCCTCGACGCGCTCGTAGCCGCGCTCGATCATGTTGGCGTTTTGCACGGTGGATTTGCCGCTGGCGCACAGGGCCGCACCAAGCAGCGCCATGCCGGCGCGGATGTCGGGTGAACTCAGGGTGGTGGCGCGCAGTTTGGCGCGCCCGCTGATCACGACGCGGTGCGGATCGCAAACGACGGCGCGCGCGCCCATCGCAATCAGGCGGTCAACAAAGTACAGGCGCGACTCAAACATCTTCTCGAAAAACAGCACATTGCCCTCGACCTGCGTTGCCAGCGTAATCATGCAACTCATCTGGTCGGTCGCGAACTGCGGCCAGGGACCGTCGGCGATCACCGGCATCGAGCCGTCGTAATCGGGCGTGATGCGCATCTCCTGGTTGCCGGGCAGAAAGATGTGGTCCTTGTAGAGCTCGATCTTGACGCCCAGCGTGGCAAACACGCGCCGGCACATCCAGTAGGAATGCAGATCGGTACCATGCACGCGAATCTCGCCGCCCGTGGCCGCCGCCAACGCCAGGTAGGACGCGGCTTCGATGTGGTCGTGGCAAACGCGGTGCGTGGTGCCTCCGAGCGATGCGACGCCTTCGATGCTGAGCTGATTGGTGCCAATGCCGCTGATCCTTGCGCCCATGGCGTTGAGCATGTGCGCCAGATCCTGCACATGCGGCTCGCTCGCCGCGTTGCGAATCAGCGTGTGCCCTTCGCTCACCACCGCCGCCATCAGGATGTGCTCGGTGCCGGTGACCGAGGGCTCATCGAAGAACAGTTCGGCCCCGGTGAGTCGACCGGGCACAGAAAAATCGTAGGTCTCGTCGAGCGCCAATGTGGCGCCGAGCTTTTGCAGGCCGTAGAAATGCGTATCAAGCCGGCGCCGGCCGATCACGTCGCCACCGGGCGGATAGAGCTTGGCCTTGCCGGTGCGGTGCAGCAGCGGCGCCACGCACATGATCGAGGTGCGCACCTTGTTGCACAGCTCGCGTCCGATCTCGCTTTTGCGCAGTTGCGCCACGTGGATGCTGACGCGCTCGCCGCTGCGCTCGACCTTGCCACCCAGATCTGTGATGACTTCGAGCATGTGGCGCACGTCGATGATGTCGGGCACGTTGTCCAGAATCACCTCCTGATCGGTCAGGATGCAGGCCGCGATCATGGGCAGGATGGCGTTCTTGTTGCCCGATGCGTGCACCGTGCCGCGCAGTGGCACACCGCCCTCGATTTCGAAAATGGACATGGTCTTGCCTTGCTGTAGGTGAGAAGAAAGGGATGACTCAGCGTGCGCTGGCCGACGGTAGCGTGCTGGCGCAGCGTGCGGCAATTTTGCCACGCGCATCGCTGCTGGCGTCATGCAACAGCAGCCAGGCATTGGCGATGCGCCGTGGCACCGGTTCTTCGTCGGGTCGCAGGGCTTTGGCCTGCCCCAGCACATGCAGTCCGGTGCTGCCGCCGCCGTCGAAATTGACCGCTTCCACAACGCCAGCTGCCTGCATCAGGCTGGCCAGGCGCGCCAATGGCAAACCCACCGCCTGCTGTTGCCGACCTTCAACCGCCAGCCAGAACAGCCAGCGCCGACTCGCATCCAGCCCGGCGGCCGAGCGCGGGTGCGTGGTCTGGCAAAAGGCGCCGCATTGGGCATCGTCAAGTTCGCTGCGCGCCACGCCCCCGGTCACCAACGATGGAACACCGCTGGCCGCATCCTGCCAATCTGGCGCCGCGACTGGCGGCGGCTGGTGCAGCACCTGGCACTGCCCGCCGGCTGCACAGGCCAGCAACGGGCCTTCGCTGATGCGGTAGTTACCATCCCAGGACCGGCCCGCCGAGACGGAATGACCGCGCGTGAGGAACTCGCGCGAGAAAAAGGAAGCGTTAAGGCTGGCGATGACGTTCTCGTCCGCATCGAGATCCGTCAAGCGCATGCCGGCGCAGCTCTGCGGCGACAGCGCGACCGCCAGGTCCGTCTGCTGCAAATCGATGCGCAGCCAATGCAGACGGTGCAGCTGGTCCGGAGTGCTCGCCGCCAGTTCCTGCGCCGCATACACGACACCGGGACGCACGGCCTGCCAGGGTAGTTCACTGCCGGGTTCCGCCCGGAGCGAACCGAAGGACAGCAGCAGGACAAGGCCAAGGGCCAGTTCCTGATTCATGTTACAAAGCCTGCTGCATTCCTCATTTAGGACCCTGTTGTTTGCGCTATGGTACTCAATTACATCTGGACCGGATTCTTCCTGATCGGCTTTGTCGCCGCCCTGGGGCAATGGCTCTTCCTGGGTGATACCGAGGTCTTCAAGCGCATTGTTGACGGCACTTTCGACTCGGCAAAGATCGCGGTCATGGACATCGCGTTGCCGCTGGCCGGCGTCATGACGTTCTGGCTTGGCGTCATGAAGATCGGCGAGAAGGCCGGCGCGATTGACTTCATCGCACGCATCATTGCGCCATTCTTTGCGCGCATCTTTCCGGGCGTACCCCGCGAGCACCCGGCCAACGGCCACATGGTGATGAACTTCTCGGCCAACCTGCTGGGCCTGGACAACGCCGCAACGCCGTTTGGCCTGAAGGCGATGGAGAGCCTGCAAAGCCTGAACCCGAATCCGGACGAGGCAACCGATGCGCAGATCATGTTCCTGGTGCTGCACACCTCGGGCCTGACGCTGATTCCGCTGTCCATCATGGCGCAGCGCGCGGTGTTGGGCGCGCAGGACCCGTCCGACATCTTTATTCCCTGCATGATTGCGACCTATGTGGCCACCGTGGTCGGCCTGATCGGTGTGGCCCTGCGCCAGCGCATCAATCTGTTGCAACCGGTGGTGCTGGGCTGGCTTGGCGGCATCAGCGCCTTCATCATCGGCCTGGTCTGGGTCATGAGCCAGCACATGAACCGTGCCCAGATCGAAGTCTTTTCCAAACTCAGCAGCAACGTCCTGCTGTTCGCCATCATCATCGCCTTCATGCTGGCCGCCATGCGCCGGCGCGTCAACGTGTATGAAGCCTTCATCGAAGGCGCCAAGGGCGGCGTCCAGACTTCGCTGACCATCATTCCCTACCTGGTGGGCATGCTGGTGGCCATTGGCGTGATGCGCAATTCGGGCGTGCTGAGTTGGGTCGTCGCCGGCTTTAGCTGGGTCTTCACGCAGCTCGGCATCAACACCGACTTTGTGCCGGCATTGCCAACCGCGCTCATGAAACCACTCAGCGGCAGCGGCTCGCGCGCCATGATGGTCGACGCCATGAAAACCTATGGCGCTGATTCCTTTGTCGGGCGCCTGGCCTGCATCTTCCAGGGCTCGGCCGATACCACCTTCTACATCGTCGCGCTGTACTTCGGCTCGGTCGGCATTCGCAAGACGCGCTATTCGATTCCGATGGGTCTGCTGGCCGACCTGGCTGGCGTGGTGGCCGCGGTCTTTGTCGCCTACCTTTTCTTTCACGCCTAGTGTTGCGGGTTATACCGGGCATCACCAAGTCTTGAGTTCCTATATTATGGCCAGCCCTTGAGTCCATTTATCAACGAGGAGAAACGTCATGCAAGAGCGCGAAATACGTGAATTGATCGAAGAGGTTCGCGTCGGCACATTGCCGCGCCGCCAATTCATCGGGCAACTGGTGTCGCTCGGCCTGACGGCGCCGATGGCATCCATGTTGCTGATGCACGCGGGCGTGGCCCAGGCACAACCGGTCTCGACTTACAAGCCAACCAAGCGCGGTGGCGGCGGCACGCTCAAGGCGCTGTGGTGGCAGGGCGCGACCCTGCTGCAGCCGCACTTTGCCTCTGGCACCAAGGACCAGGAAGGTTCGCGCATCTTCTACGAACCGCTCGCGGTATGGGACAACGAAGGCAATCTGATCCCGATCCTGGCTGCCGAAATCCCGACCCGTGCCAACGGCGGCCTGGCCGCCGACGGCAAGTCCGTCGTCTGGAAGCTCAAGAAGGACGTGACCTGGCACGATGGCAAACCGTTCACTGCCGACGACTGTCTCTTCACCTGGGAATTCGCGCGCGACCCGGCTTCGGCCGCGATCACAGCCGGTGTCTACAAGGACATCAAAGTCGACAAGGTCGACTCCCACACCATCCGCGTCACCTTCACCAAGCCGACGCCATTCTGGGCTGCGGCCTTTGTTGCAGCCGAAGGGATGATCATTCCGAAACACGTTTTCGGCCCCTACAGCGGTGCCAAGTCGCGCGAGGCACCGGCGAACCTGAAACCGGTCGGCACCGGGCCCTACAAGTTTTCCGACTTCAAGCCGGGCGACATCGTGCGCGGCGAAATCAACCAGAACTACCACATGCCCAACCGCCCCTATTTCGACGCCATCGAAATGAAGGGCGGCGGCGATGCCACCTCGGCCGCGCGCGCCGTGCTGCAAACGGGCGAGTACGACTACGCCTGGAACCTGCAGGTTGAAGACGAAGTCATGAAACGCATGGAAGCCGGCGGCAAGGGCAAGGTGCACGTGATCGACAGCGGCGACATCGAGTTCATCCAGCTCAACCCGACCGACCCCTACACCGAAGTCGATGGCGAGCGCGGCAGCATCAAGTCAAAGCACTTTGCTTTCACCGAAGCGGCCGTGCGCGAAGCCATGTCGCTGTTGGCCGACCGCAAGGGCATTCAGGACTTCATCTACGGCCGCACCGGCGTGGCAACCAGCAACTTCATGAACAACCCGCCGCGTTTTCGCTCGCCGAACACCAAGTGGGAATTCAACATCGACAAGGCAAACCAGATCCTGGACGGCGCTGGCTGGAAACGCGGCGCCGATGGCGTGCGCGAAAAAGGCGGCAAGAAGATGAAGTTTGTGTTCCAGACTTCGGTCAATTCGATCCGGCAAAAGGAACAGGCTGTCATCAAACAGGCCTGCCAGAAAGCCGGCATCGATCTGGAATTGAAGTCGGTCACCGGCGCCGTGTTTTTCTCGTCCGACGTGGCCAACCCCGACACCTACGGCAAGTTCTGGTGCGACATGCAGATGTACACCACCACCATGACGCAGCCCGACGCCGAACGCTTCATGGACCAGTACACATCCTGGGAAGTCTCGAGCAAGGCCAATAAATGGCTGGGCCGCAACATCTGCCGCTACCGCAGCGAGGAATACGACAAGGCCTACCACGCGGGCGAACTCGAACTCGACCCGGTGAAGCGCGCGGCAATCTTCATTCGCCTCAACGACATGGTGATCAAGGACAACGCTGTGATTCCGCTGATCACGCGGCCGCGTGCCCGCGGCGCCAACCTGAAGCTGGTCTCCACGCTCTCAGGATGGGATCTGGACTTCTCGACATTGCAGAACTGGTACCGGGAAGCCTGACACATTAACGCAAAGACCTAGCCGTGGGCTCTTACATCCTGCGGCGCCTGTTGCTTGCCTTGCCCAGCGTGCTCGGCATCAGCGTGGTGCTGTTTACCGTGCTCGCGCTGGCGCCGGGTGACCCGTTCGAAGAACTGGCCACCAACCCCAATGTGCCGGCCGAAGTGCGCTTGCTGCTGCGTGCCAAGTTCGGTCTGGACGATCCCATCTGGCAGCGCTACTTCCGCTGGCTCAGCGCCATGCTGCAGGGCGACTGGGGCTTCTCCTTTATCAGCCGCGTCGATGTCGATATCCTGATCCTGCAACGCATGCCGGTGACGCTGGCGGTGATTGGCGCCTCCCAAGTGCTGGCGCTGCTGATCGCGCTGCCGGTGGGCATTTACTCGGCTGCCAAACCCTATTCCTGGTTTGACCGGATCGCCAGCACACTGGCCTTCATCGGCTTTTCGCTGCCAACCTTCTTCACCGGCTTGCTGCTGATCTACCTGTTCTCGATCACGCTGGGCTGGCTGCCCTTTGTTTACCGCGCCGACATCACGGCCAGTGGCGCGCAGTGGTGGTGGGAGCACCTGCGCCAGGCCATCATGCCGGTGCTGGTGCTGGGCTTGTTCCAGGGCGCGAGCTGGATGCGCTACGTGCGCTCGGCCATGCTCGACGTGATTCGGCTCGACTACGTCACGACCGCGCGCGCCAAGGGGCTCAAGGAACGCGTGGTGGTGATACGCCACGTGGTGCGCAATGCGCTGATTCCGGTGGTCACCCTGGTAGCGCTGCAAATGCCGGCGGTCTTTGGTGGCGCCATCGTGACCGAGCAGATCTTTCGCATCCCGGGCATCGGCTCGCTGCTGATCGATGCCATCCTGCGCAATGACACGCCGGTGATCATGGCGGTGACCTTTGTGTTTGCCTGCCTCGTTATTTTCTTCAACCTGATTGCTGATTTGCTCTATGGCTGGCTTGACCCCCGCATTAGTTATAGATAGCCAGCGCTCGCCACTGGCTGAAGCGTGGCGGCGTTTCAGTCGGCACCGCATGGCGCTGATCAGCCTGTTTGTGCTGCTGACCATGGTGTTGCTGGTGATCTTTGGCCCGCTGCTGTGGAAGGTGGCAATCAACGACATCGACTTCACGGCACGCCTGAAGGGACCATCGGCCGCGCACCCGCTGGGCACGGATGATCTGGGGCAGGATCTGCTGGCGCGCATCCTCTATGGCGGGCGCATTTCACTCGCGGTTGGTCTGGCGGCAATGAGCATGGCGATCCTGGTGGGCGTGACCGTCGGCGCCATCGCCGGCATCTCACGCGGCGCGGTTGATGGCGCGCTGATGTGGGTGACCGACCTGTTCCTGTCTCTGCCGCAGCTGCCGCTGCTGCTGCTCTTGATCTATCTGTTTCGCGAGGGTCTGAAAACAATTTTCGGACCGGAGGTCGGCGTCTTCATCCTGATCGTGCTGGTGATCGGCGGCTTTCGCTGGATGCCGGTGGCGCGCCTGGTGCGGGCCCAGTTCTTTTCGCTGCGCGAGAAGGAATACGTGGAAGCCGCGCGGGCCCTGGGCGCATCCACGCTGCGCCAGGTGCTGCGCCACATCCTGCCCAATACGCTGGGCCCGGTGATCGTGGCCGGCACCATCGACGTGGCGGCAGCGATCATCGCCGAGTCCACCCTGTCCTTTCTGGGACTGGGCTTTCCGCCCGATATTCCAACCTGGGGCCGCATCCTGTTCGACAGCAAGGACTACCTCGACATCGCGCCGCACTGGGCCATGTTTCCGGGCACGGCGATCTTTCTCGCGGTGCTGACCATCAACTTCATCGGCGACGGCCTGCGCGACGCTCTTGACCCACGCAAGGTGATGTGAGCGTGACGCAGCGCCTGCTCGACATTCGCGGTCTGAAGACGCACTTCAAGACCGACGACGGCTGGCTGCACGCGGTTGACGGCGTTGACATCGCCATCGACCGGGGCGAGACCGTGTGCGTGGTCGGCGAATCGGGCTGCGGCAAATCGGTGACGGCGATGTCGGTGCTGAAACTTCTGCCGATGCCGCCCGGGCGCATCGTGGATGGACAGATCCTCTGGCAGGGCCGCGACATCGTGCCGATGTCGGACGATGACATGCGCGCAATCCGCATGAAGGAAATCGCCATCGTGTTCCAGGAACCGATGACCTCGCTCAATCCGGTGTACTCGGTGGGCGAACAGATCGCCGAAGGGCTGCGGCTGCACGAAGGCTTGAGCCAGAAAGATGCCATGCAGCGCGCCGTCGAGATGCTGCAACTGGTGCGCATCCCGACGCCGCAGCGGCGCGTGCACGATTACCCGCACCAGTTCTCTGGCGGCATGCGCCAGCGCGTGATGATCGCCATGGCGCTGTCCTGCAAGCCAAAGCTGCTGATCGCCGACGAGCCGACGACGGCGCTCGACGTCACGATTCAAGCGCAGATTCTGGACCTGCTGGCCGAACTCAAGGACGAACTCGGCATGGCGATCATGCTGATCACGCACGCCATGGGCGTGGTGGCGGAAGTGGCGCAGCGCGTGGTCGTGATGTACGCCGGCAAGGTGGTCGAAGAGGCCGGCGTCATCGACTTGTTCGCGCAGCCACGCCACCCCTATACCCAGGGCCTGATCCGCTCGATTCCGCGCATCGACATGGCGGCGCTGCATAAACAGCGACTCGAAACCATTCCGGGCGTCGTACCCAAACTGATTGCGCCAGCGCCGGGCTGCCGCTTTGCGCCGCGCTGCCGGATGGCCACAGCGCAGTGCATGATGGAGACGCCGCCGCTGCGCGAGGTGGCGCCGGGGCATAAAGTGGCCTGCATTTTCGACATGGGCTTGGCATGACGGACGCACTGCTGCAGGTCAAAAACCTGGTCAAGCACTTCCCGCTCACTGGCGGCCTGCTCGCGCGCGTGGTCGACAAGGTGCACGCCGTCGATGGCGTCAGCTTCGAGTTGGCGCGCGGCGAAACGCTGGGCCTGGTCGGTGAATCGGGTTGCGGCAAGAGCACAACCGGGCGCTGCATCCTGCGCCTGATCGAGCCGACCGCGGGCGAGGTCTGGTTCGAGGGCAAATGCGTCACCGCCATGGGCAAAACGGAGTTGCGCAGCATGGCGCGCGACATGCAGATCATCTTCCAGGACCCCTACGCCTCGCTGAACCCACGCATGTCGGTCGGCGCCATCGTCGGCGAAGCCCTGATCATCCACAAGCTCACGCGCAACGCCCGCGAGTACCAGGACCGCATCGTCGAGTTGCTGGAAACCGTTGGCCTGAGCGCAGACCAGATGCGGCGTTATCCGCACGAGTTTTCCGGCGGGCAGCGCCAGCGCATCGGCATTGCGCGGGCACTGGCGGTCAAGCCCAAACTGCTGGTCTGCGACGAAGCGGTGTCGGCGCTCGATGTCTCGATCCAGGCGCAGGTCATCAACCTGCTCGAAGACCTGCAGGCCAAACTCGACCTGACCTATCTCTTCATCGCGCACGACCTCTCGGTGGTGGAGCACATCAGCGACCGCGTTGCCGTGATGTACCTCGGGCGCATCGTCGAGCTGGCCACGGCGCGCGAGCTCTACACGACACCGCTGCACCCCTATACCGAGGCGTTGCTGTCGGCCATGCCGGTGCCCGATCCGAGTTTCAAGCGCAAGCGCATCGTGCTGCAAGGCGATGTGCCAAGCCCCATCCACCCGCCTACCGGCTGCCACTTTCACACGCGCTGCCCGAAGGCGCAAACCGATTTGTGCCGCCAACAGGCGCCCGAACTCAAACAGAGCAGCGACGGCCATTGGGTGGCGTGTCACCTGCGCAGCTGAATCGAAACACCATGACAAGCGATACCGTCTTCACCATCCACCGCCCCAGCAGCAGCGCAAGCCCGCTGGTGCTCGATTCACCGCACTCGGGGCACCAGTTTCCGGCTGACTTTGGCTCGGTCCTGAGCGTGGCGCGCCTGCGCAGCGCCGAGGACGTGCTGGTGGACCAGCTCTATGCCAGCGCAGGGCGACACGGCGCACCCCTGCTGGCGGCAAACTTTCCGCGCAGCTACATTGATCCGAACCGCGCTGCCGGCGACATCGACCTGGACCTGCTCGACGCGCCGTGGCCGCACCACTTTGAGCCCAGCGGCAAGGCACGCCTGGGCAAGGCGCTGATCTGGCGCACGCTGGACGACGGCACGCCGATCTACGACGCACGACTGAGCGTTGCCACGGTGCAGCACCGCATCACGCACTACCTGCAGCCCTATCAGGCAGCGCTGAAAACCCTGCTCGACGCCGCGCACGCGGAGCACGGGGTGGTCTATCACATCAACTGCCATTCGATGGACCCGGTGGGCAGCGCCATGGGCGAAGGCGGCCAGGGCGTTGCACGCGCCGACGTGGTGCTGGGCGACCGCGACGGCAGCACCTGCGAAGCCGGGTTCACGCAAGGGGTTGCAGCCTTCTTCGAAGCACGCGGCTACTCGGTCGCCATCAACAAACCCTACAAGGGCGTGGAACTGGTGCGCATGTACGCAGCGCCGCAACAGGGCCGGCACAGCCTGCAGATCGAACTCAACAAGCGCCTGTACCTGCAGGATGGCAGCATTGAGGCCAGCGCCGGCTTTGCCCGGCTGCAGTCCGATCTGGACGCGCTGCTGGGCGAACTGGTGCGCTACGCCCGAACGCGATAGCCGGTCAGTTGCCGCCGGCAACCCAATGAACCAGGGCGTCGAGCGCGGGACGGCCCTTGCGGGCGTCGACGTCGTTGATCATGGCCACCACGACCCAGTCCTGATTTCTCACATCGCGCACATAGCCGGCGATGGCCACCGCATCACGCAGGCTGCCGGTCTTGATGCGCGCGCGGGCAGCAGCCGGCGAATCATGCAGGCGCTTGCGCATGGCGCCATCGATGGCGACGATCGGCAGGCTGCTGGCAAATTCGGCATACCAGTTGCTGCGCGCGCCGAACTGCAGCAGGCTCGCCATCTGACGTGGACTGATGCGCTCCAGGCGTGACAGACCCGAGCCGTTCTCGAACACCAGACCCTCGGTTGCTATGCCGTTTCTGGCAAACCAGGCCTGCATCGCGGCCTGCGCGTTGACCAGGGTGTTGTCGCCGCGAGCACTCGCTGGCAGTTGCGCCCCCAGCGTCAGAAAGAGCATGCGCGCCATAACGTTATCCGAAGCCTTGTTAATGGGGCGCACCAGATCGGCCAGCGTCTCCGATTGGCGCTCCACCAGCAGCCGGGCCTCGGGTGGCGTCGTTCCGTCGCGCACCTGACCACGCCAGTTGCCGCCGAGTTCTTGCCAGTAAGCGCGCACAAAGCGTTCAATGTAGAGGTTGCGATCCAACAGGCTCAGCCACAGCTTGCGCTGGCAATTGCGCGGGAAAGCACCGCGCAGTTTCACGCTGATGCTGCCGTCGCTGGCCAGTACCGTCTGCGGCGTGTCCCAATCGTCGTCCCAGGTTTCGCAGGCGCTGTCGTTGAGCGTGAGATCGGCGTCGATGCGCAAGCGCTCCAGCGGTGGCTGCGTCTGTACTGTGCTGCGCTGCGCGTCCGCGCTGATGCTGAATTCGACCAGGTTGCCGCCCAGCAGCAACGCATCGGGAATCACGTTGTAGTAGGCGTTGGGCGATTCATCAAACACCGGCGCACCGATGTCTGGACGTGTCGGTTGGAAGAAGTTACGGTCCAGCACCAGATCGGCATCAAGCCGGCGAATCCCTTGCGCGCGCAGCGAACGAAACAGGTAGCGAATACCGTCCCAGGTGAGGTTCGGCTCACCGCCGCCGCGAAGAAACAGTGTGCCGCGCCAGACGTCGGCACGCTGGCTGCCGCTGCCAAGCAACTGCGTGCGCCAGCGAAAGGTGGGGCTGAGTTCATCCAGCGCCACCAACGTCGTTGCCAGTTTCAGGGTAGAAGCGGGCGCCATTGGCCGCGCATCGAGGTGCGCCAGACGCGCCGCGCCACCCGAGAGCGGCAACACCAGCGCGCCGAGCGAACTTGGACTGATCTGCGCCGCGCGCAGGGCAGCGGCCACGCTCTCCGGCAGAATGTCCTGCGCCTGACCGGACAATGCACTGCACAACAGAGCCGCCAGCCAGAACAATTTGTGGCCTTGTGTCATCCTGGCTATGGCTTTCATCGTGTTTTGTCTCGCAGCAACTGCGTATGATTTTCGACGATAAGTAGTCCGTACAACAAAGGGGGAATAATTCCCCACGTCTGTTCCAAAATCAATGCCACATGATCACACACCATTTCAAAGCCATCTCCCATCAGGCGCTTGTGCCAGGCCCACGCCTGCTGGTACTTGGCGCCGTCCACGGCAACGAGACCGCCGGCACCCGGGGCATTCTGCGCGTGCTCCAGGAGATCGATGCTGGCACCCTGCCGCTGGTAGCAGGCAGCGTGACCTTTGTCCCGATCACCAACCCACTGGCCTATGAATTGGGTCAGCGTGCGGGTGAGCGCAATCTGAACCGCAATCTGGGGCCTTGCGCCGAGCCGCAGGAATTCGAGGATCACATCGCCAACTGGCTGTGCCCCTTGATGGCGCGACATGATTTGCTGCTAGACCTGCATTCGTTTCAAGCAGTAGGCCGCGCCTTCGTCATGGTGGGGCCGGAAAATAACGCCAGCACGCTGGAGCCGTTTGCCTTCGCCGATGCAGAAGTGGCACTGGCCCTGCGTTTGGGCGTGACCCGCTTTGTCGACGGTTGGCTCAGTACCTATGCGCGCGGAGTCGAACGCAGACGAGCGGCCATCGACAACGTCACGAGTCGCGCCCAGCAACTCGACACCGATCCGCGCTACGGGATCGGAACAACAGAGTACATGCGCTCCGTCGGTGGTTATGCGCTCACGCTGGAATGTGGCCAGCACGATGATCCGCAGGCTCCCGAAGTGGCCTACCGGGCCATCATCAACACACTGGCCCACCTCGGTCATATCGACGCGCCGCAACCGGCGGCTGTAACCGGGATTGAAGCACTGCGCATCTTTGATGTGATCGACAAGGCGCACGAGGCTGACGCGTTCAGTCGGCCTTGGTCAAGCTTCGACCCGCTTCGCGCTGGCGACCTGATCGGGACGCGCCACGACGGCACACCGGTTCACGCCCATGGCAATGGCTACATCCTGTTTCCTAACGCCAAGGCTGGCGTCGGTCATGAGTGGTTCTACTTGGCCAAGGCGAACCCCAGGCAATTAGTGCGCAACTGATCCACATCAGACGCCCGCGCTCAAAACCATGCACGCTCAAGTCAGTTGCTTGATCGCGAGGTCGGGTTCATCGGACGTCATCACGCGCTCGGTCCATGCTGCCAGTTTGCCGGCATCGGCACGCAACACCTCCTGCTTGACGGCGAGGATCTGCGCCGGATGCATGGAGAAACTGCGCAGCCCCATGCCCAGCAGCAAGCGCGTCAGTGTGGTGTCGCCGGCCATCTCGCCGCAGACGCTCACCGGTTTGCCCTGCGCATTGCATTCAGCGATGGTGAGCGCCACCAGTCGCAGCACAGCCGGATGCAGGGGATCGTACAAGTGCGCCACCGACTCGTCAGCGCGATCAATTGCCAGCGTGTACTGAATCAGGTCGTTGGTGCCGATGGAGAGAAAATCAAAGTACTTCAGGAAGACCTTGAGTGTCAGGGCCGCCGCCGGAATTTCGATCATGGCACCAATGCTCAGCGGTCCGTAGGCCACGCCACGGTTGTCGAGTTCGGCCCGTGCCCGGTCAATCAACGCGAAGGTGTGCCGTATTTCGCTGGCGTGAACCAGCATCGGAATCAACAAATTGGCACGCCCATGGGCGGCAGCACGCAGGATCGCCCGCAGTTGCGTCAGGAACATGGCCGGGTCAGCCAGACTCCAGCGGATGGCGCGCAGACCCAGCGCCGGGTTCAGATGGGCGGAGTCCTGCAGCGACTCGTCAAGCGGCTTGTCGGCACCGACATCGACGGTGCGAATCGTGACCGGCAAACCCTGCATGCCCTCGATCGCACGCCGGTAGGCCTGGTACTGCTCTTCTTCATTGGGCAGCTTGCCCTGGCGGCCCATGAAGAGAAATTCGCTGCGGAACAAACCGACGCCCACCGCGCCGGACTTGATGGCAGTAGGCGCGTCTTCGGGCATTTCGATATTGGCCAGCAGTTCAATCTTCTTGCCGTCCAGCGTGACCGCCGGCGTATGCAGCAGGCGCGACAAACGACCCCGATCGAGTTCATGCTGGCGCTGCTTGAAACCGTATTCGGCCAGGATGATGGGCGAAGGGTCGACCACCACGACACCGGCGTCACCGTCAATGATGACCCAGTCATCCTGGCGCACCAACTGGCTTGCCAGACGGGCACCAACCACGGCCGGAATGTCCAGACTGCGCGCAACGATCGCGGTATGGGAGGTTTTTCCGCCGACAGCGGTAATGAAGCCGGCAAACACGCTTTGCTTGAACTGCAGCATATCGGCCGGCGACAGATCGTGTGCGATCAGGATCAGCGGCACATCAACCGTGTCGTCAAGCAACAAATCCTGTTGCGACTTTTTGCGCGCAATACGGCTGGCGTGCTGTGCCACGGGCGAAGCCACGCCCTTCATCGCGCGCAGGACCTTTTCAGTGATTTGCTCCAGATCGGCCTTGCGTTCGCGCAGGTACTCGTCCTCCATCTCGTCGAACTGGCGCGCAATCACTTCGAGTTGTGTCGTCAGCGCCCATTCGGCGTTGTACAGGCGGTCGGTGATCCAGTGCTTGACGCCGCCAATCAGTTCCTCGTCTTGCAGCAACATCAGGTGCACGTCAAGCAGAGCCGTCAATTCATGCGGTGCTTCTTTTGGCCCCATGTGCGCAACGCTGGTCTGCAAACGGTGAATCTCGTCCACCACGGCATTGCGCCCATCGCGCACCCGCTCAATCTCGGCACGCACCTCAGTGGGTTCGATAAAGTAATGCGCAACGTCAACCCGGCTCGACGCCACCAGCACCGCGCGCCCAATGGCGATGCCGCGCGCGACCGCAAGACCGTGGATTGAAAAGGTCATAGCCGCCGCGCCGGGCCGCCCCAAGCATGTCGTGCAGTCTCTTCGAGACCCGCCCGAGGGCTAGCCCCCTTGCGGGGCAGCGTAGTACGCGCAGCGACAAGCGTGGGGGCCATCACTCACCCTCTCCGAACTTGTCGCCAATCAGGACCAACAAAGCGTCCACAGCCTCTTGCTCGCGCTCGCCATTGGCCTCGACTTCAACCGTGCTGCCAATCCCGGCCGCCAGCATCATCACGCCCATGATGCTCTTGGCATTGACACGCCGCTCACCCTTGCAGAGCCAGACCTCGCACGGGAAACTCCCCGCGAGCTTGGTCAGCTTGGCCGAGGCACGGGCATGCAAGCCCAACTTATTGGTGATGGTCGTAGTTGCTTTGCTCATTTTTCTTTTTCACCTGGTTCTGCGGCGCCGTGTTCGCCACCTGCATGACCCCCTGCGTGCCGCCGGCCAATGCCCGCGCCAACAAGGCGTCCAGCGATTCCCGACAGTAGGTCACGGTACGCAACAGCATGGGCAAATTAGCCCCTGCGATCAACTTTGAATTCACACCATCCACCAGTTGCTGCGCCACATTGCAGGGCGTGGCGCCAAAGACATCGGTCAGCACCAGGGTCTGCGCGGTGCCCAGCAGTGCCAGCGCCTGCCGGGCGGCGGCCAGGGTTTCCTCAGGTGGAACATTGGGCTCCACATCAAACGCCGCCAGACCCGGTGCACCATCAGGAAACACGTGCAGGACACACTGACGCAGGGCGCTGGCCAGTGGTGCGTGGGCGATGATGAAAATGCCGTTCATTTGCAAGTGAATATGGAAAGCCAGGGTAAATCGGGTCTCAAACCGACGCCTTTGGCAAATAGTTCAGTTCCGTGGATTATGACTTTTTGCAACCAGGAAATAAAAATAGGAGAGAACACAGCAAAACAGGTACAGGCCCAGCGCCAGTTGGAAGGCTTCGATTTCACGAAAACCCAGCGCTTTGAACCCGTCGACCGCGAGGCCAACGCCCCACTGAACGACAAAGACACCGACAAAGATCACCAGGTTGTAGGCCGAAAGCGCGCGCCCTGCAATCACGGGCGCGAAGGCCATGCCAACCGCCGGCTGCGCCAGCGAAACAAAGGTGCAACTGACACAGTACGCAGCCCACAGAACAGCCGACAGGCCGGACACGGTAGGTCCCATGATGATCAGGACGGCCAGCAACACAAAGCTCAGCGGCAGACCGCGGGCAATCATCCAGTCGGCATGAAAGCCGCGCCGAGTCAGCTCAGGATTGATCATGCCCCAAGTCCAGAAGGCACACAGCATCGCGATGTTGATCCAGAACAGGCCGCTGGCCGCCTGCATTGCGCTGTAACCGGCGACCTTGATCATCCACGGCACCGCCCACAGCGTCTGCATGGCGACCAACCCGCCGTAATTAAAAAATCCGATCGGTGTCATCTTGCGGAAATAGGGATGCTTCCAGACCTCGGCGTAACTGATTTTGGCGCGACCCGTTTCACCCACTGGGGACGCTGAAATTTCCCATTTCGGCACTTGCCAGGCAATCAATCCGATGGACACCAGCAGCAAAGCAGCCAGCCCCCAGAACAGCATGCGCCAGCCAAACAGTGGCATCAGCCACTGCACCGGCAGGGTGGAAGCCACCATGCCGAGCGAACCCGTCATGAGCATCCAGGAGTTGGCGCGCATCAGGGTGGCAGCCTCAAACCAGCGCCGGTATCCCGTCAACGGCGCCATCAGGCAGGCGCTGACGCCAATGCCGCACAGAATTCGCCCGGCCAACAAGCCAGGAAAACTCGTGGCAAAGGAGAAAGCCACACATCCCAATGCGGCGACCAACAAAAAATAAAGAATGACGGTCCTCGGACCGTTTCGGTCGAGCCAGGTTCCGAGCGGTAACTGGGTTGCGGCGAAGCCCAGAAAGTAGCCTCCGGCGAGCAGGCCCAGGTCGCTGGCGCTGAGCGCGAACTCCAGCGTGAGCGTCGGCGACAGGGTGGCCGTGATGGCACGGATCAGCGCTGAAAGGAAGTAGGCAAAAGCAAAGGCCAGAAATACCAGAATGGCCGCACGCCGGGGCAAAATGGTATCAGTCGGGAATTGAGGCATGGACCCATTATCTGTGCTGCTCCCGCAGCAGATGCCAAGCGTCTGATCCGTCAGCGCAAACGGCCGGCCATCGTTTGAGCCGGCCGCTGGGGATTAGTCTTTACGGTAGGCGTCGTGACAGGTCTTGCAGGTACCGCCCGTCGCAGCCACGCCAGCCTTGACGGCATCCAGATTACCGGCCTTGGCAGCGGCGGCGAGCTTCGACATCTCGGCCTGCATCTTGTCAGCGTATTCCTGGAACTTGGCGTGCTCTTTCCAGACTTCGGGCTTGGCGCGGGTATCACCCTTGTCGGTGCCATCACCAAATGCCGCCCAGGGGAGCTTGGCGGTGAACTCAGCCACTGCCGCACTCTCGGCTGCGCTCTTGGCATCAAACGGTACCTTGCCCGCAGCCATGGCCGCGACACGGCCAAAATTCTGCTGCATCACAAACAAGGCACTCTTGCGGTATTTGATGGCGTCTTCCGGTTTGGCAAACTGGGCGCTTGCCGATGCCGAATAGGCCAGAGCAGTGGCGAGCAGCGCAAATGTGGCAATTTTCTTCATGATTTTCCTGAGTTAATAAAGATCATCCGCTGCCGTTGAAGCGCAGCGGAAGCAACAAGCTCCTGCGAAATTGCGTTGGTAGGGGAATCCAAAAGCGATCAACGCCAGATGCAGAATGCTCGGACAATAGGGCTTTATAGTTCTGGACGTTGACAACGCACATGGCAACCACAGTCAGAGTATGGGATTTACCCACCCGCGTATTTCATTGGGCACTGCTGGCCTGCGTAATCGGCTTGCTGGCAACCGCCAGCGTCGGCGGCGCCGCAATGACCTGGCATTTCCGCTGCGGCTACGCAGTGCTGAGCCTGCTGCTGTTTCGCCTGGTCTGGGGCGTGGTCGGTGGGCACTGGTCGCGCTTTAGCTCGTTTCTCTATTCCCCCGCCACCGTGTTGCGCTACCTCAGAGGACAAAGAGAAGCGGCGCACTCGATCGGACACAATCCCCTGGGCGCCGGTTCGGTATTCGCCCTGCTCGGTTTTTTGTTGCTGCAGGTTGCCAGTGGCCTGTTCAGTGACGACGAAATTGCGACGGCCGGTCCGCTGACCAAGTTCGCTTCCGAAGCCACGGTGCACGTCGCCACTTTCTATCACACCGAGATTGGCAAACTGATACTGCTGGGCTTGGTGGCGCTGCACATCGGTGCCATTGTTTTGTATCGATTCAAGAAGGGCGAAAATCTGGTGGGCCCCATGATTCACGGCGACAAGCGACTCGCATTGGCCGCAACGCCCTCGCGTGATGATGCGCGCTCGCGCCTGCTGGCGGCTGCCATCCTGAGCGCTTGCGCAGCCCTGGTGGCCTGGCTCTTAAGGCAAGCAGGTTAAATTACCGACACCGGCCATCCAATTGGCCACCTAACGCGGTCAATCAAACGCTGTGAACAAAAGAGACATCCGCTTCATCACCCCGCACTCTGCTGAGGAACTCGACCGGGTACGCGCTATTTTTCGCGAATACGCCACCACGTTAGCAGTTGACCTGTGCTTTCAGGGCTTCGAGGAGGAACTGGCGCAACTGCCTGGGCAGTACGCCGCACCACGCGGCGCCTTGCTGCTGGCCCTGGTCGATGGCGAACTGGCAGGCTGCTGCGCGCTACGTCCGCTTGACGCGGTGGACTATCCGAACGCTTGCGAAATGAAGCGACTCTATGTGCGCCAGAGCTTCCGGCGCCTGGGTCTCGGGCGCCAGTTGGCAGAAGCCATGCTGGACTGCGCGCGCCTGGCAGCCTATGACTGCGTGCTACTCGACACGCTCGACGACATGGAGAGCGCTCGCGTGCTCTACCAGGACCTCGGCTTTGAGGAAGTGCCGCCCTACTACCACAACCCGATCGCTGGGGCGCACTACCTGATGGCCAGGCTCTGAGCAGCGCCTGTCACTGACACTGCTGAGCTGATCTGTCTCAGGCCTTGGCTTGTGCCAACAGGGTGGCTGCGTCACTGGCTTCGAATTTGCCGGGCGCTTCAATGTTCAGCGTAACCACCACGCCATCCTTGACCAGCATGGAGTAGCGGTTGCTGCGCAGACCCATACCCCGGCCAGTCAGGTCCAGCGTCAGACCGGTGGCCTTGGTAAAGACGGCATCGCCGTCACCCAGCATGCGCACCTTGCCATCCGTTTTTTGATCACGGGCCCAGGCGCCCATCACGAACGCGTCATTGACACTGACGCACCAGATTTCATCAACGCCAGCGGCCTTGAGTTCGGCAAACTTTTCAACATAACCCGGCACGTGCTTGGCCGAGCAGGTTGGTGTGAAAGCGCCCGGCAGGGCAAACAGGGCAATTGTTTTGCCCGCGCTGGCCTTGTGCACGTCCACCGGGTTCGGGCCCAGACTACAGCCACCCCCTTCAACTTCCGAATACTCCATCAGCGTTGCGGCTGGAAGACGATCACCTGTTTTAATCATTTACTGCTCCTGAAGAATGAACTGAAACCCTGCCGCACAAACCCTGTGTCTGTCCGGCTGAATGAACCAATGAAAACGGCTCACATTGTGAGCCGTTTTTTTGAAGCGTGCAGTCAGCAGACTGCAAAGGCCTAGACGACCGCTGCCTTTTGCACCAAGCGGGTCGCGACCCAGTTCTTGGTTTTCGAAATCGGCCGGCTCTCGGTGATTTCAACGATGTCGCCGAGCTTGTAATCGCCATTTTCATCATGGGCGTGGTACTTGCTCGACTTGCCGACGATCTTGCCGTAGAGCTCGTGCTTGACACGGCGCTCGATCAATACGGTGACAGTCTTGGCGCGCTTGTCGCTGACAACCTTGCCAGTCAGAGTACGCTTGAGGGTTTTTTTAGCTTCCGTCATTTAT
>CAIWNX010000231.1 GCA_903914175.1 uncultured beta proteobacterium | reverse complement strand
TTTGTACCAGGCCCATGGTGCCGCCGTAGCTGTAGGGCAGGATGGCTTGGGCAGCATCGGGGCCTGCAGCAGCGATGGCGGTAAGGCGGCTTGCGATGTCGGCGAGTGCCATGTCCCAGCTCACGCGCTCGAATTGCCCTGAGCCCTTGGCGCCGACCCGCTTCAAGGGGTGCAGGATGCGCTCGGGGTGGTAGGTGCGCTCGGGGTAGCGCGAGACCTTGGTGCACAAGGCGCCATCGGTATGCGGATGCGCCGGGTTGCCCTGCACCTTGATCGCAATGCCGCCGGCCACCGTGGTCAGCATCGAGCAGGTGTCGGGGCAGTCATGCGGGCAAGCGCCCAGAATGTGGGTGGTTGGGGTGTCGGTCAGGGTGGGTGGGTTCATGGCAGTAGCGCGAGGAATGTGTCTGTATTTTGAACCAATAGGCTACACGCTGCAGGGTTTGTCGCACAGGAGGCGACATGATTGGGAACTTGGCGATAGACTTGCCAGATTAGGAGCACCCATGAAAATCATTGATTCCATCGTCACCCAGGCTGCCGGCATTGCCGCCATTCGCCGCGATATTCACGCTCACCCGGAGCTGTGTTTTGAAGAAACCCGCACCGCCGATCTGGTTGCGCAAAAGCTCACCGAGTGGGGCATCCCGATCCATCGCGGGATGGGTACTACCGGCGTTGTTGGCATTATCAAGAACGGCACGTCGACGCGCGCCATTGGCTTGCGTGCCGACATGGACGCGCTGCCGATGCAGGAGTTCAACACCTTTGGCCACGCCAGCACGCAGGTCGGCAAGATGCACGCTTGCGGTCACGACGGCCACACCGCCATGCTGCTGGCAGCCGCGCAGCATTTGGCCAAGGAACGCCATTTCGATGGCACGGTGTACCTGATTTTCCAGCCAGCCGAGGAGGGCGGCGGGGGTGCACGCGAGATGATCAAGGACGGCCTGTTCGAGAAGTTCCCGATGGACGCCGTGTTTGGCATGCACAACTGGCCGGGCTTTCCGGTGGGCAATTTCGCTGTCGCGCCGGGCCCGGTAATGGCTTCGAGCAATGAGTTCAAGCTCACCATCTACGGTCGGGGTGGCCATGCGGCTGCGCCGCACAACGGGTTGGATCCGGTGCCGGTGGCGTGCCAGATCGTGCAAGCCTTTCAGACCATCATCAGCCGCAACAAGAAGCCGATTGATGCCGGCGTGATTTCGGTGACCATGGTCCATGCCGGTGAAGCCACCAATGTGATACCGGACCACGCGGAACTGCGCGGCACGGTGCGCACCTTCTCGATCGAGGTGCTGGACCTGATCGAGCAGCGCATGAAACAGATCTCCGAGCACACCTGCGCGGCTTTCGACATGCGTTGCGAGTTCGAGTTTGTGCGCAACTACCCGCCGACCATCAACGCTGCGGCCGAAGCCGCGTTCGCGCGCAAGGTGATGGTGAGCATCGTTGGCGAGAACAACGTGGTGTTGCAGGAACCGGTGATGGGTGCGGAAGATTTTTCCTACATGCTGCTGGCCAAGCCGGGCTGCTACGCCTTCATCGCCAACGGCGACGGCACGCACCGCGAGAGCGGGCACGGCGAAGGCCCCTGCATGCTGCATAACCCGAGTTATGACTTCAATGACGAGATGATTCCGCTGGGCGCCACTTACTGGGTACGACTGGCCGAAGAATGGCTCAAACCGGCGGCTTGAAAGCGTCCTGCACCATGATGAACCCTTCTGAAGCGTTTTCCGTCAGCTACGCCCGGGCGCGTGCCAGGTTTCTGGCGGCCGCTGCCAATGCCAATCTACCGGTGGTTTCGCATCTGCACCCGCTGGCCGGGCGTGACGGCGAGGAACTGGCGATGGACGTGGTGCTCGACGGCGAGCCCGATGCGCAGCGCATGCTGATTGTCAGCAGCGCCTGCCACGGCGTCGAGGGCTATTGCGGCAGTGGCGTGCAGGTCTATGCCTTGCACGACGAGGCCTGGCGCCAACAGGCGCGCGCCCAGGGTGTGGCGGTGCTCTATGTGCATGCGCTCAACCCCTATGGCTTTTCGCATGTGCGCCGCACAACGCACGAGAACGCCGATCTGAACCGCAACTTTCACGACTTCTCCAAACCGCTGCCGGTCAACCTTGGCTACCGCAACATTCACGCGCTGCTGCTGCCCGAGCAATGGCCACCCGATGCCGCCAACGTGGCCGCGATTGCGGATTACGTCGAGAAGAACGGCGCACGCGCGTTTCAGTCCGCCGTGTCGGGCGGTCAGCATGAGTTTGCCGATGGCCTGTTCTTTGGCGGCACGGCGCCGACCTGGAGCAACCAGACCATTCGCCGCGTGTTGCGTGACTACGCGCGCACGGCTACCCGGATTGCCTGGATCGATTTGCACACGGGGCTGGGCCCCAGTGGTCTTGGCGAGCGCATTTGCGCCTGCAAGGATGACCCGGTGGCACTGGCGCGTGCGCGTCAGTGGTGGGGTGGCACTGGCGCGACACCGGTGACATCGATTTACGACGGTTCTTCGACCTCGGCCCTGTTAACAGGTCTGATGTGGATGGCTTTCTACGAGGAGTGCCCGCAGGCCGAGTACACCGGCATCGCCATGGAATACGGCACGTTGCCGTTCCCCGAGGTGACGCAGGCGCTGCGCGCTGAGCACTGGCTCAACAAGCATCCCGAAGCGCCACCGGCCCTGGCCAAGCAGATCAAGCAGCAGATGATGGATGCCTTCTATACCGATACCGACGTCTGGAAAGAGCGCATCGTCAGCCAGGCGCGCGAGTCGCTGTTTCAGGCGGTGGCCGGCCTGAGCGCCTGATTCAGTTCGTGAAGCGGCGCTCGGCCATCGCCAGCAGGCCGTCGAAGATCAGGTTGTCCACCATTTCGAACTGCACTGACATGCTGGGCGCCATCTTCCAGCCCGCGCCGCCCGCCATGATGCATTTGGGCTCAGCGCCGCAGTGCTTGCGCACGTGTTGCACCATGCGCTCGACCGCGCCGGCAATGGCATAGGTGCCGCCGCTGGTGAGGGCGTCGCTGGTGTTGGTCGGGAACTCGCACACTTCGCCGGTTGGCACGTGCAGCCCGGCAGTACCGGATTCAAGCGCGCGCAGCATGATGCCGTGTCCCGGCAGGATCAGGCCGCCCAGGAATTTGCCGCTGGCATCGATGGCGTCCACGGTGACGGCCGTGCCGACAATCACAACGACCATGGGTCGCGCCGGACCTTGCGCCAGTGCGCAGTGCCAGGCACCGATCATCGCCACCCAGCGGTCGGCTCCCAGGCGTGTCGGGAAGTCGTAGCCATTGGTGATACCGGCTTCGCCAGCATTGGGTACGACCCATTGCGCTGGAACATCCCAGATTTCCATCTGTTCCTCGACCCGGCGTCGCACCGCATCACCGGCTACCACGCAACCCAGCATCTGTGTCGGCGGCGTCAGTTTGGCCCAACCGCCTTCGGCCAGTTTTTCAATGTGGTCGAGAAACTCGACGCCTTGGGCCAATACCGCTGCCTGCGGATGCGGGGATTGGTACAGCGCCCACTTCAGGCGCGTGTTGCCAACGTCGATTGCGAGAAAGCTCATGTCGTGATTATCACGAAGAAAAATCCTCAGCCCTGGCGCCACGGCAGACCGTGATAGCGCCAGCCGCCTTTGTGCCCGCGCTGTCCGTCCTCGTTGGCATTGCCTTCGAAGCCTTCGAGGATGTTGTAGGCTTTCAGCCCGAGTTCGGTGGCGCGCCGCGCTGCGGCAATCGAGCGCACGCCACTGCGGCACAGCAGCAGCACTTTCTTGTCCGGGGACACGGCAGCCAATAACGCAGGGTCAAAGTTGCTGTTCATAAGCATGCCAGGCCATTGCTTCCACGCCACGGCAAGTGCACCGGGCACAAAGCCAACCCACTCGCGCTCGGCATCCGAACGAATATCGACCAGCACCGCTTCGCCGCGCTGCCACCACTCGAATGCCTGTTGCGGCGAAATGTCGCCAGCGTAACCCTGTGCCATGGCTAGACGATCTTCACGCTCAGATTGGGCAGTCCGTCGATGTGCATCTCGATCACATCGCCGACGACAACCGGCCCGACGTTCTCGGGCGTGCCCGAGTAGATGATGTCGCCGGGAAACAGTTCGAAGGCCTCCGACAGTTTGGTGATCTGCTCCGCCACCGACCACATCATCTGGTTCAGGTTGGCGCTTTGTTTGGTCTGGCCATTGACCTTGAGCCAGATCGCGCCCTGCGTGAAGTGCCCGGTCTGCGCCACCTTGTGAATGGCGCCGATCGGAGCGGATCGATCAAAGCTCTTGCCGATTTCCCAGGGCTTTTTTTCATCACCCATGGCACGCTGCAAATCACGCCGCGTCATGTCCAGCCCAAGCGTGTAACCATAGACGTGCGACAGCGCCTGCTCCGGCGTGATGCGGCGCCCGCCCTTGCCGATGGCGGCTACCAACTCAGCCTCGTAGTGGTAGTTCTTGGTCAGTGTCGGGTAGGGGTGATCGGCAACCGTGCCGGTTGCGACATACTGAATGGCGTCGGTCGGTTTTTGAAAGAAGAAGGGTGGCTCACGCGTTGGGTCGGAACCCATTTCGCGCGCATGCGCCGCGTAGTTGCGGCCAATGCAGTAGATGCGACGCACCGGAAACAATTCATCCGAGCCAACGATCGGGATGTAGGTCGCGGCAACGGCAAACGGTGTCTTGGCTTGCTGCTGCGCGACACCCGGCGTGGCGCAACCGAGCAGGGCGCCGGTGCCGATCAGCGCTGAGCTTTGAAAGAATTTTCGACGCGCGAGGGTCATGCTGTGTCTCCGGGGTGTTGTCGCTGACGCGACAGCAATTGTGGTTTTGCCATCATGGCGAAGGTTTCGTTCGGATGGCAGTTTAATGCCGCGCGGTGATTGGCGTTGGTCGATGTCGCGGCAATTGAAAAGTATTTGTCGTTCTTGCGATTTGCGTTTTCTGCGCGTTAAGGGTATTCACTGAGCGATGTGGACGTTGATCGTTTCACAATGTCGCACGTAACGGCCATTAGCCGTCCTTAAGACAACATAACTACTAGGAGACACGCATGAAGTTTGTGCAAAAAATTGCATTTGGTTCTATCGCTTTGGCTGTGGCGGCCATGAGCTTCGCTGCGGACAACGTCAAGATTGGATTGCAAGGTCCGCTGACGGGTGGTTCCAGCCCGATGGGCGTTTCGATGCGTGACGGCGCCAAACTGGCCGTGACAGAAATCAACGCCAAGGGCGGTGTGCTGGGTCGCAAGATTGAAATGATCGAACGTGATGACGAGGCCAAGAACGAGCGCGGCGTGCAAATTGCCCAGGAACTGATCAACAAGGAAAAAGTGGTGGCCACCATCGGTTACATCAATTCAGGCGTGGCCCTGGCTTCGCAGCGCTTTTACCAGGAAGCCAAGATTCCTGTCATGAACAATGTGGCTACGGCCACCGCAATTACGAAGCAGTTTGCTGATCAACCCGAGAACTATGTTTTTCGCAATTCCGCCAATGACACGATTCAGTCCGCCATGATTGTTCAGGAACTTGTGGATCGGCGTAAGTTCACCAAGGTTGCGATCCTGGCGGATTCGACCAACTACGGCCAACTAGGTCGTGAAGATCTGGAAAAAGCGCTTGCCGCCAAAGGCATTACGGCAGTTGCGGTTGAAAAGTACAACATCAAGGACGTGGACATGACGCCGCAGTTGCTCAAGTCCAAGGAAGCCGGTGCGCAAGTTGTCATTACCTACGGTATCGGTCCGGAACTTGCGCAAATTGCCAACGGCATGATCAAGCTCGGGTGGAAGGTTCCGATGATGGGTTCCTGGACGCTGTCGATGGGTAACTTTATCGACAACGCAGGCGCCAATTCCGTTGGCGCCACGATGCCACAGACCTTCATCCAGGAGCCCAACACGCCCAAACGCAAGAGCTTTATTGAAGCCTATCAAAAGGCCTACAAAGTCACGCGCATTTCATCGCCAGTCTCTGCCGCTCAGGGCTACGATTCTGTCTATCTGCTGGCCGCAGCGATCAAGCAGGCCGGCTCGACGGACGGCCCCAAAGTGCTGGCTGCGCTGGAAGACTTGAAGTCGCCGATCGAAGGCGTTGTCACTACCTATGACCATCCGTTCTCCAAGACGGACCATGAGGCTATCACCATCAACATGGCGGTGATTGGCAAAGTGCAAGAAGGCAAGGTCATCTACGCTTATGAAGATGACAAGAAAAAAGGCGGTGAGATTCGCACCAAGGCCGTCAAGAAGTAAACGCGCTCAGCAAGACGCTCCTGCGTGAAAGAGAAAGCCGGGGACAGCCCCGGCTTTTTTGGTATGCGGGGCGCAGGGTTCACCTGGTTTTGATTCGAGGTTAGGCATGGAAATCTTCTTACAACTGATCTGCAGCGGTGTTGCGCTGGGCATGATTTACGGCGTGATCGCGTTTGGGTATCAACTCACATTCGCGACTTCGGGCACCCTCAATTTTGGCCAGGGTGAGTCGCTGATGCTTGGAGCGCTGGTCGGCCTGTCCCTGGCCGGCACGATTCACGGCGGTCCCTACCTCAACTACTGGGTCATGATTCCCCTGGTCGTTATTTTTGGCGCCGCACAGGGCGCGCTGGTTGAGTGGATTGGTGTGCGACCTGCCATCAAGATCAAGAGCGAGTTTGGCTGGATCATGTCCACCATTGCCTTGGCCATTATTTTCAAGAACGTCGCGGAAAACATCTGGGGTAAGGACGATCTTAAATTTCCGTCACCACTGCCCGAGGCGCCCATCCGGTTGTTGGGTGCCAATGTGTTGCCGATGGAGATTGTGGTCGTGGTTGGCGCGCTGGCGATGATGGCGATCGTCGAGATCTTCAATCGCAAGTCAATCTATGGCAAAGCCGTGGTTGCTACCTCGAATGACCGCGATGCGGCTTCGTTGATGGGTATCAATACCGGTGCCGTGATTACCTTTTCCTACGCACTGTCCTCCGTCACGGCCGCGGTCGCCGGTGTGTTGGTAGCGCCATTGACGCTGACCGGAGCCACCATGGGTTCGGTGCTCGGTCTGAAAGCCTTTGCCGTGGCCATCATTGGTGGCTTGACCTCGGGCGTGGGCGTGATCGTCGGCGGCCTGATCCTGGGCATTGCCGAGACCACCACGGGCTACTACATCTCCACCGGCTACAAGGATGTGCCGGGGCTGGTGTTGTTGCTATTGGTACTGGCAATCAAGCCGGCCGGGCTCTTTGGCAAGACAGCCATCAAGAAGGTTTAAGGGATACCGGCAAGCATGAACACCAATCGCAAATCCTATGTCCTGATCGCGCTCGGGCTGGCGGCACTCGGGTTGTTCCCGATGCTGGTGCCCAATCCTTATTACATCCACCTGGTCGAGACCATTTTGATCTACGCCATCCTGCTGTTTGGCCTGGACATCGTGGTCGGCTATACAGGCCAGGTCTCTCTGGGGCACGCCGGTCTGTTTGGCGTTGGCTCCTATACCGCCGGGGCGCTTTTCTTCAAACTCGGCGTGCCATTCTTTTTGGCGGTGCCAGCGGCCATCGGCGTCACAGCCGCGTTTGGTGCCGTGCTGGCGCTGCCGGCCCTGCGCGTGACAGGTCCCTATCTGGCGATGGTGACGCTGGCCTTTGGCACCATTCTGCAAATCCTCATCAACGAGATGACGTTTCTGACCGAAGGACCTATTGGTATAAAGGTTCCCAAGCCGGTGTTCTTCGGTCACAAACTTAACGAGGTTGAGTACTTTTACGTGGTGGCGGTGCTGATGGTGCTGGCACTGGTGGTGGTGCACCGGATATTGAAATCCCATCTGGGCCGCGCCTTCGAAGCGCTGCGTGACAGTCCGGTGGCCTGTGACTGCATGGGTGTTTCGGTCTATGCCTACAAGGTCTATGCGTTTGTCATCAGCGCCGGTCTTGCCGGTCTTGCTGGCGCCCTGTACACGTATTCCGAAGAATACATTTCTCCCAACACCTACAACTTCGAGCTGACCATCATGTTCTTGCTGGCGGTCATCATGGGTGGACGCAAGACGCGTTCGGGTGCCCTGATCGGTGCTGTGATTGTGGTCATGCTGCCGAGTCTGCTGTCGGACATCGAACTGTTTCGCAAGATCGCAACCGTGCTAGCCGTTGCGGTCACTGGCATGGCGGTCTATAACTTCTCCAAGCGTGTCAAGACGGCGCGTGAGTTGGCGGTGCCAGTCATTGCCACTGTGGCCATGGCGGCGTTCTCGTTCTGGCTGGAAAATATCACCGATTGGCGCCTGACAATTTTTGGCCTGATGACGCTGTTTGTGGTCTATTACCTGCAGGATGGCGTGGTCGGCTTTGCGCGCGATTTGCTGCAGCGCTTTGTCCGGTCAACCGCGCACGCCGATGTGAGTACACCGATTGCCGGGGTGCGTGCCTGGACCACGGCGCACACGACGACTGCGGCTGACGCCGAGATCGTGCTCGAAGCCAATCAGGTCTTGATGCAGTTCGGTGGCCTCAAGGCCTTGAACCTGGTCGATTTGCAAGTGGCGCGCGGTTCCATTCACGGCCTGATCGGCCCCAACGGTTCCGGCAAAAGCACCATGATGAATGTGTTGACCGGGATCTATCAGCCAACTGCCGGCCAGGTGGTCTTTAAGGGGCGTGCCGTGGCGGGCCAGACACCATCGAGCATCGCACTCTCCGGCATCGCGCGAACCTTTCAGAATGTGCAGCTATTTGGCGAGATGACGGCGACCGATAACGTGTTGGTGGGTTTGCACCATGTCTACAAGAGCAACATTCTGGACGTTGCTTTGTCCACACCACGCTATCGGCGCGAAGACGCGGCCGCGCGGGAGCAGGCGGCGAGCTTGCTGGGGTTTGTCGGCTTGTCTGACTTGAGCGAGGAACAGGCGCGCAACCTGCCATACGGCAAGCAGCGCATGCTGGAGATCGCGCGCGCCCTGGGTTTGAATCCTAGCTTGTTGCTGCTCGACGAGCCGGCCGCCGGTTTACCGCCGGCCGATTTACCGGAATTGATGAAGATGGTGCAAAAGATTCGCGACCATGGCATCACCGTGGTTCTGATCGAGCACCACATGGATGTTGTGATGGGGATTTCGGACACGGTTTCGGTACTCGATTTCGGTCAAAAGATCGCTGAAGGAAAGCCGGCTGAGGTTCAACGTGATCCCGCCGTGATCGAAGCCTATTTGGGCAGCAGCGCCGACGCGCATTGATTTCAAAGAAGACGCACCATGCTTACCATTGAAAATCTACAGGCTGGCTACGGCAAGGTACAAGTGTTGCACGGCATTTCCATCGCGGTTCCCAAAGGCAAAATCGTGACGCTGATCGGCTCCAACGGAGCTGGGAAAACCACCACGATGCGCGCCATCTCGGGCATGATTAAACCCGTATCCGGCCAGATTACGCTGGCCGGCGAGGACATCACGGGGCTGGACTCGCATCAGATCGCCAAACGCGGGCTGGCGCATTCGCCAGAAGGCCGGCGCGTGTTCCCGACCCTGAGCGTGCTCGACAATATTCGGCTGGGTGCCTTTGTGCGCTATACCAATGCTCGCCCCAAAGGCGATGTTGAGTCTGATCTGGAAAAGGCGATCGAGATGTTCCCGCGCCTGAAGGAGCGCGTGCACCAACTCGCCGGCACGCTGTCGGGGGGAGAGCAGCAAATGCTCGCCATGGCGCGCGCCGTCATGCTGAATCCGGAAGTCTTTCTGCTGGATGAGCCATCCATGGGTCTGGCGCCGATTCTGGTCGAGGAAGTCTTTCATATCATTTCCCGACTCAAGGCGCAGGGCGTGACCATGCTGCTGGTCGAACAGTTTGCGGCGGCAGCACTGAAGGTGGCTGACTATGGCTACGTGCTTGAAAACGGCCGTATTTCAGTGCACGGAGCGGCTGCCAGTCTCAGGGACGATCCGGCAGTAAAGGCGGCCTACCTGGGTGGATGAGACCCAACGTCGGCTGCATTGAAATGCTGCCGTTGACAGACCAGTCGGTTCTTGTGACCGACCTGATTCGCTGAAGACAGACGCTGCAAAGGGCTACAGACCTGCCTGTCATGCGCTTTCACCTCTTGGCCTTAGGTCTGGAATGATGTATTGCAGTCACTGGGGGTTGGTAAAAACCCTGTACCGCATGTTGTTAAAAAGGAAAATGATCGCTGGTCAAGTGTTTGCCGGAATGCCTACCTACGAAGATTTTCTATAAGGAGACGGTGTATGTACTTTCAGACCTACGACCCGATGGGGAGCGCCGTGCTCTCCACCATTGTCGCAGCGGTGCCCATTTGCGTGCTGCTTTACTTTATTGCTTTGCACCCCCATCGAGACCAGGGCGGTGTGCGCCACCTGGGTATTTCGGCGCCCTATGCCGCCCTGTACGGTGTTTTTGCCGCATTCATTATTTCCTGTCTGGTTTTCCGAATGCCGGTGACTTCGGCGGTATCCGCTTTTGCGTATGGTTCGCTATCGGGCTTTCTTGGCATCATCTGGATTGTGTTGGCAGCCATGCTGCTCTACACGATGACGCTGACCGCGGGCAAGTTTGAGGTCGTCAAGGAGTCGATTGTTCACGTCTCCTTTGATCGACGTTTGCAGTGCGTGCTGATTGCTTTCTCCTTTGGCGCCATCATTGAAGGCACCTCGGGCTTTGGTACGCCGGTGGCCATTGCCGGTGCCGTGATGGTGGGTCTGGGTTTCAAGCCGTTCCAGTCAGCCGTGCTTAACCTGCTGGCCAATACCGCGCCAGTGGCCTGGGGCGCGATTGGCACTCCGATCGTGACATTGGCTGCGGTCAGCGGCCTCGATCAACTCACGCTCTCGACCATGGCCGGTCACCAGTTGCCGTGGATCTCGGTGCTGGTTCCGTTCTGGCTGGTGGCCGTGTTTGTGAAGATGGAAGGCGGTACCTGGAAAGAGGTATTCGAGGTCTGGCCCGCCACCCTGTGCGCGGGTGTGTCCTTTGCCGCGATGCAGTACTACGCGTCGAGCACCAACGAGTTGCACCTGATGACCGACGTGGTCTCCGGCGTTTTCTCGGTCATTTGCACTGCCCTGTTCTTGCGTTTTGTCTGGCATCCGAAGACCCGCTTCCTGCTGCGCTCCGAGCGCGAGGCGCTGGCTGCTGCCGGGCAGACCAGTGCATCGGCAACGACTGATAAGACTGACTGGAAATATCCGTACAGCGTCGGCGAAACCGTCCATGCCTGGATGCCCTGGGTCATTCTGATTGCCTGCTGCGCCATCTGGGGCATGCCGGCATGGAAGGCCTATCTGAACGGTCTGTTCTCTGGCATTGCTTTCAAAACCGAACTGCTGGGCTCGGCCTTCAGCGGCACTTTGTCGCTGCCGGTCTGGGATATGCCAGCGCTGCACAACATGGTGCAGCGCGTTCCGCCGGTTGTGCTTGCCACTGCCAAGCCTGAGGGTGCGCGCTTTGCCATCAACTGGCTCTCTGCCGCGGGCACTGGCGTCTTCGTGGCGGCGGTGTTGTCCGGTCTGGTCTTGGGCTTGACTGGCAAGCAGTGGAAGGAATCGATTGTCAGTACCGGCAAGCGCATGAAGACGCCGGTCATCGTCATCACGCTGGTGCTGGGTCTGGGTTTTCTGACCCGTTATTCGGGCACCGACGCCGTGCTGGGTCTTGCCTTCACGAGCGCCGGTCCCTGGTATCCGTTCTTTGCCGCCTATCTCGGTTGGCTCGGCGTGTTCCTGACCGGTTCTGACACGGCGTCGAACGCCTTGTTCGGCAGCTTGCAGCGCATTACCGCGCAGCAACTGCATTTGAATGAAGTGCTGATCGTCGCGACCAACTCGACCGGTGGTGTCATGGGCAAAATGATCGACGCCCAGTCCATCATGGTGGCCTGTGCGGCCTGTTACGAAGACCCGAAAGAGCGCGCGCATGCGCTGGGGCCGATCTTCCGGACGGTGTTCTGGCATTCGATCGCCGGGGCTGCCGTGGTCGGTGTGATCGCCATGTTGCAGGCCTACGTGTTCACGGGGGCGATTCCGGCCTTGCCGATCAAGTAAGAACAAGCGGATACTGCCTTGGCGGGCAGGTCCGGCTTGGATCAAAGGGCGCTTTAAGCGCCCTTTTTCGATAAAAAGCGCTAAGATTGACGTTTACGTCAACGTCAAGTCAGCCAAATCGGTTCTGATACCGGTTCTGCGACCCATCGACCCCGGAGCTACAACATGACCGATCTTTCCGACCAATTCAAGGTGCTTGCCAATTACCGCCCACTGAACAAGGTGCGTTTTGTGACGGCAGCCAGCCTGTTCGACGGGCACGATGCTGCCATCAACATCATGCGTCGGATTCTGATGAGCATGGGCGCCGAGGTCATCCACCTCGGGCACAACCGCAGCGTGGAAGAGGTGGTGACCGCTGCTTTGCAGGAAGACGCGCAGGGCATTGCCATCAGTTCCTACCAGGGCGGCCATGTGGAGTACTTCAAGTACATGGTGGATTTGCTCAAGGCGCGCGGCGGCGCGCACATCCAGGTTTTTGGCGGTGGCGGCGGCGTTATCGTGCCATCCGAAATCCAGGAACTGCAGGACTATGGCGTGGCCCGCATCTACAGCCCGGAAGACGGTCAGAAGATGGGCTTGGCCGGCATGATCGGCGAGATGGTGATGCGCTGCGACAAGGACATCTCCAATTACGCACCACAGAAGATCAAGGCCATTCAGGGCCACAGCGAGATGAACTGGCGCGCGCTGGCGCAACTCATCACGGCACTCGAGAATGAAAAAGCCGCTGGTGTCGAGAAGGGTGCGCCGGCCGCATCGTTCACGTCTTTGGTGGAAGAGATCAGGACCCAGGCCGCAGCGCGCAAGGTGCCCGTGCTGGGCATTACGGGAACCGGTGGCGCCGGCAAATCGTCGCTGACCGATGAGCTGATTCGCCGTCTGCGTTTGGACCAGGGCGACAGCCTGCGCGTGGCGCTGATCAGCATTGATCCGTCGCGGCGCAAGACTGGCGGCGCGTTGCTGGGTGACCGCATCCGCATGAACGCGATTGGTCCGTGGCGCCAAGGCCCGCGTGTCTTTATGCGCAGTTTGGCTACGCGTGACTTTGGCAGCGAAATCTCGCCGGCCCTGCCCGATGTGATCGCTGCTTGCAAGGTGGCGGGCTTTGACCTGGTGGTGGTCGAGACCTCGGGCATTGGCCAGGGTGACGCGGCCATCGTGCCGCACGTTGATGTGCCGATGTACGTGATGACGCCCGAGTTTGGCGCAGCCAGCCAGCTCGAAAAAATCGACATGCTCGACTTTGCCGAATTCATCGCCATCAACAAGTTTGACCGCAAGGGTTCGCTTGATGCCCTGCGTGATGTGGCCAAGCAGGTGCAGCGCAACAAGGAAGCCTTCACCACGCCCGCCGAGCAGATGCCGGTGTTTGGCACCATGGCGGCGCGCTTCAATGACGA
>CAIWNX010000230.1 GCA_903914175.1 uncultured beta proteobacterium | reverse complement strand
GGACCCTTGTTTGCGGCGATCGCACAGGACCCGGTGCTGGCCCATGTCAAGCTGATCGCCGAGCCCTGGGACCTGGGGCCGCAGGGCTACCAGATTGGGCGTTTTGCTGCGCCCTGGGCCGAGTGGAACGACCGGTTTCGTGACACCGCGCGCGCCTGGTGGTTGGGCCACGACTGCACACCGGGCCAGATGGCGCGGCGCCTGACGGGATCGAGCGACCTGTTCCAAAGCGCTGCACGCACGCCACTGGCCAGCGTCAACCTGATCACCGCGCACGACGGTTTCACACTGGCCGACCTGACTGCGTTTGCGCACAAAAACAACCAGGCCAATGGTGAAGAGAATCGCGACGGCCATGACCACAACCTCAGCGCCAACGCCGGCCACGAAGGACCTAGCGCTGACCCGGCCGTTCTGCAACGGCGCGGGCAGTGGCGCCGCGCCCTGCTGGCCACGCTGCTGTGCGCGCAGGGCACGCCGCAACTGCTTGCCGGTGACGAACTGGGCCACAGCCAGCGCGGCAACAACAACGCTTACTGCCAGGACAATTCCCTCACCTGGCTCGATTGGGCGCAAGCCGATCAGGAACTGACGGCGTTTGTGGCCAAAGTGGTGCATCTGCGCCAGCGCTACCCGGGCTTGCGCCATCCACGCTGGTTTAACGGTGCGGTGCCTGACGGTGCCACTTGGCCCGACATCGAATGGCGCAGCGCCAACGGCCAGACACCCGGCGCGGCTGATTGGGAACAGCGCGCGCAGCGCCTGCTGGTGTGCGTTATCAGCATTGGCGAAGGGGCACAAGCGGCGCGTGAACGCCTGTTGCTGGTCCTGTACGCTGACCCGGCGCCGATCGAGTTGTGCCTGCCCGATGGACCCTGGCAATTGCTGCTGTCCAGCGCCGAGGCCGGGCAAGCAGACGAGGACGCAGCCGCTACGGCCAGCATGGCATCACCCTTGCATGTGTCGGGGCCGACGCTGCTGCTGCTGGTGCAAAACCTGGCGTCAGCAAACCAGACCCCGCCATGAAGGACCATCCACACCCACTGCTCGCACGCCGTACCAGCGGTGTGCTCTTGCACCTGACCTGCCTGCCCGGGCCCCATGGCTCGGGCGATCTGGGCGCGGCCGCGCGCCACTTTGTGGACTGGCTGGTCTCAGCCGGACAGACACTCTGGCAGGTGCTGCCGCTGACGCCGCCCGGCGCTGGCCAGTCGCCGTACCAAAGCCCGTCGGCCTTTGCCGGCAGTCCGTGGCTGGTCGATCTGGAGGATCTGGTGCGCCAGGGTTGGCTGACGGCAACGCCGGCGCCCGACTTCGATCCCAGAAATTGCGATTTTGAAAACGTGCTGCCCTACCGCCTGGCCGCTTTGCGCCAGGCCTGGCGCGGCTTTTGCACCAAGGCCAGCAAAACCGAGCAAGGCGAGCTGGCCGACTTTGCACAAGCGCACCGTGCCTGGCTCGACGACTACGCCTTGTTCATGCTGTTGCAGGATCGCCATGGCGAACCCTGGACGCGCTGGCCCGTGCCTTACGCGCGGCACGACAGCGCTGCGCTGCAAGCGTTGCAGCAGGAGGCCCGGACGGAAATTGACTTCTGGCGCTTTGTGCAATGGCGTTTTCATGTGCAATGGGCCAGTCTGCGCGAACATGCCCACGGCCGTGGCATCCACATCGCGGGCGATGCACCGATCTTCGTGGCACACCACAGCGCCGATGTTTGGGCCAACGCCGGCCAGTACCTGCTCGACGACGAAGGCGAACCCAGCGTCATCGCCGGCGTGCCACCCGACTACTTCAGCGCCACCGGTCAGCGCTGGGGCAATCCCCTGTACCGCTGGGACGCCATGGCGAAGGACGACTATCGCTGGTGGAAGCAGCGCATGCAGCATCTGATGTCGCAGGTGGACCTGGTGCGACTGGATCACTTCCGCGGTTTCGAGTCTTACTGGGAAATCCCCGCCACCTCGCCCACCGCGGCCGAAGGCGTATGGAAGACCGGTCCCGGGCTGGCTTTTTTTCAGTCGCTCGAAGACACGCTCGGGGTGCTACCCATCATCGCCGAGGACCTGGGCATCATCACCGAGGCGGTGACGGCGCTGCGCCGTGACTGCGAATTTCCGGGCATGCGCGTTTTGCAATTTGCCTTTGGCGACACAGCCCGCAACCCCTACCTGCCGCACAACTACCAGCCGCAGACCGTGGCCTATACCGGCACCCACGACAACGACACCAGCGTCGGCTGGTGGCAGCAGGCGCGCCCGGAAGAGCGCACGGCGGCGCGCGACTACCTGGGGCCGCAGGCCGACAACCAAATCCATTGGGCCATGATCGGCGCGCTCTCGCAGTCGGTGGCCAACACGCTGCTGATTCCCTTGCAGGACATCATGGGTCTGGACAGCGCGCACCGCATGAACACGCCCGGTCAGGCCAGCGGTTGCTGGCGTTGGCGCTTTGAATGGGCGCAGATCGATGCGACGCTGGCACACCAACTCAAGACCATGGCCAGTGCGCATGGCCGCAGCGCATTCCAACAGACGTCACCGTAGACGCAACACAAGCAAAGAAGGAGGTCAGCATGAATTCCAACTCACCGCAAGGGCTTGCACGCCGCACCATCGCACTGGTACTCGCTGGCGGTCGCGGCTCACGGCTGCAGGATTTGACCGAACGACGCGCCAAACCGGCGGTCTATTTCGGCGGCAAATTCCGCATCATCGATTTCGCCCTCTCCAATTGCCTGAATTCGGGCGTGCGTCGCATCGCTGTCCTGACCCAGTACAAATCGCACAGCCTGCTGCGTCATCTGCAACGCGGCTGGTCGTTCCTGCGCAGTGAATTCAACGAGTTCATGGACCTGCTGCCGGCGCAGCAGCGCATCGACGAGTCGTCCTGGTACCAGGGCACGGCCGACGCCGTTTACCAGAACCTCGATATCCTGCGCTCGCACCGGGCCGAATACGTTCTGGTTTTAGCCGGCGACCACATCTACAAGATGGACTACGCCAATCTGATCGCCGACCACGTGGCCCAGGGCGCGCGCTGCACCGTGGCCTGCATTGAAGTGCCGCTGGCGCAGGCCAGCGCCCTTGGCGTTATGGCCATTGATGAGCATCGCCGCATCGTTCGCTTTGACGAGAAGCCGCAGCACCCCGCTCCCATGCCCGGCAGAAGCGACCATGCGCTGGCCAGCATGGGCATTTACGTGTTCGACGCCCAATACCTGTATGAGGCCCTGAAGGCCGATGCCGAAACGGCCGACTCCAGCCGCGACTTTGGCAAGGACCTGATTCCAGCCATGGTGGCGCGTGGCGAGGCCGTCGCCCATCCGTTCGGGCTGTCCTGCGTCAAGAGCACGCCCGAGGCGCCGGCTTATTGGCGTGACGTCGGCACCATCGACGCCTACTGGGCGGCCAACCTCGATCTGACCAGCACCGTGCCCGAACTTGATATGTACGACCACGACTGGCCGATCTGGACTTACCAGGAGCAATTGCCACCGGCTAAATTTGTTTTCAATGACGACGGGCGTCGTGGCATGGCGGTCGATTCGCTGGTATCGGGTGGCTGCATTGTTTCGGGTACGCTGGTGCGACGCTCGGTGTTGTTCTCCAAGGTGCGCCTGCATTCCTACAGCAAGGTTGAGGAGTCGGTGCTGCTGCCGGCCGTGGAAGTCGGGCGGCACTGCCATTTGCGCAAAGTGGTGATCGACCGGGGCTGCCGCATTCCCGACAACATGACCATCGGTCTGGACCCGATCGCGGACGCACGCCGGTTTTTCCGCACCGAGCAGGGTGTGGTGCTGGTGACGCGCGCCATGCTGGCGCGACTGGCGCAAGGCGCCGATGCCGGAGAAGCGCCACAGTGAATATTCTCTATGTCTGTACCGAAATTTATCCGCTGCTCAAGACCGGTGGCCTGGCCGACGTCGGTGCTGCGCTGCCGGTCGCGCTGCGTTCGGCGGGCTGCCAAGTGCGCATGCTGCTACCGGCGTTTGCCTCGATTGCCGCCGGTGTCTGCGCCGATGGGCCGCCCCTAGCCCTGCCCGATGTTGGCGGGCCCGATGTGCTGCGCACGCTCGCGCAGGCGCCGATGCTTGTTCCGGGCCATGTGATCGCGAGTGGTCAGCCGGTTTACCTGATCGATGCCCCGGCGTTGTACCTGCGCGAGGGCGGACCGTACCAGGATGCAGCGGGTCAGGAATGGCGTGACAACGCAGCGCGCTTTGCGCTGCTGGGCTGGGCCGCTGCCGCGCTCGGCTATGGCGCCGACCCCCAGTGGCAACCCGATCTGGTGCACGCGCACGACTGGCATGCTGCGCTGGCGCCGCTGTATTTGAAACTGCTGGCCGGGGACCGACCGGCAAAGCCCAGCGTCTTCACCATCCACAACCTGGCCTACCAGGGATTGTTTGCGGCGAGCAGTTGCACCGAACTCGGTCTGCCCGCGTCCCTGTTCAAGGTTGACGCCCTGGAGTACCACGGCTTGTTGTCGTTCATGAAAGCCGCTCTGCAGTTTGCCGACGCCATCACCACGGTGAGCCCACGCTACGCCCGCGAGATCACGACAGCCGAGCAGGGTTGCGGCCTGGACGGCGTGTTGCGCCAGCGTCAGGAGCGCCTGAGCGGCATCCTCAATGGCGTTGACTATGAACTGTGGAATCCTTCCACCGACGCGCTCATCAAGGCCCACTTCGATGTTGGGCGCATGAGCGGCAAGGCTCGCGCCAAGCGCGCTCTGCAGCGACTGCTGGGCCTGGAAGAACGCGCCGATGCACTGCTGTTTGTGGCGGTATCGCGACTGAGTGAACAAAAGGGTTTGCATCTGCTGCCACCGGTACTGCCGGAGCTGATTGAGCGCGGCGGCCAGCTTGTGATTCTGGGCAACGGTGATGCCGCCATTGAGGCCGCCCTGCGCGCTGCACTGCTGGGCCATCCGGGTCAAGCCGCCCTGCAAATTGGTTACGACGAAGCCCTGGCGCATCGCATCATCGCCGCCGCCGACGTGATCCTCGTACCCTCACGCTTTGAGCCCTGCGGCTTGACGCAGTTATACGGTCTGCGCTATGGCGCCTTGCCGCTGGTGCATGCGGTGGGCGGATTGGCCGACACCGTCACCGATTGCAGCCTGGAAGCCATTGATGACGGCAGCGCCAGCGGTTTTGTGTTTCATGAATTCAGCAGCGACGCACTGCGTGGCGCCATGCGCCGCGCCTTTGCACTGCGCCGCCGACCCGCAGAATGGGCCGCCGTGCAACGCCACGCCATGCAACAACGCTTTGACTGGCAAGCGCCGGCACAAGCCTACCGCGCGTTGTACCAGCGCCTGCTCACGATTCCTGCCTGATTCCCCGGAGATTTTCAATGCCCACCGTTGTGCCCTTCCAATTCGATCAACCCACCAACACGGTCGACGCGCTGCGCCGTTCCATCTCCAATCGGCTGGTGTACCAGGTCGGCAAGGACATGCGCTCGGCAACACGGCGCGACTGGCTGTTTGCCATCCTGTACGCCCTGCGCGACCGCACCATGGACAGCTGGCGCGCCAGTCTCAATGCCGCCGAGGACCAGGACCGCAAGCGCGTCTATTACCTCTCCATGGAGTTCCTGCCCGGGCGCATGCTGACCAACGCGCTGATGGCCTTGGGCATTTATGAGCAGACCCGCACCGCCTGCACGCAGCTCGGCGCTGACTTCGATGCCATCACCGATTTTGAAGCCGACCCCGGACTGGGTAACGGTGGCCTGGGGCGACTGGCGGCCTGCTTTCTGGACTCCATCGCTACCGTCGGTTTGCCAGGCATGGGTTACGGCATTCGCTACGACTACGGCATGTTCGCCCAGCGCATTGTGGACGGCCGGCAAGTGGAAGAGCCCGACGGCTGGCTGGTCAATGGCAACCCCTGGGAGTTCATGCGGCCTGAACTCAGTTACACCGTGCGCTTCGGTGGTCGCCTGACGACCGAGAACGGCGTTGTCAACTGGATCGACACCGAAGACGTCATCGCCACGGCGTACGACAGTGCGGTGCCGGGCTACGAGCTGAGTTCGGTCTCGACGCTGCGCCTGTGGTCGGCGCACGCCACCAGCGTGATCAACCTTGATGCCTTCAACAAGGGCGACTACATGCGTGCCATGGAGGCCAAGAACGAGTCGGAAAACGTCTCGCGCGTGCTCTATCCGGACGACAGCACGGATCATGGCAAGGAACTGCGCCTGCGCCAGGAGTACTTCTTCGTCAGCGCCTCGCTGCAAGATCTGCTGCGTCGTTATCTGCAAAGCCACAGTGGTTTCGACGCCCTGGCCGACAAGGTGGCGATTCACCTCAACGACACCCATCCAGCGTTGGCCGTTCCGGAACTGATGCGACTGCTGGTGGACCAGCACGGCCTGGACTGGAACCTGGCCTGGTCGCTGTGCTGTCGCATCTTCAGCTACACCAACCACACGCTGATGCAAGAAGCGCTGGAAACCTGGTCGGTGGACCTGATGGGCCGCGTGCTGCCACGCCACCTGCGCATCATTTACGACCTCAACGCCCGCTTTCTGGCCGGTCTGCATGAGAGCCACCCAGGCGACCCCGATCTGCTGCGCCGCGTGTCCTTGATTGACGAGGGCGAACACCGGCGCGTGCGCATGGCTTATCTGTGCCTGCTCGCCAGCCACAAGATCAATGGCGTCTCGGCGCTGCACAGCGATCTGATGGTGCAAACCATCTTCGCCGATTTTGCGCGCCTGTTTCCCGAGCGTTTTTGCAACAAGACCAACGGCATCACGCCACGGCGCTGGCTGGCGCAGGCCAATCAGCCACTGGCCAGCCTGATTGACGACCGGATCGGGCCGCAATGGCGCCGCCATCTGGGGCAACTCTCGCAGCTGCGCGCACTCGCCAACGAACCGGCTTTCAACAACGCCGTGCAACTGGCCAAGCATCAGAACAAGCGCCGGCTCGCTGACTACATCGGGCGCGAACTCGGTATCCGGGTCTCGCCGCAAAGCCTGTTTGATGTGCAGGTCAAACGCATGCACGAATACAAGCGCCAGTTGCTCAACCTGCTGCACGTGGTCAGCCGCTACCACCAGATCCTGGCCAATCCGCATGCGAACTGGGTGCCACGCACGGTGATCTTTGCCGGCAAGGCGGCCTCCGCCTATTACATGGCCAAGCAGATCATCCGCCTCATCAACGACGTGGCCACCGTCGTCAACGCCGACCCGCATGTCGGCGATCTGCTCAAGGTTGTCTTCATTCCGAATTACCGCGTGACACTGGCCGAGCTGATCATCCCGGCGGCCGATCTCTCGGAACAAATCTCCATGGCCGGCACCGAAGCCTCCGGCACCGGCAACATGAAGTTCGCACTCAATGGCGCGCTGACCATCGGCACCTGGGACGGCGCCAACATCGAGATTGCCGAAAACGTCGGGTTGGAAAATATCTTCATCTTCGGCAACCGCACGCAACAGGTGGCCGAACTGCGCGCTCACGGCTACCAGCCGCGTCGTTATTACGACAACAACTACGAACTCAAGACCGCGATTGACCGCATCGCCGACGGTGCGTTCTCGCCTGCGGAACCGCAGCGCTACCAGGACGTCACGCGCACGCTGCTGGAGTCGGACTATTACCAGTTGCTGGCGGATTTTCCGGACTATGTGGCGGCACAGCAGCGTGTCGATGCGCTCTACCGGCGCCCCTCCGAGTGGACGCGCCAGGCGATTCTCAACATCGCCGCCATGGGGCCGTTTTCATCGGACCGCACGATTGGCGAATACGCCAGCGAGATCTGGAACGTGCAGCCGCTGTTCGGTGACGACGGGCCTAATTCTGGTACTTGATTGGATTGCGCAAGAAATCAGCGAAAATTGACGAATGGAAACCTTGGACAAGCTGGATAAGCTGATATTGAGCACTTTGCAAGCGAATGGTAGAGCGACGTATGACCAGATCGCCGAGGCTGTGAGCCTGTCGCCCAGCGCCGTGCTGCGCCGGGTCAAGCGCTTGGAAACCAGCGGCGTGATTGACCGCTACGTGGCCTTGCTCAGGCCCGAGCACATTGGTCTGGGTTTGATGGCGCACATCAACGTCCGGCTCGAAAAAAGTACCGAAAGTCAGCAGCGCAACCCGCGCGATCTGTTTCGGGCCAGCGTTCAAACCTGGCCAGAAGTGGTCGAATGCGACGCCTTGAGCGGCGAAATGGACTACTTTCTGCGGGTGCTTGTCCGCGACATGAGCGCGTACTCACATTTCGTTATGGACACGCTGTTAAAGCATCCCAGTGTGCAGGACTGCCGAACCAGCTTTGTCCTGGACCGTGTCAAGGCGACCACCGCACTGCCCTTGTGAGTCGCGCACTGGACGCATTGGGGAACGCAGTCTAGGGGAAAACCCTTATAGTGCGCCTCATGGAAGAAACAAGCACCCTGAATCAGTCGCCGTCGGTATCGGTTCCGATCCGTTCCCTGGGTCCGAATCACCGTGCGCGCATCTTGAGCCATCTGCGCGGGCTTCACAGCCACGACCGCTACCTGCGCTTTGGTTTTGCCGCTAGTGACGATCAGATCGCGCGCTACGTGGAACGGTTGAATTTTGATGTGGATGAAGTTTTTGGCATCTACAACCGGCGACTTGAGTTGATTGCGATGGCACATCTGGCGTTCTCGGCGGATCACGATCTGTCGGCCTGCGCCGAATTTGGCGTGTCGGTGTCCAAATCGGCACGCGGACGCGGTTACGGCGCGCGACTGTTTGACCGGGCCGCCATGCACGCGCGCAACGAGGGTGTGAGCCGCATGTTCATTCACGCCCTGAGCGAGAACGCCGCCATGCTCAAGATTGCGCGCAACGCCGGCGCCATCGTCGAGCGTGACGGCTCTGAATCCGAGGCGCATCTGTATCTTCCACCGGCCACGCTGGACACGCGTTTGACCGAAATGGTGGCCGAACAAATGGCGCAGACTGACTACCACATCAAGGTGCAGGTCAAGCAGTTTTGGGACCTGCTCGCGGGTATTCAGACACTGCGCCGTGACGTGCAGCAAGCTGATCGCAGCAGCCCAAAGTAAGGCCGTCGTGCCGTCCACAAATGGCAGCCGGCTGCAATCCGCTATCCTTGAGGGTCCCAAACAACCGCATGTCCTGCTAATCTGGCTGTGTCAGACCCTCACCCCGCGCGCCATCCCGACCGCGAAGACAAGCGTACCTTTCTGCAGAAAATCGCCGAGTTCATTCACCCGGGGCCCGACTCTGCGGACGAATTGATCGAAACCCTGGCCGAGGCGCAGGAGAACAACATCATCGGCGCCGAGTCGCGCGCCATGCTCGAAGGCGTGATCCGCATGGCCGACATGACGGCCGGCGACGTGATGGTGCCGGCCACGCGCATGGACCTGGTCAACATCGACGAACCCTACGATGTGCTGCTGCACGGCGTTATCGACGCCGGGCACTCGCGTTTTCCGGTGTACCAGGGCGAGCGTGAGAACATCATTGGCATCCTGCTGGCCAAGGATTTGCTCAAGCTGCAGCGTGCGCCCGAACTCAATATCCGTGCCCTGCTGCGCCCGCCGGTTTTCGTGCCCGAGACCAAAGGGCTCAACGACTTGCTGCGCGAGTTCCAGGGCAACCGCAACCACCAGGCGATCGTGATCGACGAGTTTGGCCGGGTTGCAGGGTTGATCACCATCGAGGATGTGCTCGAACAGATCGTCGGCGAAATTGAGGATGAATTCGATATCGCCGAGGACGAGGGCGACATTTTCGGGCTGGCCGATCGCACTTACCGTGTCAGCGGCGATACCACCATTGAGCGCGTTCAGGACGCCTTCGGTGTCAAACTGGTTGGCAGCGACCCGGATGACGCGTTTGACACCATCGGTGGCCTGATTGCGCATGAGATGGGTCATGTACCCAAGCGCGGTGAACGTTTCCGCCTGGCCGGACTCAATTTCGTCGTCATGCACACCAAGGGCGGTGCCGTGAAATGGTTCAAGGTTTCACCGCTTCCGGATGAAGCCGTTTGAGGCGATAGCTCCGCGGTTTGCGTTGGCGCTGCTTGCGGGCGGCGCCCAAGCGGCCAGCCTGGCCTGGTCTTTTGATTTTTCAATTCCTTTGATGGGTGTGCAGCAGGGCCAACCGATCTGGTGGCTGCAATGGCTGGCTTTGAGTGTGCTGGCCGCTTTGCTGCTCAACACCACTGACTGGCGTCGTGGCGCGCTGCTGGGCTGGCTGTTCGCCAGCGCCTGGCTTGCCGCAACCGTGGGTTGGACCTTCATCGCACTGCACACCTATGGCGGTTTGCCTGCGCCATTGGCGGCGCTGGCGGTGCTGCTGTTCACCGGTTTGATGGCTCTGTTTTACGCTGGTGCCGCTGGCCTGTTTGTGTGGCTGGCCCCGAGCGCTCGCATGCTGCAGATGCTGGTCTTCATGGCACTGTGGCTGTTGGCCGAACTGGCACGCGGTACCTGGCTCACCGGCTTTGGCTGGGGCGCTGCTGGCTATGCCCACGTGGATGGCCCGCTGGCCGCGCTGGCGCCGTGGCTGGGCGTCTATGGTTTGGGTGCGCTGGCGGCGGCGCTGGCGATGGCACTGGCCCACATGCTGCGCAGCGCGCCAGCGCGTGTTGGTGCGCTGCTCACGATCGTGCTGCTGTTGGCGCTGCCGTCCCTGCTGCTGCGTGATCAGGCAGGCGCCGCAGCGTCTGGCGCTTCCAGTGGACGCCTGGGCGTCGCACTGTTGCAGGGCAATATTCCCCAGGACGAGAAGTTTGAGAATGCCAGCGGCGTGCCGCTGGCTTTGCGCTGGTACGCCGAGCAGCTGCAGGCCAGCACCACCTCATTGGTGATCGCACCTGAAACCGCCATTGCGCTGCTGCCGCAGCAACTGCCGCCGGGCTATTGGGAGGCGCTGCAGCAGCGCTTTGCAAGTGGCACGCAGGCGGCGCTGATCGGCATCCCGCTGGGCAACTACCAACAGGGCTATACCAACTCGGTGCTCGGGCTGCAGCCGGGCCAGGCCCAGCCCTGGCGTTACGACAAGCAGCACCTGGTGCCGTTTGGCGAATTCATTCCGCCGTTATTCAAGTGGTTCACGGAACTGATGAACATCCCGCTGGGTGACTTCAACCGCGGCGCGTTGCGCCAGCCGCCGTTTGTCTGGCAAGGCCAGCGACTCGCAGCCAACATCTGCTACGAAGACCTGTTTGGCGAGGAACTGGCGCAGCGCTTTCTGGACCCGACGCAGGCTCCCACCATCTTCGTCAACATCAGCAATCTGGCCTGGTTTGGCAAAGGCCAGGCGATGGACCAGCACCTGCAGATCGCACGCATGCGCGCGCTTGAATTCGAGCGTCCTTTTCTGCTGGCAACCAACACCGGCAGCACCGCCATCGTGGACCACCGCGCACGCGTCAGCCATGCGTTGGCGCGCGACACGCGGGGCGTGCTGGTGGGCGAGGTTGAAGGCCGCAGCGGCATCACGCCCTATGCCGCTTGGGTGGCGCGCTGGGGCCTGTGGCCGTACTGGCTGCTGGCTTTGGGTCTGCTCGCTCTGGCGCTGCGCCTGAAGCCCCGTAAAATCAGCGCCTGACGCGCGCGCGTCGTGTTGTTCCACCCACAAGGCCCGGCCTGTCCAAGCCCATCATTCATGTTGACTTTCCAGCAAATCATTTTGAAACTGCAGTCCTACTGGGACGGCCAGGGTTGCGCCTTGCTGCAACCCTATGACATGGAGGTCGGTGCTGGCACCTCACACACGGCAACCTTTCTGCGTGCCCTCGGCCCCGAGCCCTGGAAGGCCGCCTATGTGCAGCCGAGCCGCCGGCCAAAGGACGGCCGCTACGGCGAGAACCCGAATCGCCTGCAGCACTACTACCAGTACCAGGTGGTGCTCAAACCCGCGCCGAGCAATATTCTGGAACTCTATCTGGGTTCGCTCGAAGCACTGGGTTTCGATTTGAAGAAGAACGACATCCGCTTTGTCGAAGACGATTGGGAAAACCCCACGCTCGGTGCCTGGGGTCTGGGTTGGGAAGTCTGGCTCAACGGCATGGAGGTGACACAGTTCACCTACTTCCAACAGGTCGGCGGCATCGACTGCAAGCCCATCACCGGCGAGATCACTTACGGCCTGGAGCGTCTGGCGATGTACCTGCAGGGTGTGGACAACGTCTACAACCTGGCCTGGACGGACAGCATGAGTTACGGCGACGTGTATCTGCAAAACGAGAAGGAGCAGTCGGCCTACAACTTTGAGCACAGCGACGCCGACTTTTTGTTCACCGCTTTTACCGCGCACGAGAAACAGGCTAAACACCTGATCGAAGTGCAACTGGCCCTGCCGGCCTATGAGCAGGTGCTCAAGTGCGCGCACAGCTTCAATCTGCTTGACGCCCGTGGCGCCATCAGCGTCACCGAGCGCGCCGCCTACATCGGCCGCATCCGCAACCTGGCGCGTGCCGTGGCGCAAAGCTACTACGAGAGCCGCGAGCGACTCGGCTTCCCGATGGCACCGCGCGAGTGGGTGGAACAACTCACGAAGAAGGCGGCATGAACATGACCACGCAAAACCTTCTGGTTGAACTGTTTGTTGAAGAGCTGCCGCCCAAAGCGCTGAAGAAACTGGGCGAAGCCTTTGCCAGCGAACTCGCAGCGCAATTGCGCAGCCGTGGGCTGGCCGATGCAGCGTCCGTGGTGACGCCTTATGCCACGCCACGCCGCTTGGGCGCGCATATCACCAAGGTCTGGCGCAAGGCGGCCGACAAGACGGTGCAGCAAAAACTGATGCCTGTGAGCGTCGGTCTCGACGCCACCGGTCAGGCAACGCCGGCGCTGCTGAAAAAACTGCAGGCGCTCGGTGCTGATCTGTCAGACCCGGCGCAAGCCGTCGCTGCCCTGCGTCGCGCACCAGACGGCAAGGCCGAGGCCCTGTTTTATGACAGCCTGGTTGGTGGCGCCACGCTGGATACCGGGCTGCAAAAAGCGCTGGAAGAAGCGCTTGCGCGCCTGCCGATTCCAAAGGTGATGACGTATCAATTGGAGACCGACTGCGAGCTGCCGGGCTGGAGCAGTGTGCAGTTTGTGCGCCCGGCGCATGGCCTGATCGCGCTGCACGGCAGCACGGTAGTGCCGGTCGGCGTGCTCGGGCTCAAAGCCGGCAAGCACACCCAAGGGCACCGTTTTGAAGCCCAGGTTTTTCCGGTGCTGATCATGGACGCCGACAGCTACGCCGATACGCTGCGCGAAGACGGTGCCGTGATCGCCAGCTTCGCCGAGCGCCGCGCCGAGATTGTGCGCCAGCTTGCCGCTGCAGCCGCTGTCGCCGGTGCTGCGGGAGATGCCGCGCTGCACCCGATTGAGGACGAGGCCCTGCTCGACGAGGTAACCGGTTTGGTCGAGCGCCCGAATGTGCTGGTCTGCGCCTTTGAGCCGGCTTTTCTCGATGTGCCGCAGGAATGTCTGATCCTGACCATGAAGGCGAACCAGAAATACTTCCCGCTGCTGGGCGCCGACCAGCGCCTGAGCAACAAATTTCTGGTGGTCAGCAACATCAGCCCAGCCGACGCCAGCGCCGTCATTGGCGGCAACGAGCGCGTGGTGCGCCCGCGGCTGGCCGATGCCAAGTTCTTTTTCGACCAGGACCGCAAGAAGACACTGGCCTCGCGCGTGGCGGGCCTGGACAAAGTGGTTTACCACAACAAGCTCGGCACGCAAGGCGAGCGCATGCAGCGCGTGCGCGCACTCGCGGGCGCCATCAGCGCGCAGTTGGGCGACCCGGCGCTGGGCGCCGCCGTCGATAGCGCAGCGCAACTGGCCAAGACTGATTTGTTGACCGATATGGTCGGCGAGTTTCCGGAACTGCAGGGCATCATGGGCGGCTACTACGCGCGCCACGATGGTCTGGGTGAGGACGTGGCATTGGCGATCGAAGACCACTACAAGCCGCGTTTTGCCGGCGATGAATTGCCGCGCAATGCGGTCGGTGTGGTGGTTGCGCTGGCCGACAAACTTGAAACGCTGGTCGGCATGTTCGGCATCGGCAACCTGCCCACCGGCGACAAGGATCCTTTTGCGCTGCGCCGCCATGCGCTCGGTGTGTTGCGCATGCTGATCGAAAAAGATTTGCCCCTGGGCCTCGACGCGCTGATTGCCAGCGCCGTGCCAGTCTTTGGCGACAGCATCGTGGACGCCAGCGCGGCCTTGGCCGAGTTCATCTTCGAACGCCTGGCAGGCAGTCTGCGCGAGCAGGGCTACAGCGCGGCCGAAGTCGACGCCGTGCTCGGGCTGCGCCCGCAACGCCTGGGCGATGTGCCCAAACGTCTGGCGGCGGTGCGCGTCTTCGCTGCTCTGCCGGAAGCGCCGGCACTGGCAGCAGCCAACAAGCGCATCAGCAATATCCTGAAGAAAGCGCCCGAGGTCGACGCCCATGTCAGCGAACTGCTGCTGCGCGAGCCGGCCGAGATTGCGCTGTATGCTGCTATGCAACAACTCGCGCCGCAGGCGCAGACCCAGTTTGAGGCCGGTGACTACACCGCATCGCTGAAAACCCTGGCCGCCCTACGCTTGCCGGTGGACGACTTCTTTGATGCCGTCATGGTTAACGCCGAGGAACCGGACCTGCGTCTGAATCGCCAGGGCCTGCTCAAGAGTCTGCACCTGGCCATGAACCGCGTGGCCGATCTCTCCAGACTGGTGGCCTGAGATGTCAGGCATCAAACTGGTCGTTCTGGACCGCGACGGCACCATCAACCAGGACAGCGCCGAGTACGTCAAATCGCCCGAGGAATGGCAGCCCCTGCCGGGTGCGCTGGAGGCTATTGCGCGACTGAATCACGCTGGCTGGCACGTGGTGGTCGCCTCGAATCAGTCGGGTCTGGGGCGCGGCTTGTTCGACGTCTCCACGCTCAACGCCATGCACACCAAAATGCATGCGCTGCTGGCTGCAGTCGGTGGCCGCATCGACGCCGTCTTCTATTGCCCGCACACCTCAGACGATGCATGCCACTGCCGCAAGCCCGAGCCGGGTCTGCTGGAGCAGATTAGCGAGCGCTACGCCGTTGAATTGCGCGATGTGCACATGGTGGGCGACTCGGCGCGCGACGTGCTGGCCGCCGTGGCTGTTGGCTGCCAGCCGCATCTGGTGCTCACCGGCAAGGGTGAGACCTACCGTGGGCGTGAGCTGCCCGATTCGTTTCCGAAGGCGACGCGGGTTCACGCCGACCTGGCCGCGTTTGCCGAGTTTTTGTTGACGCACGAAGCTGCGCGCGTCTGATGCTTTTGCTGCGCTCACTGCTGCACATGGGGTGGCTGGTGATCACGGTCATCCCCTGGGGGCTGACACTGGTCATTGTCTCGTTGTGGGTGAAGCGCACGCCGCTGTGGTGGTTTGCCGTAGGCTGGTTCCGGCTGGTGGTCTGGGGCACGCGCGTGATCCTGGGCGTGCAGGTCAAGGTCAGCGGGCTGGAGAATCTGCCGCAGGGCGCCAGCGGCGCAGCGATCCTGCTCTCCAAGCACCAGTCGACGCTCGAAACCATACTGCTGCCGACGCTAATGCCACACCCGCTGGCTTTTGTCTTCAAGCGCGAGTTGCTGCGCATTCCCTTCTTCGGCTGGTCGATGGCGCGGCTCGACATGATCCATATCGACCGCTCGACGCGGGCCCAGGCACTCAAACAGGTGGTGACGCAGGGCAAGGCGCTGCTGGCGCAGGGCACCTGGGTCATCATGTTCCCCGAGGGCACGCGCATCGACCGTGGTGAGGCGGGAACCTACCAGACGGCCGGTACCCGGCTTGCGGTGGAGTGCGGCGTGCCGGTGGTGCCGATTGCCGTGTCCTCGGGCCAGTGCTGGCCGCGCCAGGGCTTCATCAAGTATCCCGGCGTGGTGCAGGTCTCGATTGGCAAGCCGATCGCCAGCGTCGGGCGCGAGCCCAAGGAGCTGATGCGCGAGGTTGAGCGCTGGATTGAGGCCGAGATGCGCCGTATTGATCCCGAAGCCTATCGCTGAGAACTGGCCGCATGCACCCCCTGCTGCGCTTCACGCTGGACCTGTTTGAATCGGCACCGGTTCCCGAGGCGCCGTTGCCCGTGCCAACGGACGCGCACGCGCTATTTCGCCATCCGCGCGCCAACCGCGAGACGCGTTTGTGTGGCACACCGGTGGCCTATGAATTCAAGCGCGGCAAGCGGCGCAGCATCGGTTTTGTTGTGGGCCCGGAAGGGCTGGCGGTGCGCGCGCCGCAGTGGGTGGCCTTGCGCGAGGTCGAGAGCGCCTTGCAGGAAAAGTCAGCCTGGATTTTGCGCAAACTCGGCGAGACGCGTGAGCGCCATGAACGCCTGCTGCCGCAGCGCATCGAGTGGCGCGACGGCACGACCGTGCCCTTTCTGGGGCGGCCGGTGCGCTTGGAACTTGATCCACGCCACGCTTTTGGTGCGGTCGGTGCCCAACTCCTGGCCGATGCGCCTGAGCCGGTGTTGCAACTGGCGCTGGCGCATGGTGCCACGCCGGAGCAGATCCGCGACGCCGTACAGGCCTGGCTGATGCGCCAGGCGCGCCGTGTCTTTATCGCGCGGCTCGATCACTTTGCGCCGCAGTTGCAGGTGCAGTGGCGCAAGCTCACGCTGAGCAACGCCGGCACGCGCTGGGGCAGCGCCAGCATCGATGGCTCAATCCGATTGAACTGGCGCTTGATTCATCTGCAGCAGGACGTCATCGACTACGTGGTGGCGCATGAGCTGAGCCATTTGCGTGTGATGGACCACAGTGCGCGTTTCTGGGATACGGTGGGCAGCGTGCTGCCCGACTACGCCGCGCTGCGCCGCCAACTCAAGGACGATGCCGTGCCGCGCTGGGTTTAGCGGGGCGCCTGCAACTGGCGCATTAATTGCTATGCTCTGCCTGGGTGCAATTGATGCACCAAATTAACCCACAGGAATTTCTATGACCTCTCAAATGATCAAATACGCTGGTATGTTCGTCGCCCTCGCCGCGACCGGTATTTCGGCCCAGGCCGCCATCTGGAGCGACACGTCGATCGGCTACCGGACCGGTTCGGACTATGCCGAGCCCTTCAATACGAACGCCATCAGCAAGAATATCTTTAACCTGAATCATGCGAGTGGCTACAAGTACGGCTCGAACTTCTTCAATGCTGATTTGCTGGTTTCGGACGACAAGGACCCGGCCGGCGCGGGCTCGACCAATGGTGCTCAGGAAGTTTATGTGGTGTACCGCCACACCCTGGATCTGGAAAAGGTCAGCGGTACCTCGTTCAAGTATGGCGTCGTGCGCGGCGTTGGCTTGACGGCAGGTTTTGACTTCAACACCAAGACCGACGCCGGCTACAACTCCAAGAAGCGCATGCTGGTGGCCGGCCCGACTTTGATGCTCGATGTGCCCGGTTTCCTCAATGTGAGCCTGCTGGCCCTGTGGGAAAGCAATGCGCCCTACAGCACGTTCAGCAAAATCTCGACGCCGCGTTACAGCTACGACGTGCATCCGATGCTGGGCCTGGCCTGGGCCATTCCATTCAGCGTTGGCGAGTTGCCGCTGTCATTCGAAGGCTTTGCCAACTTCATCGCTGCCAAGGGCAAGAATGAGAGCGGTTTCGATAGCGCAGCCGAGACCAATATCGACATGCAAGTCATGTACGACCTGGGCTCATTGATCGGTGCCGGCAAGAACACCTTCAAGGTCGGTCTGGAATACCAGTACTGGAAGAACAAGTTTGGCAACGACAGCGGTGGTGCGGCTGGCAAAGGCGCTTATGCCAAGACGCCGATGTTCCGCGCTGAATATCACTTCTGATTGGCCGCAAACTGGTAAACACCCGCTGCGTCGCGCGTGCGGCGCAGCTGGCCGGAAAACCACAGCAGGTGCAGATGGGCGATCGATTCGCCCATGGCGAACGTGGTCTGGTGCAGGTCGAGCGTGCGCGTGAACAGCACCGGGATCATGTCAGCGGCGCTGCGCGGCTCGCCCTGGCAGGCCTGCATCACCTCGGCCAGGCGCTCGCGGTGATGCTGGTGCAACTGCTCGATGCGTTTGTGCAGGCCGGTAAAAGGCTTGCCGTGTGCCGGAAGGGTCAATGTGCGTTCGTCGAGCGCGCGGAACTTGTCGATGGAGTCGAGAAATAATTTCAGCGGATTGGACTCGGGCTCCTGCTCGTAGACGCTGACATTGGTCGAGATGCGCGGCAGCATCATGTCGCCGCCGATCAAAACAGCCAGTTCTTCGCAGTAGAGCGAGATGTGTTCGGGTGCGTGACCGTGGCCGCTGATGCAACGCCAGTGGCGAGCGCCAATGGTCAGCACATTGCCGTCCATCATGCGCCGGTAGTGCGGCGGCACGTCGGGCACCAGGGTGCGGTAATAGTCGGCGCGGCCCCTGATCTTCTCGACCGAGGCCGGGTCGTTCAGACCGTTCATGGCAAAGAAAGCCGCCGCCGCGTCACCACCAAAACCGGTCTCGCCCTTGCTGCCAATGCGGGCGATGGAGTAGTCGGTAGCGCTGATCCACAGCGCAACATTCCAGCGCTGGCATAACCAGTAAGCCAGACCAATGTGGTCCGGGTGCATGTGGGTCACGATCACGCGCAGCACGGGCAGGCCTTCAAGCTCGGTGGTGAAAATCTGTTCCCACTGCGCTTTGGCGCCGTCGCTGCTGATGCAGCAGTCCACCACGCTCCAGCCGGCTTGGCCGTCGATCTCGTCGCGCAGCAGCCACAGGTTGATGTGGTTAAGCGCAAACGGCAGACTCATGCGGATCCACTTCACGCCAGGGGCTACCTCCAGCGCCGTCCCGGGTGCTGGCAAGGTATCGCCCAGCGGGTAGTGCAGCTGCAATTCAAGTTGGTTGACGGCTTGTTTCAAGGGCGCTCCAGATTTGCGACATAATTGACGTTGACGTAAACGTCAATCAGATTGGACATTGTAGGGGGACCAACCTGCTTGTGCAGTCACCTTTGTCGGACACCAACTATGGCAATCACTTACAGCATCAGCGACCTGGCCAGGGAATTTGACCTGACCACGCGGGCCATGCGCTTCTACGAAGACATGGGCCTGCTGCAACCCGAGCGCTCGGGGCCGGGCGGGCGCAGCCGCGTCTACAGCGGGCGCGACCGCACGCGACTCAAACTCACACTGCGCGCCAAGCGCCTGGGCTTGAGCCTGACCGAGGCCAAGGAAATCATCGACATGTACGACAGCCCGCGCGATACCGGGCCGCAGTTGCGCAAGTTCCTGGCCGTGATTGCCGAGCACCAGACGCAACTCGAAGCGCAGATGACCGACCTGCAGGCCAATCTGGACGAACTCAAGGAACACCAGCGCGAGGCGCGCGCCCTGCTCGCCAAGAGCATCAGCAAGTCCGCTGCCAAAGCCGGCAAAGGCAAAGCCAGCAATGACGACTAAGGAAATCATCTGGACACGCGTTCAGACCAGTCTTGAACGCCAGGGTCTGATGGTGGTGCCCAAGAATTACTAACCAGGAGAATCCAATGAACAATTTGCCAGGACTCAATTTTCAACTCGGTGAAGACATCGACGCGCTGCGTGACACGGTGCGCGAATTTGCCCAGACCGAGATCGCGCCGCGCGCCGCCGAAGCGGACCGCAACGACCAGTTTCCGATGGACCTGTGGCGCAAGATGGGCGATCTGGGCGTGCTCGGCATCACGGTGAGTGAAGAGTTTGGTGGCGCCAACATGGGCTATCTGGCGCACATGATCGCGATGGAAGAAATCTCGCGCGCCTCGGCCTCCATCGGCCTGTCCTACGGCGCGCACAGCAACCTGTGCGTGAACCAGATCAACCGCAACGGCAGCGCCGAGCAGCGCAAGAAATACCTGCCCAAGCTGATCTCGGGCGAGCACGTCGGCGCGCTGGCCATGAGCGAACCCGGTGCTGGCTCGGACGTCATCAGCATGAAGCTCAAGGCCGAAGACAAGGGCGGCTACTACCTGCTCAACGGCAACAAGATGTGGATCACCAACGGGCCCGACGCCGACACGCTGGTGGTGTACGCCAAGACCGAGCCCGAGCTCGGCGCGCGTGGCGTCACGGCGTTTTTGATCGAGAAGGGCATGAAGGGTTTCTCGGTTGCGCAAAAGCTCGACAAGCTCGGCATGCGCGGCTCGCACACGTGCGAGCTGGTGTTCAACAACTGCGAGGTGCCCGCGCAAAACATTCTGGGCGGACTCGGCAGTGGCGCCAAAGTGCTGATGAGTGGCCTGGACTACGAGCGTGCCGTGCTGACCGGCGGGCCGCTGGGCATCATGCAGTCGGTAATGGACAACGTCATCCCCTACATCCACGACCGCAAGCAGTTTGGCCAGAGCATCGGCGAGTTCCAGCTGATCCAGGGCAAGGTGGCCGACATGTACACCGTGCTGCAGGCCGGTCGCTCATTTGCCTATACCGTGGCCAAAAACCTGGACCTGCTCGGAACCGACCACGTGCGCCAGGTGCGCAAGGACTGCGCCTCGGTCATCCTGTGGTGCGCCGAGAAAGCGACCTGGATGGCCGGTGAGGGCGTGCAGATTTTCGGTGGCAACGGCTACATCAACGAATACCCGCTGGGCCGCCTGTGGCGCGACGCCAAGCTCTACGAGATCGGCGCCGGCACCAGCGAAATCCGGCGCATGCTGATTGGGCGGGAACTGTTTGGTGAGACGATGTAGGTGGGCGTGGTCTAAGGGCGTTCAGGCTTTTTGCCTGACACGCCTTTGAAGCCGTCGATCAGGCCCAGCGCCATCATCTTCAGGCACGCAAAGCGGTTGGGGGCGACGAGGCCAAAGAAGACCGCAATCTTGAGGCATCGTTGTATATCGGCCAACTTCCAAGCCAAGGGCATGTAGCTGCGACGGTACAGCAGAACGCTGTTTCGGAACATGTAGTAGTACCGAAACGGACTATGAAACGGAACCATGCGTTGCCGAGTGAACCAAAATTCTTTGCGATGTTCGCCCAATGCATGGGTCATGACGGCATCGCAAACGCCAAATATCTGAAAGCCTTTGGCTTTCGCACGGAAGCACCATTCAGTATCGACATGATCGATAAACAGGCTTTCATCCATTGGGCCAATGTCCTGCAGGTTTGATAGCGGCAATAGGGAGCCTGATGAAAGCAGGAAATCAATTTCTAGCGCTGTGTCCTGGCTCTTGCAGTCGACGAGGTCAAACCCAAAAACCCCTACTCGGACAAATTTGGAAAGCCTGTTTCTCGCGTTGTCGTGATAGCGCGGCCCCACCGCGGCAACTCGAAAGCCCTCTTTCGTCAAGGACGCATAGCTTGACCGCAGTCGGGCGACTGTTCCCGGATGAAGTTGACTGTCCTGGTCCAGCAAGAGAACGAATGCAGAGCCATGCATTCGAGCCTGTTCGATGCCAAAGTTATGGGCGGCCCCAATTCCCAAATTGGTGGACTGAGGCAGGAATCGCAGGCGCTCAATACATTCGTCACTGAGCTTGTCCCGCCACAAATTGGGGGCCCCAGTCGATCCATTGTCGACGACGAATACTTCAGAGACCTGACTCGCCACCGCCTCAATTGCTGCGCAAAGCGCATCCAAATTTGGGTTATGGGTAACCAGTACCGCTGCTACATCGCCGCAGAGTTCGTGCTTTGACACTGTTACTCAAACCCCAATGCTTGAAGAATCCGCCCACGTTGGTTAAACCAAGCATATTTGGTCCGTGCATCGTGATAGGCCACAGTGGCCATATCAGGGTAGTTTTCGATATTGTCGATTGCACGTCGAATTACGCTGGCCCATTGGTGAGCCCGTGCGAGGTATCCGTTTTCGCCGTCCCGGATGGCGCAGGCATAGCTCTGTGACGGTGAGGCAATGCTCAAGGTGCCAACAACTGCAGATTCGAAGTATTTCAAATCCGATTTGCAGTTGGTGAAAATATTGAACTGCAAAGGCATCAGGTTGAACTCAACCCGGCTGATCAGTCTTTGCAAATTGACGTAATCATGAAATGGCTGACGGATCACCCGGTTGCCAAAGCGAGCAAATGAAGGGCTGGCGTCAATGTAACCTACCACCATCAGATGGGTACGGGAATCACTTTCAAGAACTGACTCCAGAGCAGCTTCCACGATGGCATAGTCCAGATTATGCGAGGGCGAGCCACTGAAATAACCCAGATGAATGGCACCATCGCGGACAAAGTCGTTGGATTGCTTGCCATTGAATACCTTGTCAGATATATCCAATTGTTCCCGGTTCATGAAATTGGGGACAACATTGACGGGTACTTGGGCAAATTCCGTAATCCGTGCGGCCAGGTAGTCGTTGGTCGTGATGGCGCCATCGCACAGACGCAATGTTTGTCCCATGCGGCCAATCATTGCAAACCAGTCTTCCCAGACTCGCGGATCCTCGCGGTCCAGTCCCAGTGTGCTCACGATCAGATGCGCATACTCAGTGTTAAAAACAAAATCGTCAACATCAAAAAGTACTCGCTTGCGTCGGATGCGAAACTTTGTCAATAACTGGTTAACTTTGTTGTTATAACCCGAGCGGCAGATGACAAGAACATCGGCAGCATCGGCGATCTCTTCAATGCGGTGCAGGTCTGCCTGAAAGAAATAACTTCCACAGCAACCATCTTCAGGCTCGCTATTGAGAACCTGAACCATGTTGTAGGCGCGATAGCGAAACGTGCTGTTGTTCGCGCTCTCATAATAGTAGGCAATGCGGTGTTTGCCATGCCTCAGCAGGCGAAGCCGTTCTGACAACGGAATATTCCATGGGTCCGCGTACGGAACTGCGGGGTGGTCTGCCACAAACATCAGATATTCCCGGCTAGCCGTTCAATAATGTCGGCAAATGACAGACGCCAGTCCGTGCCAAGGCCATTGTTTTGAAGGTTTTGTTCCCGTCGGCCTTTGTCCTTTGCCAGTGCAACACCTTCCCGCATGGCGCACAAAAGCGCCTCACGGTCAGCGTTGACACAAATGAGGTTGGCGGAATATTGATCAAGACTCTGCTTGTTGGAGAATCTGTTGGTAACAACCACAGCACCACTGGCTACCAGATCAAGTGGGGGATAGCTGGGGTGGGGTGTATACATGAGGCTCAAACCCAGGTCTATCGAGCCCACCAGATCGGCGTACTCCGACCAACTCATGTTTTCATGCTTGGTAGGTGCGAGGTCGCCTTCAAAAACAATATCCGGTATGTCTTTCCCTACCAATATGATTTCCCATTCGGCCGGATCAAGTATCTGCTGTGCGATGGCAGCATCGATCACTTCGAGGCCCAAATAGAAAAGATTGCGCAGATTGTTCGGTCTGGCGTAGAAAAAGAACTTGTACTTGCTCTTGTTCTGGATTGGGCGTGGGTGAAAAACCTGCGTTGGGAATGAAGGTTCGAACCAGTAGCCATGTTGCGCGATATTGATAAAGCCTTCTGACACAAAATGATCGAACAGCAATTGGGTGTTGATGACGAATTGGATATCGCTGTTACGCAGGATCGCTTCGCACTTGAGCCGGTCGTCCCCGAAAGGGTAAAACATTCGTTCATCTTCCTGCAGCAAATAGATGATCGAACTTGCCGGCACGCTGGCCAGGGTGGCGCTTGTTGTCCACCATGACGTCGTGATGAAGGATTCGGTTTCGGAAAAATCGATGCTTTCCCTGTGATCGTAAGGCGGCAGGAACTTGAACTGTATTTCACCCTGTAACGCCAGCCCATAAACAGACAAGATGTGATCCACGTTTTCAGCCTGCGGCCGCTCGGTGCGCGTGATGATGCGCAGATTGGCCCCTAATTTATTGGCAAGCAAAGTGGCAAAAATCAGGGCTGTACCAACGCCGCCGAACAAACTTCCGCTACCAATGCTGTCGGTGACGATGTTTATTCGGTTGTGGGGCGATGGAGGCGCCAAGTAGGTGGCCAGGGGCGTTAGTGCTTCAAATCTCTTGTTGCTCATTTGAGCCACACTGGGGCTCGGTCCCTTCGGCATGATGAATGACGCTGTAGCCTGCGCAAGCGCTGAAGGTTGCCCGCGCGCCACCGCCTGCTGCGACCTCAGGGCGAATTCAGCCCGAATTCGCTTGACTAATTCCCTGCTTCCATATTTTTGCCAGAACGCAAAAGCCTTGCGGTAAATATCACTCAAAGACGATTCCCCATTCCAAAATTTCACTGGTTTTTTTTTGAGCTGCGAATCCGATGGACGAACTGGCCCACAAGGCTGGCGCGTGAGCGCTCGGCCAGCCAGCGCAAGGGCATTGTTATTCGCCAACTATGGCTGCCAAGCAGTGCGGCCTGGTCGTGCCTTTGGCGTGCCAGCTCGGCCGTCTTGGCGTCGATCTCTTGTGTTTGCTGTTCGATTTGTAGCTGCTGCTGAGCCGTGCGGGCGTCAGATTGTGCCTGCAGATGCAGGCCTGTTTCCAGTTGCTGATTGGCATCAGTCAAGCCTTGACGGGTAGCTGCCAACTGTTGCTCGGTCTGCGTCAATACCTGTTTGGTTTGCGCCAGCAGCTGGCCTAATTCTGATGCCTCTTGATTTGCATCGAGCAGGCTTTGATTCGATTGCGCGAGACGCAAACGTGTGTCTGTCAACTGCTGATCTGAGTCAGCCAGTAAGCGCTGCGTTTCGGTCAGATCACGCCTTGCAGTTGTCAGTACATCATTGGTTTCTACCATTTGTTGTCGGATCTCCGCCAAGTGCTGTGTGGTTTCCGACGAATGTTGGATGGTATCTGTTAACCGCGATTGCAATTCGGGGAACGTCCAAACGCGCTGCATCATCAGGCTGATTTGCTCGGGACTCCAATCTGCGGCCCATTTCTGATAGATGGTGGCAGCTGCGGCTCCGCTGGGCCCCGGGTCCGTGTGAACACCCGAACTGTCATGGATGCGGTAGACACCGCTGACACCTGGCAGGTGCACCATCGGTGCTAGCTTGGCCAGTTGCAGCCAGAAATCCCAGTCCTCGTACAAGTCCAGTGCTTCGTCGAATCGACAGCCTTGACTTAATACATTTGCGCGAAACAGGACGGCATGAATCGGTGTCAGGTTGCCTGCCATCTGACGGATCGCATCGAAAGGCAGATCGAAAGCTTGCCCTTTTGGATGGCCGTTCGAATCGACGACGCTGATGCCGGTGTAGGCAGCCAGTGCGTGGGGTTGATGGGTGAGTGTCTGTGCCAATCGTGCAATATGTCCGGGCATCAACCAGTCATCGTCATCGAGAAACAGAAACAGTTCACCACGCGCCTGTGCCATGGCCTTGTTTGCCGCCTGGCTGCGCGCCAGGGGTACGTCGGTTTGCAGCAGTCTCACAGGAAATGGGCCGCACTTCGCTGGTAGGGGTTGGTGGTCGGGTCGGGCCGCTACTACCACTACCTCCAGATGCGGGTAGGTTTGCAAGGCAACTGAGTCCAGCGCCTCGACCAGGTATCCACGGTCCATGCTTCGAATCAGGATCGATACCTTTGGCATCAATCCGGGTGCAGTTGCCGGGAATTCTTGTAGACCAGGGGATACACCCACCAGCAAGCCGATAGAGGCGATCTGCGCCAATTCGTTTGGTGATACCAGCCAAAACGCCTCGGCAGCCAAAACTTCGTGCGCCAGTGTGTAGCTGCGGTATTGATTCAGGGCGTGGATGTGTCGCCCGTAGTCTTGCTGGGCGAGTTGCGACGTAAAACAGCGCATGGCCGTGTCTTTGGTCTGCAGCAATGGCGTAATGTCGAGCAACAAATTGGGCCGCAGTGGCGCGCCGACCTCATAAAAAGCGAGCCGAACTTGCGATGCACAGCGGCGTACCGCCTCCACTGCCAGCAACTGGGTTTGTCGATGGTCCGGGTGGATCTCCCAGGGCGAGGGTGCGTACACCAGATCGGCGCCGGTCTGCGCAATCTTGTCGACCAGTCGCTGCACCAGTGCATCGCTGCAGTGCAGTGCGCGGTCCGGATAATTCCAGAATTCAGGTTCGCCGTAACCCAGTACCTTGGCGGCTGCCTGACTCTCGTGCTGACGCACCTGCACGTCGCCGTAAAGCGCTCCGTCGGTCAGTACCACCACGTGAACCGGATGTCCCTTGCTGACATGTCTGGCAATGGCACCGCCGCAGCCAAACACCTCGTCGTCCGGGTGCGGCGCCAACACCAAAACAGCTTGCGCTGGCAAGCCCTGACTGGCGCTGTAGGGGATGAGTTCGGATTCCAATGGGCGGTGGGCAAACAATAATTAAATTTTCCGGGATCCCGGAACCATGGTGTCAATGATAACGACGCAGCAGCGTCATGATGAGTGCCGTGAGGCAAAACAGCATAAATCCAGCCACGGTAACCCAAACAAATCGGCGCCGGCGTGGTCCGTCTGGCGCTGAAAACCCACTGAGTGAACAACCCAGCAGGATCGCCGGCACCACAAGATAGCGGCCTTGCACACCTTGCACCACCGTTGCCGGATGGGGCGTCCACGTTACCAGCAATGCTAGAAACATCAAGACAACGCTGGCAATGGAAGTCGTTGTCAGCAAAAGCCTTGTCTGCCAATCCGCACGCCACGTTGACGCCGACAGCGAAAGCGTTGCGCATAGCGCCAGACCAGACCAAAGGATTGGATAAAAATACGCTGGCAGCGGTGCATCCAGCCAGCCCAGTATGCCGATAAAGGACTGTTCGTAAAAAGTGAACAGTTTGGCGTCCGCCAGTGAAGCAAGAACGACCCTCAAGAACGCCATGGGCGAAGTCGCGTATTGCAGCAAGAGTTCGGCGGACGTTTGTTGGCGGATCACGCGTACATCACTGGTAGTCTGCAGCGCAAACAGGATCCAGGCAGTGGCGATGGCTGCAACAAAACAACCCAGATAAAAGTCTCTTCGTGAGTGGCGCTTCCACGCGATAAAAAAAGGAAGCAGTAAAAGGGGCAGCAAATGGGTTCGACAGGTGACGATCAGGACAATGCAGACAGCCAGTCCCCAGGAATGACGCACTAAATGTTTGTGTTTGAGGTCGGCCGACCACAGGAACAAGGCGATGGCCAGAACGGCAAGTGAGGTGGACAGGCCGTCGATGGTAGGCGACATCAACTGAAACAAACTCATCGGTAACAGCAGGACGGCCATGACAAAAGAATTTGGCCGCCACAGTGTTGATGCCCACCCCAATAAGGAAAAACATATCAGCAAGGTTGCAGCGCGTGCCAGATGATATGACTGCGCCACACCGAAGTGGAGAGCCTGCCCGATGGCAAGGCCGACGGCCTGGGGCGTGTAAATGGCCGGGAAGTAGTAGCCAGTTCCTGGAAATGCAATGAAGCTTGCTTTGTCGGTCCAGGTGATTCGAGCCAACCGTTCTTGATCTGTCGACGTCAGCCTCTTGTCCGTTTGAATCAGCAAGGCAAGATGGTTATCGGTGAACTCGACCAATCCGGCGTCAATCATTCCCCCCACACGACCACCGCGTCGCTGGCTGGTAGCAACGTTTGCCGTGACGGGTGAATTCTGAATCGAGTTGATCAGCGCGTCTTGCGGCAAGGGTTGTAGCAGCAAGGTGCCCTGCGAGATCAGGTAGGCGCGGTTGATATGGCTTGACTCGTCGGGTGACATCATTGGCGGGATCAGGGTGGACAGGCCCGCTGTCAAAAGAAAGGCAAGTACCCATAGCGTGAAGGGCGCAGACTTGATGTTCATCCACGTTTTCCAAAGCATCACTCGAGCCCAACCGAAATCCATACCCCAAGCACAATCACCATTGCCCCGAACAGACTTTGCCAGCGCAGTGGTTCGCCCAAGAACCAATGGCCCAACAAGGGCACAAGAAAGAAGGCAAGCGCGACAAACGGGTAGGCCACATGCAATGGAATTTGACGCAACAGCGCCACCCACAGCGCCGTGGCCGAGAGGTAGACGGCCATGGCCAACCACAAGTACCTGTTGAAAATCAGCTGACTTGGCCAGGATCCACCGTCTGGCATCCGGTTTGCGGCCAGTTTGAACAGGACTTGCCCTGATGCCATGGCAATCACCGTCAACGCGGTGAGAAGGAGTTGAGAAATTGTCACAGCCGGGTCCTTGTTGCGGATTTCAGAATTCCCTGTCGGTCCCATCAGCACTGGCCAAAACAACCATGATGTCGCTCGTAAACCAACGCACCAGGGGGTAACTGATGACCAGCGCAAACCAGAGCAGCACATGCCGCCACTTCCTGGTTGAATCCGCATACGCGATCCGGCTGTACAGGCCTGACAGCCGGATTGAGGGCAGGCTCGCGCATGACTTGACATTGAAACCACAGCGTTGCAACAGCAGTTTCAGATTGGGCGCCGAGAAGTAGTGCAAGTGCGGGGAGGGAAAGTCCTTTTGCCACATGCGTTCGAAAGCACCGCCCAGACCAAGTTGCTTGCCTATCTTTGCCATACGGTAGAACAGGCCAGCGCTGGTAGGCAGGTTCAGAACCAGCACGCTGTCTTTCTTGAAGATCGACAGGCAGGCCTTCAGGGCTGCTTCAGGATCAGCGATGTGCTCCAAAACGTCGTTGAATACGATGGCATCAAATTTTTCAGTCGGATTCAGCGCATCCGGGAAATAGCCTTCAATCACGTTGAGGCCCTTGTCTTGTAATTTGAGAAACATCCGATGATCCGGTTCAATGCCAACGGTCGCGAAGCGTCTTGCTGCCAGTTCCAGGAACCAGCCATGACCGCAGCCCACTTCGAGCAGGGCTGGACTTTGCATCGTCAGGCGGGCGCTGATCATGCCCATCAATTCCTTGAAATTGTCTTGCCGTAATGTGCGCAAGCCGTCTTCGCGAGCCACTTCGCAAAGGGCGGCTGCTTCCACGTTGATGCGGTTGTCAAGCGCGGCTGATTCATAGCCGCACGAGTTGCAAACGTGATGCCAGTTGTCCAGTCCGCCAGTCAGTTCGTTCAGGCAACAAGGACACCGATCACGGGTGTGGTCAGTCTGGCAGGTCAACATGAATCGGGCGACGCGGCACATTGGCCACGTCAAAGGCCAAGAATGCCAACAGCAGTTGCAGGCCCAGCATCGTAGGCAAGGCTGCCAACATAATAGTTCCAAGGGGCGTTGGCAGCCCGGTCGCAATGCCGCGACCCCAGTGAAATGCGCCGAAGATACAACCGAAAGACAGTGCGAAAACGCCCAATACCAATTCCAGTGAAGCGGCTGTCATGTCACGAACAAAATAGTTGTAAAAAACCCGTTTGCCGAAATTGCGCAGATGCTTGAAGAGAAATTCACCCACCACTCGACTCACGCGCAGATTGCTCTGCTCTGATCCATAGGAGGCATCCATCGCAATATCAACCACTACGGCCCGGATGGTGTTGAGACGAAACAGCATATCCGTTTCAAAAAAATAACGTTGACTGAGTTTGTCGAACGCAATACGACGTGCTACTTTGGCGTGGATAGCGGTGAACCCGTTGGTTGTATCAAACAGGTTCCAGTAACCGGTCGATAACTTGGACATAAACGACAGCGCTGCATTGCCCAACAGTCGGATGCCAGGCATCTGGCCAATATGTGTCAGGTCGTAAAACCGGTTGCCCTTGGTGTAGTCGGCCTGACCTTTCAGAATCGGCGTGATGAAGTAAGGGATTAAAGCCGGGTCCATCTGCCCGTCACCGTCAACCTTCACAATGACTTGGGCACCTTCACTCAGCGCGGCTCTGTAACCCGTCATCACAGCAGCGCCCACACCCAGATTGGCGCTATGCGATAAAACCTTTACACGCGGGTCCTTGCATTGCGACCGAACGAGTTCGCCTGATCCCTCAGGGCAGGCATCGTCAATGACGAAAACGTGATCTATCTCAGGGCCGATCCGCGACAGGACCCCAAGTATGTGGTCTTTCACTCGGTAGCATGGAATGACGAGGGCAACAGAGGCGGACATTGGAAATGAGGATTGCCGTTTGATTGTACGGATTTGGATGCCACAATCCAAAGCAACAACAAACAGACTCACCCCCTGATGCAACGAATCGAAAGTGTCGATTGTTTTCGTGCGCTGGCGATCCTGGCGGTCATGGTCATCCATAGCTTGCCATTTGCAGATCCGGGCAGCGCTGTGGGCGACGCCTTCGATGCGGCCACTCTGGCGAATCAGTTCGCCCGCTTTGCCGTTCCTTTTTTCTTTGTCATGACCGGTTTTTTTTGGGGCGTAAAAGCCGATACCCGGGCGCACACGGTTGCGGTGTCGATCACCCTGGGCAAAAGACTGCTGGCTCTTTTTGTATTCTGGTCACTGATCTATGTGTTGCCTTTCAACACGGAGCTGCTTTTTCAGCACGGCCTGGCCGGCGCTGCCGAGGCAATCGGCGCCAATTTTCATGCCATTGCGGACCATCCGGCGCGAGTATTTTTTGAGGGTACCAAAGGGCATTTGTGGTTTTTGCCGGCACTCTTGTGTTGTCTGGGTGTGAGCGCGGTTTTGATCGCCTACGACAGGGCGACACCACTGCTGTGGCTTGCCATTGTCCTGTATGCAGTCGGTCTGCTGAGCAAGGCGTACGCTGATACACCGCTTGGCATTGCAATCGAATTCAATACACGAAATGGTCCATTCTTCGGCCTGATCTTCTACGCCTCCGGTTACCTGCTGTCGCGCCACAAGCCAAAAGATACATGGTTCGCAGGCGGACTGGCGCTGATTGTGTTTGGCTACGTTCTTCAGCTGGTGGAGCTTGATTTTCTACACAGTCGTTTTGGAACCACGATGGCGCAGGACTATGTTGTCGGCACCTATTTTCTTGGCGTGGGCAGTGCCATGATGGCACTTTCAAATCAACCTTTCACGCGGTTCCCCGGGCTTGGCGTGATCGGCCCACTGACGCTCGGCATCTATGCCATTCACGTTGCATTGATAGAGTTGCTATACCCGGTGCGTTACCTGGTCTTGTCGCCAATTTGGGATATTGGCTTTGTTTTGCTGGTGTTCTGCCTGTCATTTACCGCCGTGTCTATTCTGGCGCGAACGCGTATTGGTCTAAGGCTGGTCGCCTAAACCAGCGCGTTCAAAATAGATCCAGGTTTGCCTCGGTTCGCCGTTGTTGTCTTCCAGCAAGGCGACATAAACCGACGGCTCCAGCAAGTCCCATTCGGATTCATCGAAGCAGCGTGCCGCGGCCCGCGAGGGTCTGACCATGGCTGGCATCATGAGTAGCGAAGGGCTAAGGGCCAGCACGCGCGCGCCACCGGTTAGTCGGCTGAATTCTTCAACACGGGTGATCGGATGTGGCAGCACCCGGAACCATGTTGCCGGGTCCATCGGTTTGGCCAGCGCCGCAACCCGGCTCAGTTTTCGCGACAGGCGGTAAAACAGCGCAAATCGTTTGCCGAAATATTGATGCTGACTGGTCTGCATCAGGCCCGCTTTATAGGCTTTGTGACGGTATTCGTGCACGGCACTGGCGGTCGGCACGATCGCCAGGTGGTGGCCAGCGCGGCGCAGCCTCAACGACAGGTCGGAATCCTCAAAGAACATGAAGTAATCAGGATCAAACAGCCCTCCGGCCGACTGTACCGCTGCGCGTCGCAGCATCATCACGGCGCCGGCCAGAAAACTCACCCGGAACACCTCGCGCAAGCCCATCTGGCGCATGGTCTTGTTCACCTTTGTGCGCGCAATCCAGCGTGTGGCCAACGCAAAGCGCGTTGCCAGCGCCAGCGCCACGCTGCACCAGGGCGTCTGTGGGAAGGCAACCGGCAATACGAACGAGCGCTGCTCGTTCCAGAATATCTTGGGTGACACGGCGCCCAGCGTCGGATCGGCCTGCATTGCCTGCACCAGCAGCCGCACGTCTTCAATTGAAGCGCGTGCATCTGGATTTAGCAGCAGAAAGAATTCTGCTGTAGATCGCTCAAACGCCAGATTGCAGGCGCGTCCAAATCCGAGGTTTTCGCCCGGGCGCAGCAGTGTCACCCAAGGCATTGGTGCGCTGCCGGATTGCAGCGCTGATGTTTCAGTAGCCATGTCTGCTTCGTGGGCGCTGTTGTCGACCAGCCAGACGGTGCCGTGCGGCCACGGCGCCAGGCGCATCAGTGCCTGCAGCGAATCCGCAGCACTGCGATAGTTGACGACAACGATGTCAACGTGCATGGGCGAGAACATGCAAGGACTCGGTGGCGAGGTTTTCTTCGTCGCACTCCAGTCCGGCCGCCTTCGCGACCTGGATGAAGCGCAGGAGTTCTTCGTTCATGGCAGGGCCATGGCGGCGTAGTTGTATGACTTCAAACCCGGCGTCTCGCAGCAATTGTTCGACACTGTTGGCGGTAAAAAATCGCAGATGCGTGTTGCAAAGGATTCCCACGGGCAGGTAGTCAAACCGACCCAGCATCAGGTCGCGCACCACCGACCAATAGCCGATATTGGGCACGGACAACAGCACGACCCCCCCTGGCACCAGTAATTTCCGGGCCGATCGCAATGCCGCCAGCGGGTCAGTCATGTGTTCCAGTACATCCAGAAAACTCACGGCCTGAAACAAGCCGTATCGGGCTGCATCGACGCTTTCGATGCCCCCCTCGATGACTTGCAGACCACTGTCGCGAGCCCGTTTCGCGGCTGCCCAACCTGGCTCCACCAGTACAGCTTCTCCATGGCGCTGTAATGCAAAGCTTCGCGCAAACCCGCCCTCACCGCCGCCCACGTCCAGCAACCTCTTCACGTCGCTTCCCAGCAAGTCCAGCATTTCCGGTCGAGCTCCCTGCTGATAATCAGCATAGCTGTGCACATAAGCCCGCGGGGCCAGAACCGTGCCCGCCGCCAGGGCCGCCGGTAAATCAGTCCAACTCACTTGCGCCGGCACCGGCCAGTTCCGGAGTTTTTCGATTTGCAACATGTAAGCCTTCGGCTGTTTGTGCACCCGTCCGGCGTGCGGCAGGCAGCAGGGCAGCGCGCTGCGGCGTGTCACGTAGCGCTCAAAATCGACCAGTGTTCTGTAATCAGGCTCCCATTGGTCCTTGGCAAAGCGGCTTTCTTCCACCAACGCGCACAGTGCGTCTCCCGCCTCGAGCGCATCGGCCAGATCTTGTGGGAGTGTGGCCATGCCCAGCAAACTGGGCTCCATTAGCACCAGCAGGTAGCGCGTCTGGATTGTCGGCAGCAGGACGGCCGCCAAGGGCGCCGTGTCACGCGTGTAAACAGACCAACTCGCGGGCTGGTGCGCCGAGCCACTCCACTGGCGTCGCAGTGTTTGCAAGCCGAACGCAAGCTCATCCGTATCAGTCAATGAACTGTCATTGAGCAGCAGGACTGCAAAGTCAAGCGATGGGTTATCAGTGGTCTTGGGCATACTGGATTCAGGCGTTCGAAGCCGGTGGCGCCGCAGGCATATGAGGTAGCAGGTCGGCACCCCACCAGCGCCCCGGCGCTGCCAGGATGGATCGATTGAACAAGTCGTACACGCGTTGCAAGCTCTTGGGATCGTTTGCCGGACCGGCTTCACACCAAGCCACAGCGTACTGCCCAGGGCGCACCATGCGACACACAAAGCCCCCAATATCGCTGCCGGACTTTTGCGCCAGCCGCAGCGCGCCACCAGCCAAGGTCCGTTGGCCACCCAGGAACGTCACGTTCAATGTCGCGCCGTTTGGCAACACCGGTGCATCGCCCAGAACGACCAGCGTTTCGTTGCGCTCCAACATGCGGTAGAAGGGGCGCATACCGTCTTCGATGTTGGGCACTTTCCCGCCATTCAGATAGGTTTCCAGGCTGCGGTATTTTTGTTCAAAGTGTTTGGATACGGCGCGATCCGCGCGCGGATCACTGCTGACCGCCGATGACATCGAGTTGACCCGAGTGCCAGTTGCCTGCGCCAAAAAAGCGATGCCGAGATAGAAGCTGTCAAAGTGGGGCGTCAGCAGCACGAGGCCGCGACTGCGGTTTGCGAACAGTGTGCCTATCCCAGTTGGTTCAAAAGTGCAGTTCAACTCATGGAGTCGGCGGGCTGTCAGCAACTGTGCCTCGAATTCATCTCGTGCCTCGGTTACAAAGCGCTGCTTGCACCATTGTTTTCTCTGGCTGGTGCTCCCACCAATTTCCTCATACGCGAGCAAACTTTGGCGGCGGATGTGTCTGAAGCCCAGTGCCACCGAACGCCAATCGCGTCCGCTGGCGGCATTGATGCGACCGCGCCAGTCTGCCAGCATGTAGGCCAGCGGAAGTGGCAACTTGCCAATCCAGGGTAAGAACCAGCGAAAGTCAGCATGGTGGGCCAGCCGTACCAAGCGCCAAATCAAGGATTTCACGGCGGCGTCACTCCAACAGACGCAATAAACGCCGCCACGTCACCGACCTTGTTGATCTCGAAACACGGCGTACTCACGGGCAGGCGTTGTGCCCATTTGCGCTCAAACACCGCAGCGCTGCTCTGAATGCGCTGCGCCAGGGTGCTTGAAATTGCCCCGCTGGCAGGCGTTGTCGCCCAATGTTCACAATATGCATCGACTACCGCGCATTGCAAGCCGCGCTGCTGCGCTTGCATTACCAGGTCGGTGCCGTAAAAGTCAAAACCTAGCGTGGGGTCCATTCGCAGGCCTGAATCCACGCGTACGGCCAGCAGCAGTTCGTCCAGACTGTCCACCAGACACGGCAAAGCTGCAGCCTCCTGTAACAGAACGCCTCGGTCCAGCACATGACCAGAACGCCGGGCCTGGGTGCCCGATCCTGTGACGCCGTAAACACCAACCACGGCCAATTGCGCAAAGTGTTGCAAGGCCTGCGCCAGTGCAAGCTTGAAGCGTGTGTCCCAGGCGGCCGGTAAAAAAACGTCCTGGTGAACCCATACCAGCCAGCCAGACGCGGTAGCCCCGTCGGCCGCGCCGGATAGTGATGACAGGGTCGCATTGAAGCCATCGGCCGCCGAAAGCGAATTGAAATGAACGGCCAGGGATTGCCCACCCGCTTGCAAACAGGGCGACGTCAACAGGCGCTGGCTTAACACCTCCCAATTGCTGGCGCAGCTTACAAAACTGAGTGCGATGTGCTCGGTGGGTATCATAAAAAGTCTGTGTCCCCGCCCATCAGCCAGAAGCGCAGTCCAGCCAAGTGATCCGGCTGAAGGTCGGAATCCGCTGAAACTCCCAGGCCAGCACAAATCTCGCGACGGGCAATGTTTGTTTCGTCAAGTTGCTTTGCAACCTCCAGGCTGGCCCAGGCCGTCAATTCCGTTGCGCCTGCTGAGGCCGCCTCGATTCGGCAGGCGGTGCTTGCGATTGGCATCAGATCGACAGGGCCGACCCAATCCAGCCAGTGTGCCGATGTTGATCGCAGATCCAGTACGGCAACACCGACTGGCTTGGCCGACCAGACGCGTCGCAATTCAAAAAAACGGTAGCGGGCGGCTGACTGCGGCGCAGCGCCACAGGACGCAGGGCGATTCACGTAACGCCAGCGCAAGTAACGGGCATCGCGCTGCCCAACCGTCAAGTTGCCAAGGTGTGATTGCATCGTCTGCCATGCCGTGCTGACTTTTTGGTCAAAGGCCGGGTCCGTTGTGAACAACTCACGCCATCGCCATAGCCATGGCAAGTGAAGTTCCGTGGGTAAAGCGGTTTTCCAGTGGAGCGATTCGATCACGCCTGCGTCCCAGACCAGCCCGAGTTTTACCGGAAGGCGCAGTGCGCGGTCGTTCGGGAAGCCAAAGCCCAACTGATAGGGGTGAGTGGGCGGCGAGCCAAGTCGGCTGCTGTGAAACGACTTCGTGACGTGGAAGAAAGGCCCACGTCGGGTCAGGATGCCGCGCCATTGCGGGTGCACCATCACATCGCCCATTTGCATGCCATGCAGGGGTTTGTCCTTTTGCCACAGCACACGCGGCAAGCCGCCGCAGAACGCAATCAATTCGCCGTCGCACCACATACCGGCAGCTTGACCATATCCCTGCCCCGGCTGCTGACCGTATTTCCAGGCAAACCAGGCGGAATCAACTTCGGGTCCAAAAACCATCGTATGCAGGGCGAGCACTGCTTGGCGGTCGTTGGGTGTGATTTCGCGCAGTGTCAATGTTTGCTCGCCAATACGCACGGTCTGATCCGCCACGCAAGGCAACTGCGCTGTCATGCTTGCCACCTGTGGGGCAAAGTCACCAGTCCCTGCTCCAACCCCTTTTGCGTCACGTTGAGTATCAGACTGGAGTCCACTTGCTCATACAGGTGCAAGGCCTTCTCGCAAGCCAAAAAGCCAGTCACGGTGTAGCGCCCTTTCAGGAGCGGCAGCCGTGGAAAAAAAACCGCAGCCCGACCATGTCCGTTGGCATCTATCTGCAGATTGAAGCCATCATTGATCGACAGCACACTGGCGATCGTCAGATTATTTTCATCAGAAAATCCAAATGCCACACTGGGTGCCGGTAGCATGGGGTCAACCGAAAAATCCATCGTGATCTGTAAATCCGTTTCACCCGAGACCAGATTCAGTTCACGGCCCGACAGCCCGTGCACGCTGGCAAAAATCCGATTGATTCTTCCGCTGCCCGGCGGCGCGGCAATGGCCGCTTGACCAGAAAAAACTGCTTTCGCCTCCGCCCGCGTGCCAGTTGGCCCGGGTGCGCTGGCGTTCAGACTGGTCTGGTAGGCGCTGGTTACATCCGCAGCGGAGCCGATCATGCGCAGCTTGCCGCCTTCGATCCACATCGCGCGTGAGCACAGCGCCTCCACCTGGTACATCGAGTGCGAGCAGAACAAAATCGTCTTGCCGGCGTCTTTCATCCCCATGATGCGGTCAAACGACTTGCGGGCGAAAGCGCCGTCGCCAACCGAAAGCGCCTCGTCGATCACCAAAATATCAGGCTCCACGCTGGTGGCCACGGCGAACGCCAGTCGCATGTACATGCCGCTGGAGTAGGTCTTGACCGGTTGGCGGATGAAGTCGCCAATGTCGGCAAAGTCCAAAATGCTTTGCAGCCGATCATCCACCTGCGCCCTGCTCAGACCCAGAATGGCTGCGTTCATGTAGATATTTTCGATGCCGGTGAAATCGGGGTTGAAGCCCGCGCCCAGTTCCAGCAGCGCCGCGACGCGTCCGTTCACCTGCAGATTGCCGCTGCTGGGCTGCAAGGTGCCGCAGACCATCTGCAGCAGGGTCGATTTGCCAGCGCCGTTGCGCCCCACGATGCCAACCACCTCGCCGGGCGCAATGGCAAAGTCCACATCCTTGAGCGCCCAGAACTCGCGGAAATAGGGACGATTCGGATCGCGCCAACGACCCCAAAGCAACTGCTTGAGCCGGTCGCCTTCGTGCTCGTACAGGTTGTAGCACTTGCCTAATTGCTGCGCCCGAATGGCAAACTCAGACGACATCGGCGAACCCCTTGCGCGCAAGCCGGAAAAAAGCCGCGCCGAGCAATGCAATGGCGCAGCAGGCTGCCAAATGAAGCGCAAACGCCGGCCAGTTCGGCCATTGCCCGTCAAGCAACACTTGGCGTGTCTGCGTGATCGTCAAGGCCAAAGGGTTCAGAAACATCCACGGCTTGACGGCCGCCGGCAATGCCTCCATCGGGAAGAAGATCGGGCTTAAAAACATCATCAGGCTTACCAGCAGGCCCAGTATCTGGCTCACGTCGCGCACATAGGTTCCAACGGCAGCCAGCAGCCAGCCCAGACCTGCACACAGCGGCAGCAGGGGCAGCCAGACCAGGGGCAGTGCCAGCACGGTCAGCGGCAAAGTGCCCATATCCCAGGCGCCAAACACCAGCAACAACAGCAACGCCACGCCCAGGTGGACCAGTGCCGCCAGCACGTTGACCCAGGCCAATATTTCCAGTGGGAAGATCACTTTCTTGACCAGATGTGGCTGGTCAAGAATCAGACGTGGCGCGCGGTTCACGCACTCGGCAAAGAAATTGAAAACCGACAGGCCGGCATACATGCGCAGCGCAAAGGTCAGATCACTCTCAGTGCCAACGCCACCCCAGCGCAGTTTGAAAATGAAGCGGAACACCAGTGTGTACACGCCCAGCATCAAGAGCGGCGTCAGAAAGGCCCAAAGCACGCCCAGCGTCGATTGCCGATAGCGCGCGTGGAATTCGCGTCTGACAAACTGCCCGATCAAGCCAGCGTAGCGCCACGGGAACAAATAGGAAAGTAGAGTACGCAAAGTCATGCCAGTTTAAGCCTTGGGTGGATCGACGCGGCCTTCGGCGATGTCTTTCAGGTTGTCGCGGCGCACCAGTGTCAGGGTGTTGCCTTCGCGCACCAGAATCTTGTTGAGAAACAACAACTGGAAGGCGCGTGTCACGGTCTCGCGGCTGGCGTTGATCATGATCGCCAGTTCCTGGTGCGTGGGTACCGGGTCTACGGTCACGGTGCCGGCAGCGTTCTGGTGCGAGAGTTGCAGCAACTGCACGCTAAGACGCTGGAACGGATTGGCCAGGCTCAGGAGCATGCGCTGCGCCATCACGGCGCGCACCCGCTGCGCCAGCCGCGCCATCACGGCGCGCGCCAGGTCCGGGTTCATGGCAATGAGTTCGCGCGCGGCCGCTGCGTCAAGAAAGGCCACGGTTGAGCGCGCTGCTGCCACCACAAATTCCGAGCCCGGTTTGCCGTCCACCACCGAGAGTTCGCCAAAATAGTCGCCCGGGTCTACAAAATACAGACCCACACTGCGCCCGTCCACCGTAAAATCGACGCCCTGCAGCCGGCCGTCCACCAGAAAACCGAGCTCCTGCGTTGGCGTATCCTTGGATATCACCATGGCGCGGCGCGCGAACGAGCGCAGGCTCATTTGCGCTGACAGCGGCTCCAGTGCCTCCCGCGGTAGCGGGTGTAGCAATGGAAATTGGGTGAGTAATTGAAGCGAGACGGGCATTCCCCGCGAGTTTAGCGCCACACTGACAGGTCCAACTTGTGATGGACAACACAGAATGAAGACGCCAGACCTGCTAGATTGGCCCGTGTATTTGTGAGGTATTCCCATGAAATCCGTCCCACTGTATTTGCGTCTGGCACCGGTTGCCTTGCTCCTTTTTGCGCTGATGGGCACAGCGCATGGCGCAGCCACCCAGGACGGCCCGGCCATGGTCGGCGAAGCCACACTGGTCATTGGTGTGGCCAAACTCATTTCGGCTGACGGCGTTGAGCGCACGGTAGAGCGCGGCAGCGCCATCCGCGTTGGCGACCGCGTCGAAACCGGGGCTGGCGGACACGTTCATTTGCGTTTTGTTGATGGCGCCCGCCTGAGCGTGCGCCCGGCCAGCCGCCTACAGGTTGAAAACTACAGCCGTGGCAGTGACGCCAGTGCGCTGACCGCCATCAAGTTCCGTCTTGACGAAGGCGTGGTGCGCTCCATCACCGGCGCCTGGGGCGAGGCCGAGCGCGATCGTTTCCGGCTCAACACGCCTGTGGCTGCCATTGGCGTCAAGGGCACTGACTTCGTCGTCAAGTCCGACGGTGAAACCACCCTGGCCTCGGTCTACACCGGCGCCATCATGCTCACGCCACTGGATGGCGCGGGTTGCCAGGCCAGTCTGGGGCCATGCCTGAATGGCAGCGAAAAACTGCTCTCTGAAGACATGAAAGGTCAGATGCTTTCGCTCAGCCGGCAACAGAGCACACCGCAGTTGGTGCCAGCGATTGATTTGCTGGCGCAGCGTGTTGCGCGCCCCGTATTGGCCGAGGCCGCCCCGCGTGCCGACGTGGTGCCAAAAGCAGAGCTGGCGCCAAGCGCCAACCCGGTCAGCAGCCGGTCTGATGGTGTTACTGAAAAAACCGTCGTCAGCGAATCGCGCATGGGTGAGGTTGTCGCCAGCCAGGTGGCCATTGCGACCCAGACCGTTGCGCCAGTTCAACCGGTGGTGGTGGTCGCAGTTGCACCGATCGTTACGCCGGTCGTTGCACCAGTCGTCACGCCGGAGGTACCGGTTGTGGTTGCACCGGTGCAACCCCCGGTTGTCACGCAATTGGTGTGGGCGCGTTTGGCCACGGTGGCGGCAGACGGCGACACCATCAGCCGCAGTTTTGCGCAGGCTGTGCAAAATGGCAGGCAGGGCGCTGTCGGCAACGGCGCCTACAGTCTGTATCGCGACGTGTCCGGTACTGGCACTGCCATGCTCAGCAGCGCCGAGACATCAGCCAACTTTCGTCTGGCGGGCTCGGCGGCCCAACTGGTGTGGTCGGACCGGGGTCGCGACATTTACGATGCAGCACACGTTGACAAGGGCACACTCAGCGTTGATTTTGCCCATTCCACTTACGCCACAGCGCTTGATGTCTCCAGCGCACGCATCGGGACCGAGAGCGTAGCAACCACCGGCGTGATTGAGACCAGCGGCATCTTCCGCGGCCAGAGCGGCAATGTTGTCACGATTGGCGCGCTCAGCGTCGATGGCAAGGAAGCCGGCTATTTTTTCCAAAAGACACTGCCCGCCGGACAACTCAACGGCATCACCCTGTGGGGGCGTTGATTGACGTTCGGCAGTTTGTCATGGTTGCGCCGACACGGCGTCTTTGCGCTTAGCCTGCTGCTGGCCAGCCTGATATGGGCGCTGCTGCACTTTGCGGCAGGTACCGTGTTGTCGCAGCTTGAAGAGCGCGCCGGTGACGTAGTCTGGCGTCTGGGTGCCGAGCGCAAGGACGAGCGCCGCCTGATCGTCGTTGATCTTGATGAGCGCAGCCTGCACGAGGTTGGCCCCTGGCCCTGGCCGCGCGCCACCCAGGCCAAATTGCTACAGCAGATTTCGGCGCTGGGCGCACAGCAGCAAATTCTTGATATTGTTTTTACCGACCCACAAGCCGATGACGCTGCGCTGGTGCAAGCCGTGCAGCAGCGGCGAGCGGTGCTGGCCCAGGTGTTTGCGTTGGAGCAGGGGGGCCAGCCGCAGGTCGGGCAACTTGCCGGTGCACTCGATTGGCCCACCTGCCCGGCACCCTTTGGAACGGCCAGCGGGTACCTGGCAAATTTCGCCGCGCTCGGTGCGCTTCCAGTCCCGGGTGCAGTGGCTACAGCGCCAGTGGCAACCAGCGTTGGTCACATCACGCCGCGCATTGCCAGCGACGGCTTTGTGCGCCACCAACCTGCTGTCATCTGTTTTCAGGGCAAGTCTTACCCGGCGTTGGGCCTGGTGGCCCTGATGCACGGCGCGAATGAACATGCACTTGCGTTTGAACGCGGCAGTGGCTGGTTGGAGGCGCCCTGGAAACTCAGCGCCCCAGGCCTTGCGCTCGGATCGATCCCGCTGGACGAACGCGGTGACCTGCGCGTCTCCTGGCGCCTGCACCCCGACAGCTTCATCAGCCTGTCAGCCGCCGACGTGCTGGCCGGGCGTGTGCCACGCGGCCTGCTTGAAGGCGCCTGGGTTTTGCTGGGCAGCAGCGCCTTTGGCCTGAATGACGCCATCGCCACGCCGTTTGGCGGCGCTGGCTCCGGCCTACAAGTGCACGCCCAGGTCATCACCGCCTTGATCGACGGGCGCACCCCCTACACGCCGCGCGGCACGCCCGCAGTGCAGGTTTTGGCAGCTGGCATCGGTGCTGCGCTCCTGCTTTTGCTGACGCGCAAGCCGACGCAAAACCCTTTTCGCCGGCGACGCTTCCCAGTGGTTTTTTTGCCGCTGCTGGCGGGGCTATGGAGCATCCTGCTGTGGGTCGGCCATGCCCTGCTGCTGAGTCGCAATGCCCTCTGGCTGGGCTGGTTTGACCCGGCGCTGTTTGTGCTGATTACCGGCTCGGCCATGGGCATTCTGGAGCACGCCAAAAGTCGCCTCGACCGCGACCGCCTCTACACCCACCTCTCGAGTTACCTGCCAGCCCCAGTGGCGGCGGCACTGGCATTGCAAGCACCTTCGAGCGCAATCAGGGCCAGCACCAACCAGGTGTCGGTGCTGTTTGCCGACATCCGCAATTTCTCTGCCTACCTGGAAGCCAGACCGCCGGAAGAATCTGCGGCGGTGCTGCATGCCTTCTTTTCCACGGCAACCCGTGTCGTGGAAGCCCACGGCGGTGTCATCGAAGCCTTTCAGGGCGATGCCATTCTGGCGGTCTGGAACGGCGAACCTGCAAGTGGCAGCACAACTGACGGCAGTAGCGCTGGAGACCACGCCCAGCGAGCGTTGCAGGCGGCCATTCAACTGCAGGCCACCATGCAGGGCGTGCTGCCCGATCCGGCCCCAGCGGGTCTGGAGCCTTTGTCGCTGGGCATCGGCGCTGAAACCGGGCCCGCCATGGCCGGCTCGTTCGGCCTGGCCAGTCGGCGAACCCACATGGTAATGGGGCGCACCGTCACCATCGCCAGCCGCCTGGTTGAGATGACGGCCGAACTGGCGCATCCGATTCTGGTCGGTGAAGGCCTGGCCGCCCAAGTTGGCGGTGCCGGGCTTGAGTCGATGGGCACTTTTTTGCTGGACGGCATGCGCACCCCGCACCACATCTACGCTTACCCGCTCCATGCCGCGCAATTTTCTGCGCCCAACCTTCACTGAGCGGGGGACGCAATGACCTGGGTATTGGCCCGCTTGTTCGGACTGTTGGCTTCGCTTGGGCTGGCTGCTGCGGCCCAGGCGCAGGACAGTAACCCCTGCACCAGCGCCGGCGCATCTTTGCCGCAAATGCTCAGCGCCGTGCCGGCGTGCCAAAAAGACGCGCTCTTTTTGGCAACCCTGGGCCAGAAACTTAACAATGAAGGGCGCTACCTCGAAGCGGCTGATCATCTCGAGCGCGCCCTGATGCTCGACCCAAGCCTCAAAGACGCGCAACTCAGCTACGCCATTGCATTGACCGGCAGCGGAGACCCTCTTTCTGCCGCAGCGCTGCTTGACAACTTGCTGGCGGACCGCACCCTGCCCGCGGAACTGCGCACCTTGATACAGCGCCAGCAAAACGCCGTGGCAACGCTGGCGGATCCGGGTCGCTGGCAGAGTCGAATCACGTTGGCCAGCCGGGTTGGCTATGACAGCAATCTGATGGGCTCCCCCAATCTTGACAGTCTGTCTTTGACGCTGGCGGGCCAGACCGTGGTGCTGCCGCTTGACGCCAGCTACCTCGCGCGCAGCGGCAGCTATGTACGTGCCGACGCCCAACTTGATTTGCGTCGCAACGCCCCCGATGGCGCGCGCTGGGAGGCGGTGGCCAGCCTGCGGCACCGCTACAGCGCGGTTGTATCGGAGGCAGGTTCCAGTCAACTCGACTTGCTGGCCGAACGCAGCAACACCGCCACCGGCGCAGGCGGCAGCTTTGTCAGCGCCAGTGCCTCAGGCCTCGCGTCGCAGACCGGTACCCGCTACGTGGCGTTTGCGCTGGCAGGCGGTTGGGGTCGTGCCTGGCACGGCAGCAGCGCCGTTTGTGAGGCGCGCCTGGGTGGCGAATGGCAGGACCGCAACTATCTAAATAACCAAGTGTTGTCTGGACGCTACAGGGGGCTGACAAGCTTTTTGTCCTGTGAACAAGCGTCGGGAATGCAGTGGCTGTTGGGTTTGAAGACGGGCCGTGACCTTGCCGTTGATGCTGCGCGGCCGGGCGGCGATCAGCACCAAGACAGCCTGCGCTTGAGTGGTTACTGGCCTATTACAGGTGTGCGAGGCAGCGGTTTATTGGCCGATTTTGAACTGAGCCATCAAGATGATTCCAGCATTTACAGCGAATTAATTGATAGTGTGCGCACACGTTCTATATCGCGCCATGCGGCCCGGTTGGAATACCAGCATCCCTTTTTCAACGCGATGCAATGGACTTTTGGTGCAGAGAAAGTTGCGCAAAGCAGCAGTCTGGCGCTCTTTCGGCAGGACAACTGGGGCGTCTACACGGGTTTGCGTATGGGCTGGTAGGGATGAAAACTACGTATGAATGCGCAAAAACATGTGATGGCCGTCACTTGCGGGGTCGGCGCCGAACGCCTACAGTAGCCCCCAAGTTGGCGACAAATCAACTTTTGCATGGTCACAACTACCGGGCTCGTGTAATAATTGTTGCGCAAACTTGTAATGGGTGGGCCCGTTTGCTTGTGATCCGAAAAGGTAGCAAGCAAAGCTTTGGGTATCAATTCGTGACCGGTTTCAGTTTTATTTTTTCTTAAGGAAAACCAAATGGCATCTCAAATTACAGGCTCTTCAGAAGTTGCTGTCCACGTCTATCAGGCGCTGTACGGTCAGGCACCCGGCAATGCGCTGTACACCAGCTACATCGCACAGATTGGCACCACCGACGGCTTTGTCTGGGCCAATCAAATGGCTTCAGGCTTCAGCACCCTGAGCGACTCTGCTTTTGCCACGTTGATCCTTGGCAACATGGGCATCAGCGCCACCACGCTGACAACTTCCACCGTCACCCCCACGGTGACTGGCGCTATTGCTTACGCCGCCTTGCAAGGCGCAGTTGCAAACTATCTGACATCGGTTGGCGTCGCATCGCGCGGCACGGTGGTTGCTCAGTTGAGCGAAATCATCAGCAACCTGGCTGGCACAACGGACGTCTATGGCGCCGCTGCAACCACCTACAACACCCAGGCGCTGGCTGACTTCAATCACGCTACCACTGCAGGTAGCGTGTCTGGTGTGGCTACACCGCCTGATGCAACCATTGGCACGACCTATCCGCTCACTGCTGGTGTTGACAACTTCGTTGGTGGTGCGCTTAACGATACGTTCGTCGCCAACAGCACCGACAACTCGGCTTTGACACTGACGGCTCTGGACAATATTGATGGTGGCGCTGGAACCAACACATTGGTCGCGTCGGTCGCCGCCAACATTAACGCCAACCCAACAAATGCTGTTGTCAAGAACATCGCTACGGCTACTCTGACTGCTTCGGGCACACTCACCGCCAATACGACAGCTTGGACCGGCCTTACTTCTCTGACCGCCGCGAGCGTTGGTACGACGACAGTGGTCGCTGCTGTTACAACAGACGCGACCGTGACGTCAGCTACTACTGCTGCGACTGCATTCTCGGTTACCGGCGGCAAGGTGCTCACCGCAACTGCAGCCGGCGTGACAACCGGCGGAACGGTCACGATCGGTAGTTCTACGACTGCTGGCGCGATCACTGCGACGGTTTCTGACGTGAATACGACAGCTGTGGCGGGTAGCGCAGTGACAGTGGCGGGTGGTACGACAGTTAACGTCACCCAAAACATTACCGGCGGTACTTCTGGAGTTATTGCTGGTGGTGGTCTGGGTGCAGTGAATGCCACAGGTGGTTCCGTTACCGTCAATGGTGGTGCAGCTACGACCGCTGTCACCGTGACTCAGACTGCGCCAGTTACTGGTGTTGGTTCTGTAGCTGCGACAGTAGCAGTAGCACAAGCTGATATCGTGACCGCTGGCGTTGCAGGGCTGGGTGCCGGTGTCACCGTTTCAGAGGGCGGGCTCTCGTTTACGTCTGGTACCGGGGCTTTGACTCAAGCGCAACTTGCTACGGTATTTGCGAGTTTGGCGGATGGAGCCACCATCGGGTCGGCGTACGCGCTGGGCACCTATTCTGGTAAATTGGTCGGATGGTCGACAAGTGCAGTTGCCAGCAACGCTGTGACGTTCACGGCAACCACCGCTGGTGCAACAGCAGCACCAATAGCGGCTGGTACATTGGGTACCGTGGCTACAACGGCTGGGTCTACTTTAGTTGCAACTATCCCAGGTAGTGGCGCTGGCTTCGGTGTAACTGGAGTCGCTGCGGTTGCAGCAGTAGACGGCGTAATTAACGGCACTGTGATCGTATCCGACAAGAACAGTGCAAGCCTTACAGCGGCCAACACGATCACCTCCGCGACCCTGAGTGGTTATGGTGTGAGCAGCGTTATTAACAGCAATGGCCTTACCACTTTGTCCCTGGCCAATTCTGCCAAAGATGTCACAGTGGTCGACGCAGCGACAGTCAAGTCGGCAACGCTGGGTTTGACAGTCAATAAGTTGGCAATTAACTCTGTTGTGACTGACGACACCGTCACCACACTGAACGTGACAAGTACCGGTACTGCAAGCACGATCACGACTTTGTCGGCCGCTGCTGCGACCAGTGTCACGATTGGTGGCGATGTGGCCCTGACCGTCACAAATTTGAATGCAGCTGCTATGACAGCATTGACGGTGAACGGCTCGGCGCTGACGACCCTTACTCTCGGCGCCAACGCGCTGACGGGTGTGACCGTTTCGGGCGCTGGTGGTTTGAGCACGGCCAGCTTGGCTGGCTCGACCACAGTGACTGCCATCGACGCAAGTGGCGCTACGGGTCCGGTGACTGTTTCGATCAACCCGACATCCACCGGCACAACGTACGCGGGCGGTTCAGGTGTTGATACCGTCACGATAACTCAGGCTGCTACGAAGGCGATTAGTGGCGGTGCCGGTACGGCGGACGTTATTGTGCTCAGCGGCGCAGCAGCTACCCTGCTGACAGCTGCTACAGGTGCAAAGCTCACCAACTTTGAGACTCTTGCACTTGACAGCGGCTCTAGCGGTGAATTCATCATGAGCCGGATCTCTGGCATTACGGCGCTGAAGGCAGGACCATTGGGTGGTGATGTCACATTTAGCAGTGTCGCCGCTGCAACGCCACTGACGTTGACTGGGGCACCAGCTGCGAATATTACCTACAGCTTGCTAGATGCAACCGGCACTTCGGATTCGTTGGCCTTGACGCTGACGGGTACTGTTGGTTTCGATGCGACAAGTACTCTCACGAAGACATTGACAGCAAGTGGCATCGAAACCGTTGCCATCACATCGACCGACTCGTCGAGTGCCGCAACTTTCCATACACTGTCGCTGACTGACACTGCGCTGAAGACTTTGACAATTTCGGGTAACGCCGGTTTGCATTTGGCAACTCCTAGCGCTACGTTGATTACGTCTGTCAACGCAAGTGGTCTGACAGGTGTTACTGCTATCACCGCCAGTTCCTCACTGTTGGCTGACTTCGATTGGACTACACCCGCTTTCGCAGCAGCCGCAACCATCACCGGCAGTGCAACGCAGAACAACACCGTCAACTTCAATGCGGCAGTTGCGTTTGGCGTGACATACACAGGTGGCGCCGGCAACGATGTCATCACGGGTATCAACGGCAAGGCCAACACCGTAACCTTGGGTAACGGCAATAACAGCTTCACGCATGCAGGTTCTGCTGGTATCCAGACCGTCACGGGCGGCACGGGTTCTGACGTGATCGTTGGCGGTAGCGCAGCCGACGTGATCGTTGGCGGCGGTGGTACCGACATCATCACTGGCGGTGGCGGTGCTGATAAGATCACTGTGTCCGGCGGCCACAATTTGCTGATGTACACCAACAACTCGGACACCGGTGTCAACACAACCACGACTTCTGCAATTAGCGAGCTGACGGGTACATTTGACGTGATTACGGGTCTGACATCGACAGACTTGTTCAACCTCACTGGCTCTCTTGGTGTGAATCCGTCTACGGCGGTTACCAACACGAACTTGGCCGGTCTTGCTGGTAAAGTTGCGTTTGCTACAGGTACATACGATGGCGTCGCTGGAACATTCTCGTATTCCGCTGCAGGTCTCGATAGCACGATGACATGGGATATTGGCTCCGGTGTCTTTGAAACCGTTGTCCTGGTTGGTTATGTCAGCGCGGCACCCTCGATGAATACAACGGTTACCGGCTTGGTCGGCATCGCCTAATCACTTTGGTTTCACCCCTCTGCTTCGGCAAGGGGTGCAGGTGAAAACCTCTCAGACCCCGCTGCTCGCAAGGCAGTGGGGTTTTTCAATTTAGGTACACAGTCATGCCCATCATCAAGATCGACAACCAAGAATACGAACTCGACAAACTGTCCGCTGAGGCCAAGAACCAGCTTCAAATGCTGCAGTATGTAGAAGCAGAACTGCAACGCCTGCAAGCACAAGCCGCCGTGCTTCAAACTGCCCGGATCGCGTATTCCAAGGCGCTTAACGAAGCGCTTGCCGCACCACCGCCGCCATTTGCTGGGGACACGCTGAAACTTGGTTAATCACTGATCACGGCAATCAGAACCACCTTGCCCTTCTTCAACTGTTTCGCCTTGGTTTCAACAAGCCGTAACCACGCGGCTCCTTCAGTCGGCAAGTTGCGCTGAAACAGGGAAATTGACTCTGACAGGATTGTCGAGTTCGGGGCGGCTACTGCGGCTTTTACTTCGTTATTAGTCATCGAAACGGTCCTCCTGTGGTATATCTGGAGCCAATATTTATTCGACTGAAAACAACCAGAATAATCCGAATTAATGTCAAATAAAGCCGGGTTAAATGTTGTTTTAATCGGACTGGAATTTGCGGGTGAAAATCGAGGGGGAGGTGTGAGAGAAGGGAGGGGGGAGTAATAGGGGGTGTGTTTGTTTATAGAGAATAGAACAGTTTTACTCCCCCCTCGTTTCCCCTGAAAATGGGACCTGGCGGGAACCCAAAGTTAGACCCGATGGAACCCGGTGGAAACCCGAAATTCTGGACGGAATCTGGACAGAATACTGGATTAGATGGAATCTGGTGGAAACCCGGTATTGGCCCCTCAATACTAACCGTCTAATACCCCACGGACGCAGTCCGTCTTGTTGGGTACGCAGTACCCAACAAGACTGGCCACCTCTACAGTTATTCCAACCTATCTTGTAGTTCCAGTTTGGCCCTCGCGGCGTCAGCGGCGGCCTTTGTTCTGACCCGTCGGCCGGCAACAATCCCCATAATCAGGGCATGGCGGTCACTGTCAATTTGGTATTTCGATGGTCCTGAACCGGCACCTCGATTTTTCTTGGTTATAGAGTGGCACAGTCCAACCAGTTTTAAGATCGTGTGTAATTGGTTTACTGGTCTCTCATCGATGTGTTCGTGAACCTCATTGTCAAACAGTTGGGCGTACCGTTCTTTGTGTTTCTTGATCACGGCAATAAAATCGGATAACGAGTTGGTGTCATACATCGCATCCAACTTGAACTGAAACGTCGTGTTGTCGTAAATCCCGGCGGCGATGAACAGTTCTCTCAGGAATACCAGTCGTTTGAGGTCTGGCTTCAAAACTGGTCTGGCCTTGTAGTCCATCAACTCAATATACTGCAAGTTCTTGACGCGGATTTGCTCGTAATTAGTGAACCTGATTGTTGGCTCGGTTACTAGATCAAGTAGTCGGATCTTGTCACGTGTCTTCTCATCATCATCGAATTCAATTAATTGTTCAGTAATTTTCTGGTTATAAAACTGTTCAATCCAGTATCGCTCGACACTCGCATTCTGGCCAACGGTCACGTCTTCGTTTTTCTCCTTGGATTTTTGAATTTGATTTTGTTCATCGGCGGTCAAGACAACAGCGTTCATCAGCTTGTCTATCCGGGTGTTTCTCCGGGCAACACGACTCGCCCGGTTGATGATCGAACCACGGGCACTCTTGGCATCGTTCTGTTCAATTTCATGAACACTCCATCCAGAATTCTGTTTGTACTTGATGAAGTTGTTTCGCAGCTGGTTAATTGACTTCCGTTGTGTTGAAATTACTTCAGTAACCAGGTCCATGTACGGGTGTTCCCCACGAGTTGCATGAAATCCCTCTTGGTCAAGGAAATATCGCACACCTTTCGGGTCGCTACCCATCAGTAATTCTCGACAAATAACTCTCTTGTCTGTTGATTTACGGTGACGTGCGGGATTAATCCAGATACGGCTGAATTTCGGATGACGGACACGGGCAATTTGTTGGTCAATGTCGAAGTGCGTGTTTATATTCGTGTCGAAGAACCCATAAACACCATCAATTAATTTTGAATTATTAGGAAATGTGATGTCAATTCCAGTTCCAATTGTTGGCGATGAGAAAATGGCATCGTAATTGAGGATTTCAGATTTAATATTTTTAATAAATCCTCTGACTTCTGGGTCACCCCCTGACTCTGATGTAATTAATTTGAATTTCTTGTCGGGGAAATTCCCGGTAAACGACTGATACAGGCCTTCAATGTATTTTTTACTGTTGCTGGTCACGAAACATCTCAGTCCATTTGTCACACTCGACAGTAAATCATCTGTCAGTTGGTTTTTACTGGTAAATAACTCAATCTTTCTCTCTGGTTGTTTATACTGGTTTAGGTGACAGTAGAAGTTCTTGATGTTGATTTCATCTGTCGGTTCTGACCGGTGGCGTTCAAGGTTCTTGGCGTGACTGAGACACGCCATAATTCCGGTCAACGTGATTTGATCAAGATCGGCATCAAGGCAATAAACAAACTTGGCACGCGCTATCAGATTTGACAAAATTGTGAAGTTCTCAGTTGGCCGTTTCATGTGCTCTGACAGTAGATGAGAAAACACCTGTTCAGATTCGTCAATGATCACAATCCCATATTTTTCAAGACTGGGGACGATACGGGTATATAAACTGTCAAGACAGATAGCGTAGTGTTGTGGTTTCTGTGAATATGACCGGATTTCCTTCCCACCTGATTCTGTGAGCACAATATTGGTGTCGTGCCCAGTTGTATCGAGGTAGCACTCAAGTTGTAATTTCTCGGCACTTTCCTTGATCAGTGATTGACGATGCCCTATCAGAATCGTTCGGTCATCTTTCAATTTGTGTTTCCGCCGGACGTCTGGGCGTTTGAGGTGTGCGACGACAGTTGAGAGGAAGTGTGTTTTCCCGGTCCCCTTGGCACTTTTGATCAAGTGGATTCCGGGGACAATATCTCTGATAGAAACGTGTTTCGCGTTGGTGATGTGGAAATACGACTTCGCAATGCTCGTATCAAAATCGTGGTCATATAGTCCAAGTCCGGTGTATTGGAAATGGCTGTTTTCCATGCCGACATGCTGGATAACGAGTTGATCGAACGTGTCAAATGAGTCGCCACGCGCTGGTAATTTGTCGGACCAAGCCTCCTGTTGACAGGACCTGCACTGAACACCACGAGTGCTATGTTGATTGACCTTGACGAACGCACTGTAATTCTTGTCGGGATGTGTTCCGAATGGGCATTGAATCGAAGTTTTGGCTTCCAATGTTCTGAGTTCTTGAAGTGTTCCTGCTCTTGTCTTGACAAGTGAAGTTGGTTTGATTGTTGATGGTGATAGTGGGTCTGATTGGAGGTGAATTCGGTTCATCTCATGGCTGACCATCTCGTTTATCTTGTCATCAGACAGTGATTTACCGGTTACGGTCACTTCTGTCTGGTTAAACCCAAAAAACGGTTGCGCAACCGACTTCGTTGCGGGGTCGGTCGGAATAATCCCCATCAATGTTCTGTACATCGCTTCGTATGCGCTTGCATTGAAGATTGTTCTGTCGAGAACAAAGATGATGCGGAAACGGTGGCGTTCTGGTGTGTGTCGTGCAGTGGTGTGGATGAACGTTGAATGGTCCCTGACCAGTGGATTGGCAAGAGCTTGCTCAATCGTCATGTAATTGTCGGGATCCTTGTCGATGTCGTTGTCGATGTCGGCTATCAAGATGTCGGCAAGAACAAAATTGTCCTTGGTTCGGTGACCTCCTGTAAATTGATGGGTGTACGCAAACCCTTGCTTGATGTGATCTATCAATTCGTCGACGGTGATTTCGACGTTTTTCCATCCCTTGCCGAGCAGTAACTTCTCGGCTTCATTGGCTTTATTGACGATGTCATGACGCACCGACAGTTTGATTTTCTTGTTGTTCATCGCTGATCCTGTATCCCGAGTCCATAGGGGTTGACAGCACACCAGGACGAGTGGATCAGGATTTGGACTCAAGAGTCTCGTCACCGATGTGCGGCCACGGATATTTATTGTCAAGAATACTTCTAATCAGCGGGAATCCGTTGTTTTTAGACAAAAAGAATGCCCGCACACAGGCGGGCATCTGAAACGTGGAATACACGCTATTCGTCGGTCGACATTTTCAACAACCCCCTCTTGACGGCACGGCGGACGTTGTACAGATAGGTCAGCGCACCCTTCTCAGTCAGACCGGCACCATCGATGAACGCTCTCAAAATGATGTTTTTCGGCTCAGTGGCAATCAACGGGAACATCGCGTTGACTGCTTGGACTTTGGTTTTGCCATCAGATATTGCGGTCATCCCCGCAAGGACAGCTTGTTCAACAGCTGCTGCGTTGAACGGTTGTGGTGTCACGGTTTCAGTCGTCGGTTTCGTCGGCATCAGGAACTCCGGTAGTGTGTAGGAACGGGGACCTTCCCGTGTCAGAGATTTGATGTCAACATCTTTGCGTTTGGAATCGCTGATATCACTGGTGTAAACGCATCCCCCAATGAAACTGTTATGGTGTTTGCGGCGTCAAGCAGTGTTTCTTGCGCAAGGTGGGCGTATCGCTGAGTTGTCTTGATTTGGGTGTGCCCCAATATTTTCTGAACCTCATACAGTGATCGTCCATTGTTGACGAGGAAACTGGCGAAGCTGTGTCGCAGGTCGTGCATTCGAACCTCGGCAAGTCCGGCTTGTTTGCGTGCAGTGTTCCATGCGACAAACACAGTCACAAACGGTTTGCGTGTTTTTGGGTTCGGAAATACAAACGGACAGTTGTCGTAATGTGGAATCGTGTTCAACAGGACCAATACGCCGTTTGACATCGGAACATGACGCGGTTTACCGGATTTGGTCATCGGAATTCTCCACGATTGATGCACAAGGTCGAAGTCTTCCCACTTCGCATCCAAAACCTCACGTTTACGTGCACCAGTCAGAATTAGCATCGCGACGATGTATTGCAGCATCTTGTTATCGCTGAGCTTGACGATTTGGTACAAGCGCTGCGCCTCCTCATTGGTCAAGAACCGCTCCCGTTTGTTGTGTTCTTCAAACTGAGTGACGTTGAGTGTCGGATTCTTTACCAATCCTGGTGTTTCCCAGCGGATAGCAAGATTCAACATGTATCGCAGAATCACTACCAAGCGGTTTGCGGACGCTGGTGCAGCACCAGATTCTCGACGTTGGCGGTGTAATGTGATGATGTCATCCTTGGTAATCTCATCGAGGAATTTGGTTCCGAGTTTTGGAGCAATATGGTTTCTGAACATGCGCTCGTCACAGTCCCATGACCTCTTGTATCCCTTAACAAATGGAAGATAGCTGTTGTGGAAGAACTCGTTCAGTGTTGGTGTTGAACGCGCAACCGCTTTCAGTTCATTCGGGTCTTCACCAACGGCAACTCTGTTTCGCAGAGAATCAGCAAGTGCTCTGGCTTGTGCAAGTGAGACGTCTTGTTGGTCAGCAAGTTTGATTTGGCGTGTTCGGCCGCGTTGGTCAACGTACCGTAGGTAATAGGTCTTCCCACCTGTTGGTCTGATTTCAAGGACAAGCCCTTTTGTTTTCTGGTCATGAACATCGATCCTGCGTTTTGTGGGTGGACATACAAGAGTTGACACGTTCGATGGTGTTAAGGCGATGTGAGACATGATGGTGCTCTGTTATGACAATGCCCCACTGTCCCGTGGCTAACCTGAGATGACAACGATCTGGTAACAGGGGTAAAAAGGGGGTCGCTAATCAGTAGTGTTCCAACAGATCTGTAATCTCGGCTGTGCTGTGTTGGACTGATTTCGACAGAAGATGATCAAACACGTTGAACGACATCAGGTTTTGATATTTGAAGTGGGGTATTTGGGGGGTCGTCGGTGTTCTTGACGCTAGCAAGTTTGGAACAGTGTTGATTTCCGTGGTGGATATTTGGTAGGGGCAGATATTGCTCACTACTTGGGTATTCCGGTCGATCGTGACCGGTCATTCCGGTTTGTCGTGACCG
>CAIWNX010000229.1 GCA_903914175.1 uncultured beta proteobacterium | reverse complement strand
TTGATTGCAAATTGACAGAAAACTGTTGTGAAAGTTGTACACCGCTGACCGTACAACTCTGCTCATTCAATCAACGGCGTCACCGTGGAAAGACCATCAACACCTTGCGGCATTCTTTAACAAAATGGAACCCTCGTAGCTTTGGCTGCTCTGGCTGCCACCGGCGTATTCGCCCAGTCCTCCGTGACCCTGTCGGGCACGGTTGACGCGACCGTTCAATACGGTTCGGTTGATGGTGGCAACAACGTTACCGCTTTGGGCAATTCCGGCCTGAACAGCAGTGAATTCCGCTTCTCCGGCGTGGAAGATCTGGGCGGCGGTCTGAAGGTCGGTTTCCAATTGGCAGCTGGCGTCAACAATGACAGCGGCGCTGGCGCATCCACCAACACCAACAACACGACTGGCGCTACCTCCGGCGGCTTTGTGTTCAATCGCATGTCCCTGCTGAAGGTCATGGGCAGCTTCGGTGAAATCAAGGCTGGCCGTGATTACACCCCCCTGTTCTGGACTGAAGCCATCTATGATCCGTTCGGCATCAACGGTGTGGGTACTTCGCGCGCATTCAACGGCGGTGCAGCCCAGTTCGGCGCCACTGCAGTTCGTGCTTCCAACTCCATCGCTTACGTGTCGCCAAGCATGGGCGGCCTTGGCCTGTGGGCTCAGGTTTCCATGGGTGAGAACCTTTCCACCGCCGCAAGCAACGCAGCTGGCGATGGCGTCTCGGCTCAGTTGAGCTACAACCAGGGTCCTTTGAGCCTGGCTGCTGCCTACGGCAAGACCAACGTCAGTGCTGGTGTTGACGTTGAAGGCTACAACTTTGGTGGTACCTACACGATCGGTGCAGCAACACTGAACGCCTATGTCCAGAACAACAAGAAGACCGGCGTTGCCACTGACATCAAGGGCTACCTGGTTGGCGGCTCGATGCCCCTGGGCGCTGGCTTGATTCGCGGTTCGTATTCGACCACGGACAATGGCACGGCTAAATCCAACCAGTTGGCTCTGGGTTATGTCTATAACTTCAGCAAGACGGTTCAGGCCTATGGCACGTTCGCCAGCGTCAGCAATGACGGCGGCGCTGCTGCTTCTTTGAACGGCGCAACTGGCATTGCCAATGCAACTGCGACCGGCTTTGACTTCGGTCTGTCGAAGAAGTTCTAATCTGACGCTGACGCAAGTCAGTTGAGGATTGAAATCTAGAAACCCGCTGTGGCAACACAGCGGGTTTTTTATTGAGCGCAGGCCTCGCACCAAGGCTGTTTTTTCAAGCTAACATCAAACAATGCTCGTTTTTATTCTTGGGAAAATATTGGGGTCAGATTCCAATTATTTTGTAGTGCTTGTCCGTGCTGATCGGTCCGCTACTTCGGCGCCACGCTCATAATGACAACCTGATTCATGACCGAGGACACTGCCATGGGACAAGCTGCACAAAAACCGGTTTTCAGCGCCGCAGACTATCTGACGTGGGAGGCGGCGCAGCCCGAGCGCCACGAGTACCTCGACGGCGAGGTCTTTGCCATGGCCGGTGCCGAAGACCGGCATGTGACGGTAGCCATGAATCTTGCATTTGCCCTGCGCCAGCATCTGGCTGGCAGCCCGTGCCGCACCTACATGAGCGATATGCGCCTGCAAGTTGCTGCTGCCGACAGCTATTTTTATCCCGATGTGTTGGTGACCTGCAGCGCGCTCGACCTGGCCAGTGCCCTGCTCAAGAGCGAGCCCAAGCTGATCGCTGAAGTGCTCTCACCCAGTACCGCAGCCTATGACCGGGGTCTCAAATTCAGCCATTACCGCAGCCTGGCAAGTCTGGAGGAATATGTGCTGATTGATCTCGACAGCCGCACCACCGACTGCTATCGCAAAGGTGCCGACGGCTTGTGGGTGCTGCACCCGTTTGCAGCTGGCGAGCCGGTTGTGCTGGCCAGCGTGGCGCTGGAACTCAGCGCCGCGCAGTTGTTTGCCGAAGTGCCGGAGGTTCGGGTTTGAGCTGGCAAGAGATTTGTGGAAAGTTGAATAACTGATGCTGGTTTTTATCCTTCGCCGCCTGCTGCAGGCTCTGATCGTGATGGTGGCGGTGGCGTTCATCGCGTTCATGCTGTTTCAGTACGTGGGCGACCCGGTGGTGTTCCTGCTCGGGCAGGACGCGCGGCCCGATCAGATCCAGAAGCTGCGCTCTGACCTTGGCTTGGACCAGCCTTTCTTTGTCCAGTTCTGGCACTTTCTTCTCAACGCAGTGCAGGGCGAATTCGGTTTGAGCCTGCGCCAGGGTGCCAAGGTCTCGCGCCTGATTGGTGAGCGCCTGCCGGCAACGCTGGAACTGGCCACCGTGGCCGCCGTTCTCGCGTTGGCTGTCGGCGTGCCGCTGGGGGTTTACACGGCGCTCAGGCGCGGCAGCTTTTTGAGCCAGTTGGCGATGACGATTTCGCTGCTGGGCGTTTCCTTGCCAACCTTTCTGATCGGCATCCTGCTGATCCTGGGCTTTTCCGTCGGCCTGGGCTGGTTCCCGAGTTTCGGGCGCGGCGAGGTCGTGCAACTGGGCTGGTGGAGCAGTGGCTTGTTCACGCTCGATGGCTGGCTGCATCTGGTGCTGCCGGCCATCACGCTGGCGGTGTTCCAACTGGCGCTCATCATGCGGCTGGTGCGCGCGGAAATGCTCGAAGTGCTGCGCACCGACTACATCCGTTTTGCCCGCGCCCGGGGTTTGAGCAACCGCGCGATTCATTTCAGCCACGCGCTGCAAAACACGCTGGTGCCGGTGATCACCATTACCGGTCTGCAACTTGGGCAACTGATCGCTTTTGCCATCATTACCGAGACCGTTTTTCAGTGGCCTGGCATGGGGCTGCTGTTCATTCAGGCCGTCACCTACGCCGACATTCCGATCATGGCCGCTTACCTGTGCCTGATCGCGCTGATTTTTGTGCTGATCAATCTGGTGGTTGATCTGCTTTATTTTGTCGTTGATCCGCGGCTGCGGGTTGCACCGGCCGGAGGCCATTGATGCCACATACCGTTTCTGCTGCGGGTTTGCGCGTGCACGGGCGCGCCTTTGCCCACATCGCCGCGTTTCACCCCGAGATCACCGCCTTGCGGCGCGATCTGCACGCCCATCCCGAACTCGGCTTTGAAGAGGTTTACACGGCGCAGCGCGTGCAACAGGCGCTCAAGCTTTGCGGCGTCGATGAGATCCACACCGGCATCGGCAAGACCGGCGTCGTGGCGTTGATCAAGGGCCAGCGCCAGGGCGGTGGCCGGATGATCGGCCTGCGCGCCGACATGGACGCCCTGCCCATGACCGAGCACAACGATTTCGCCTGGAAGTCCACGCACAAGGGCCTGATGCATGGTTGCGGCCACGACGGCCACACGGCCATGCTGGTGGGTGCTGCGCGCTACCTGGCCGAAACGCGCAATTTCGACGGCACAGCGGTGCTGATTTTTCAGCCGGGTGAAGAGGGTTACGCCGGCGCCAAGGCGATGATCGAAGACGGGCTGTTCGAGCGCTTCCCGGTGCAGTCGGTCTATGGCATGCACAACTGGCCCGGCATGCGTCCGGGCACGATTGGCATCAACCCCGGACCGATGATGGCGGCGGCAGACCGCATCACGATCGAGATCAGCGGGCGCGGCGGGCATGGCGCGCACGCCTACCAGACGGTCGATCCGGTGCTGGTGGCAGGCCACATCATCACGGCAGCGCAAAGCATTGTTTCGCGCAACGTGCGGCCGATTGACAGCGCTGTCATCAGCCTGTGCGCGATGCGCGCCGGTGAACTCGGCGCCATGAGCGTGATACCCGGCAGCGCCACTTTGACTGGCACCGTGCGCAGTTTCAATCCCGAGGTGCAGGACTTGCTGGAGCGGCGCCTGCAGGAACTGTGCAGCGCTGTGGCGCTGGCGTTTGGTGCTACCGCCAGCGTGCATTACGAACGCATGTATCCGGCCACCATCAACAGCGCGGCCGAGGCCCACTTTGCTGGCGACGTGGCGCAAACCCTGGTCGGGCGCGAGCATGTGGTGCGCGATATGGAGCCCAGCATGGGGGCCGAGGACTTTTCCTTTATGCTTCAGGTTAAGCCCGGTGCCTATCTGCGCATTGGTCAGGGTGGTGAGAACGGGATTGGCAGCTGCGTACTGCACAACAGCCGGTATGATTTCAACGACGCGATTTTGCCTTTGGGGGCCGCCTTGCACGCGAGTCTGGTCGAACAGGCCATGCCGCTGGCGGCCATTTAACTTTTTGCTTCATCAACAGGAAACACCCATGAAATTTTCGAAAACAATGACTCTGGCACCGTTGGCGCTCGCTTTGGCGGCAATAGGTTTCTCTGCGTCGGCCGTCACGCTGCGGGTTGCCAATCAGGGTGATGCCTTGTCGATGGACCCGCACTCGCTCAACGAGTCGCTGCAACTCACCGTGGTCGGCAATGTTTACGAGCCTCTGGTCACGCGCGGCGCCGACTACAAGCTGACGGCGGCACTGGCCACCGACTGGAAGCAGACCGCGCCCACGGTGTGGCGTTTCAACCTGCGCAAGAACGTGCAGTTTCACGATGGCACGCCGTTCACGGCCGACGATGTGATCTTTAATTACGAGCGCGCCAAGGACGACGGCTCGGATATGAAGAGCTACGTCGGTCAGGTCAAGGAAATCAAGAAAATCAATGACCATGCGATTGACGTCATCACCCTGGCGCCGTTCCCGATCCTGCCCGAGTTGTTTGCCGGCTGGCTCATGATGAGCAAGAAATGGTGCGAAACCAATCAGGCAACCAAACCGGTGGACCGGCGCAAGGGCATCGAAAATGCCGCATCGTTTCGCGCCAACGGCACCGGTCCGTACCGCTTGCGCGAGCGCCAGCCCGCCGTGCGCAGTTCTTTTGTGCGTAACGGCAACTACTGGGGCAAGATTGACGGCAACGTCGATGAAGTGATCTTCACGCCGATCGGCAACGACGCCACACGTGTGGCGGCCCTGCTCTCGGGCGAAATCGACATCATGGAGCCGGTGCCGGTGCAGGACGTTGACCGCGTCAAAAGCAATGCCAAACTCAAGGTGCTGCAAGGGCCGGAATTGCGCGTGATCTTCCTGGGCATGGACCAGAAGCGTGACGAGTTGTTGTTCTCCAACGTCAAGGGCAAGAACCCGTTCAAGGACAAGCGTGTGCGCCAGGCCTTCTACCAGGCCATTGACATCGACGGCATCCAGAAGACCGTGATGCGCGGCGCAGCCACACCAGTGGCGCTGATGTTGCCGCCGCAGGTCAATGGCTTTGACGCCAGCCTGGCCAAGCGCCTGCCTTACAACGTCGATGCCGCCAAGAAACTGATGGTTGACGCTGGTTACCCGGCTGGCTTTGAGGTCAAGATGAACTGCCCGAATGATCGCTATGTGAATGACGAGCGGATCTGCCAGACGGTGGCGGCCAATCTGTCCAAGATCGGCGTCAAGATCAATCTGGAAGCCGAAACCAAGGGCACCTACTTTCCCAAGATTCTCAGCCGCAACACCAGCTTCTACATGCTGGGCTGGACTGCCAGCACGGTCGACGTGCATAACGTGCTCTACCCGATCATGAGCTCGCCGGGAGAAGGTGGTCGCGGTCAGTTCAATCTGGGCGCCTACAGCAACCCGCAAGTCGATGAGCTGACGCAGAAGATCGGCTCTGAGACCGATCTGAAGAAGCGCGGCGAGATGATTCACGAAGCGCTCAAGCTGCACCAGGACGACATCGGCCACCTGCCGCTGCATCAACAGGCGCTGAACTGGGGCTTGAAGAAGAACATCGACGTGGTGCAATTGCCGGGCAATGAGATGCCCTGGAAATTCATCAAGGTCAAACCCTAAGCGCGGGCGCCCGGTCGGATGAAGCAATGGCTGGCCCGTCTGGGCGACAGTGATATTGGACACAGCTTTCGCAGCTCGCCGGTGGCGATGGCCGCCGCTGCGGTGGCCTTGGTCTGCATCTTCTGCTCGCTGTTTGCCAACTTTGTTGCGCCACACAACCCGTTTGACCTCAGCACGCTGGAGTTGAGCGATGCGCGTCTGCCCCCGGCCTGGGACGCGCTGGGTAGCGCCAAGTACCTGCTGGGCACCGACGACCAGGGGCGCGACATTCTCTCGGCCCTGATGTATGGCGCGCGCATCTCGCTGGCGGTTGGCATTGCCTCCGTGGCACTGTCGGTGCTGATTGGCGTCACGCTCGGTCTGCTGGCGGGCTTTGTCGGCGGCTGGCTCGATGCGGTGCTGATGCGGCTGTGCGATGTGATGCTCTCGTTTCCGGCGATTCTGGTGGCGCTGTTGATCGCCGGTGTCGGGCGCGCACTCTTTCCAAATGCACAAGAGGGGCTGGCTTTCTTCGTGCTGATTGTCTCGATCACGCTGACTGGCTGGGTGCAGTACGCGCGCACCGTGCGCGGCTCGACGCTGGTCGAGCGCAACAAGGAGTACGTGCAGGCCGCGCGCGTCACCGGTGTTTCGAGCCTGCGCATCATGCGCCGCCATGTGCTGCCCAATGTGCTTGGGCCGGTGCTGGTGCTGGCCACGATCCAGGTTGCTACTGCCATCATCATCGAGGCCACGCTGTCCTTTCTGGGCGTCGGCGCACCGCCGACCTCACCCTCGCTGGGCACGCTGATCCGCGTTGGCAACAACTACCTGTTTTCCGGCGAGTGGTGGATCACGGTCTTTCCCGGTCTGATGCTGGTGCTGATCTCGCTCAGCGTGAACCTGCTGGGCGACTGGCTGCGTGATGCTTTGAACCCAAAACTGCGATAGTGATTGAAATGACAAATACCGGTTGTCATCCCGGACCTCGCAATGGTCATCCCGGACCTGATCCGGGATCCATGTCTTATGACCGCGCCACGCGAATCATGGATTGCGGGTCGGAGCCCGCAATGACAAAGGGGCTATGGCCATGACGAATTCCTGGAACCACACATGAGCCTGTTGCAAGTCAAAAATCTGGTGGTTGAGTTCCCGCATCGGCACGGCACGCTGCGGGCGCTGGACGATGTTTCGTTTGACATTGCGCCGGGTGAAATCCTGGGCGTGGTGGGGGAATCGGGTGCTGGCAAGTCGATCACCGGCGCGGCCATCATCGGTTTGCTGGAGCCGCCCGGGCGCATTGCGGCGGGCCAGATCGTGTTGGAGGGTGAGCGCATCGACCAGTACGGTTTCGAGCAGATGCGCCACATCCGGGGCAAGCGCATCGGCGCTATTTTTCAGGACCCGCTGACCTCGCTCAATCCGCTGCACACCATCGGGCGCCAGCTGATTGAAACGATTCAAACGCATTTGCCGCTTGACGACCAACAGGCGCGCGAACGCGCCATCTCCTTGCTCAAGGACACCGGCATCCCGGCGCCCGAGCAGCGCCTGGAACACTACCCGCACCAGTTCTCTGGCGGCATGCGCCAGCGCGTGGTGATTGCGCTGGCGCTGGCGGCCGAACCCAAGCTGATCGTGGCCGATGAGCCGACGACGGCGCTCGATGTCTCGATCCAGGCGCAGATCATCACGCTGCTCAAGAGCATTTGCCATCAGCACCAGGCCGCCGTCATGCTGATCACGCACGACATGGGCGTGATCGCCGAAACCTGCGACCGTGTCGCCGTTCTGTACGCCGGGCGCATCGTGGAAATTGGCCCGGTGCACGAACTCATCAACCGCCCGGCGCACCCCTACACCGCCGGCTTGATGGCAGCGATTCCCGACATCAGCCAGGACCGGGAGCGCCTGAACCAGATCGATGGCGCCATGCCACGCCTGAACGCAATTCCGACCGGCTGTGCCTACCACCCGCGTTGCCCGCAAGCCTTTGACCAGTGCCGCAGCCAGCGCCCGGACCTGATGAACGCCGGTGCCACGCGCGCCGCTTGCTGGTTGCATGAAAACGGCGCTGTCATCGCGAGGGCGCCCGCATGACGGCGCTGGTCCAAGCCAATGATCTGGCGATGACGTTTGACGTTTCGGCGCCTTGGCTCAACCGCGTCATCGAACGCAAGCCGCGCACGCTGTTGCATGCGGTGGATGGTGTGAGTTTCGAGATTGAGCGCGGCACGACACTGGCGCTGGTGGGTGAATCGGGTTGCGGCAAGAGCACGGTGGCGCGCCTGCTGGTGGGTTTGTATGCGCCGAGTCGCGGCAATTTGCAGTTTGACGGGCTCGATGCCCACGCTGTTTTCAAGACACGCCAGGGCTTGGAACTGCGCAGTCGAATCCAGATGATTTTTCAGGACCCCTACGCGTCGCTGAACCCACGCTGGCGCGTGCAGGACATTGTGGCCGAACCGCTGATCGAGCATGGTCTGGCGCAGAGCGCATCCGAAATCAAACGGCGCGTGGGCGAACTGCTCACCTCCGTCGGCCTGAGTGCGTTTGACGGCGCCAAGTACCCGCACCAGTTCTCTGGCGGCCAGCGCCAGCGCATCTCGATTGCCCGCGCACTGGCCACGCACCCGGAGTTTCTGGTGTGCGATGAACCAACCTCGGCGCTCGATGTCAGCGTGCAGGCGCAGGTGCTCAACCTGATGAAGGACTTGCAGCGCAAGCTGGGCCTGACTTACCTCTTCATTTCACACAATCTGGCGGTAGTGCGCCACGTCAGTGACCGGGTCGGTGTCATGTACCTGGGGCGCTTGGTCGAGCTGGCCGACAAGCAAACGCTGTTTGCCAGTCCGCGCCATCCCTACACGCGCATGTTGCTGGACGCGATTCCGAAGATGAGTGATACCGGCCAGGCCCGCACGCCGGTGCAGGGCGAAGTGCCCAATCCGCTGAATCCACCCACCGGTTGCGCCTTCAACCCGCGCTGCCCGCACGCCAACGAGCGCTGCCGCGTCGAGCGACCGCAACTGCTCGCGATCGGTGGCATCCAGATCGCCTGCCACGCGGTACAGGAGGCACGGCTGTAAACAACAGGAGTTTTGATGAACAAGCAATTACTGGCTGCTTTTTTGGCCCTGTCTTCGTCGCTCGCCTGGGCCGATGGCCAGGTCAACATCATCTGCTCGGTGCAGGCCGAGTGGTGCAACATGATCTCCACCGTTTACGCGCGCACCACCGGCGTCAAGGTCAATTTGAGCCTCAAGGGGTCCGGCGAGGCGCTGGCGCAACTGATTGCCGAGAAAGAGAATCCGAAGACCGACGTCTGGTTTGGCGGCACCGGCGACCCGCATTTGCAGGCGGCCGAGCAGGGCTTGTCGATTGAATACAAGTCGCCCAGCCTGCCGCAGTTGCACGCGTGGGCGCAGCAGCAGGCGCAGCAGTCGGGTTTCAGGACGGTGGGCATTTATTCCGGGCCGCTGGGCTTTGGCTACAACACCGAATTGATCGCCAAGAAGAAACTCGCCGTGCCCAAGTCCTGGGCCGACCTGCTCAACCCGGCATTCAAAGGCGAGGTGCAGGTCGCGAATCCGGCATCGAGCGGAACCGCCTATACGATGGTGGCAACGCTGGTGCAACTGATGGGGGAAGACAAAGCTTTCGATTACCTCAAGCAGCTGCACAAGAATGTCAGCCAGTATTCGCGCAGCGGCACCGGCCCGATCAAGGCCGTGGCGCGTGGTGAAAGCGCCGTCTCGATCAGCTTTGTGCACGACGGCCCGGGCGAAAAGATCAACGGCTTTCCGGTCGAGACCATCACGCCAAGCGAAGGCACGGGCGCCGAGATCGGCTCCATGAGCATCATCAAGGGTGCGCGCAATCTGGACAACGCCAAGAAGTTCTACGAGTGGGCATTGACCCCGGCGGCGCAGGAGATGGCGGCTGCGGCCAAGCAGTTCCAGTTGCCGTCAAACAAGAGCGCGAAGAACGATGCGCGCATTCCGGACTTCAAGAAAATCAAGTTCATCAACTACGACTACGCCAAGTACGGCGCCTCGGCCGAGCGCCGCCGCCTGATTGCCAAGTGGGAAAAAGAAGTCAACTCCCTGCCGCGTTGATGCCGTCACTTGTCGGCCCGCACTTGGCGTTTGTCATCCCGGACCTGATCCGGGATCCAGTGCCACACGCAGCCTGGATTGCGGGTCGGAGCCCGCAATGACAAATACCGGTTGTCAGGCCGTCCCCGCAATCGTCATCCCGGACCTGATCCGGGATCCAGTGCCATACGCAGCATGGATTGCGGGTCGGAGCCCGCAATGACAAAACCGGACGCAGTGACAAAACCGGACGCAATGACAAACAAGCAGAGCAGTCCCAACAAAGCCATCTGGGCCTGGCTGGCGCTGGGGGTGCTGGCTTATCTGGTGTTGCCCTGGTACGCGATTCAGGACGCCAATGGTTTGCTGTCTGTGCCGCAGGTGTTCTCCAACGAGCAGGCTGGCAATGGCGTGCTGCAGGCGTTGCGCTATGGGCGCAGCTGGCTGTGGGTCGGTGTCGTGGCTTTGCTGCTGGCGGCGATTGGCGCGCGCATGAAGCCAGGACGCGCGCAGGGCACAGCACTGCTGGCAGCGGGTCTGCTGGGCGCGCTGGGCCTGCTGCTGTCAGGCTTTCTGATCGGCGCCAAGGGCTGGTCATTCGAGTTTCTCAACCGCAGTCTGGGCGAACTGGCGCTTCATCAATTCGGCGTCGGCTGGGGCGGTTTTCTGGCCCTTGCGGCGCTGGTCGTGCTGGGCGCCTTCGGTCTGGCGCGGCGTGGCTATTTCAAGGGTGATTTGTTTATTGCAGCGGCGGTGGTTAGTTGCGCGGCGCTGCTGGGCCTGTTCATTGTCTACCCGGTGCTCAAAGCGCTGGCTGGCGCCTTTCTCCGTGAGGAAGGCGGCTGGTCGCTGTTGGCGCTGTGGGAGCGCGTGGCCAGCGCGCGCAACTTCAGCCTGAGTTGTGTCATCGGTGGTCTGCGCTGCGGCGTCGCCTGGAACACGCTGTTTCTGGGTCTGATGACGGCCAGCAGCACGGTGCTGCTGGGCACGCTGATGGCACTGCTGGCCGAGCGCACTGGCAAGCGCTTTACCAAATCGCTCAACGCGCTGGCGATGCTGCCCATCATCACGCCGCCGTTCGTCGTTGGGCTCGGGCTGATTCTGCTGTTTGGTCGGGCCGGTCTGGTGAACCAGTTGCTCGAATACACGCTGGGGCTGACGCCGAGCCGCTGGTTCTACGGCTGGTTCGGCGTGTGGGTGGCGCAGACATTTGCTTTTGCGCCGATCGCTTTCATGATCATGCGCGGTGTTGTGCAGGGCATTGCGCCGAGCCTGGAAGAGGCGGCGCAGACGCTGCGCGCCACACCCGAGCAAACCTTTATGAGCATCACGCTGCCGCTGCTCAAGCCGGGTCTGGCCAATGCGTTTCTGGTCGGTTTCATCGAGAGCATGGCCGACTTTGGTAACCCGATTGTTGTCGGCGGCCAGTTCTCGGTGCTCAGTACCGAGATCTTCTTTGCCATCGTCGGTGCGCAATACGACCAGGGTCGCGCCGCTTCGCTGGCCTGGATTCTGAGTCTTTTTGCGCTCAGCGTGTTTGCCTTGCAGCGCCGCCTGCTGGGTCGGCAGAACTACACCACGGTTAGCGGCAAGGGTGACGGCGGCATTGCCATGACGCTGCCGCCTGCCGTCAAGCGCGTGATCTATTGCGCCGCACTGCCCTGGATGGGTTTCACGGTGCTGGTTTACGCCTTTGCTTTTGTCGGTGGCTTTGTCAAGACCTGGGGCCGCGACTACACGCTGACCTTTGCGCATTTCCAAACCGCTTTTGCGCTGGAGTGGTCACAGTTTGGTGTGGTCTGGGCTGGCACGGCCTGGAACTCGCTCTTCACTACGCTCAAGCTCGCGGCGTTGTCGGCGCCGCTCACGGCCGGCTTGGGTCTCATGATTGCCTACCTGCTGGCGCGCACCGCGTTCAAGGGCCAGAGCCTGTTTGAGTTTGCCGCGCTGCTGGCCTTTGCCATTCCCGGTACGGTGCTGGGCGTGAGTTACATCCTGGCCTTTAACGTGCCGCCGTTCGAGCTGACTGGCACCGCGCTCATCATCGTGCTGTGTTTTGTTTTTCGCAATCTGCCGGTCGGTGTGCGCGCCGGCACTGCGGCGTTCCGGCAACTGGACAAATCACTGGACGAGGCCTCCGTGATGCTGCGCGCGAGTTCCGTTCAGACGTTGCGCCATGTGGTGTTGCCACTGCTCAAACCGGCTTTGGTGGCGGCACTGGTCTACAGCTTTGTGCGCGCCATCACCACCGTGAGCGCGGTGATTTTTCTGGTCACGGCAGAGAACGAACTGGCAACCACCTACATCATTGGCCGCGTCGGCAATGGCGACTATGGCGTGGCACTGGCTTACTGCACGGTGCTGATGCTGTTGATGTCGCTGTCGATTGCGCTGATCCAGTTGCTGGTGGGCGAGCGCAGGCTGGGCCGGCGCAAAGGAGCAAAACCATGAGTGTTGAATTCAGAAACATCAGCAAACGTTACGGCGTGGACGCGTCGGCGCCGCTGGTGGTGAAGGACATCAGTTTCATCATCGCGCAGGGCACGCTGACGACGATCCTCGGGCCATCGGGTTGTGGCAAGACCACGGTGCTGCGCCTGATTGCCGGACTCGAATCACCGACCTCCGGACAGGTTCTCGTCGCCGGGCGCGACGTGACGACGCTGGGCCCGGCGGATCGCAACGTGAGCATGATGTTTCAGAGCTACGCACTGTTCCCGCACATGAACGTGAGCGAGAACGTGCGCTATGGGTTGAAGATGTCGGGCGTTGCCAAAGACACAGCGCGTGCGCGCGCTGACGAGGCGTTAAAAAACGTCGGTCTGGTGGGTTTTGATGAGCGTCTGCCGAGCGAACTCTCGGGTGGCCAGCAGCAGCGTGTGGCACTGGCGCGCGCGCTGGTGCTGGAGCCCGCTGTGCTGTTGTTTGATGAGCCGCTGAGCAACCTGGATGCGCGTCTGCGGCGCGAAATGCGCGAGGAAATCCGTTTTCTGCAGCAGCGCCTGGGGCTGACCGTGGCCTACGTCACGCACGATCAGAGCGAAGCGCTGGCGGTGAGCGACCAGATCATCGTGATGGACGACGGCGGCATTGCCCAGAGCGGCACGCCGCAGGATTTGTACGAACGCCCCGACACCGAATTCGTCGCTGGCTTCATGGGCGAGGCGATGCTGTTCCCGGCCGTTGCTGCCGCCGATGGCAGCGTGCAACTCGGGCCGCTTCGCATCGTGCCCGCGCAGCGTCTGGCAGCGGGCGCGGTCAAGGTCGCGGTGCGGCCGGAAGCCTGGCAGATTCATCGCCCCGGCAGCGTGACGGGCGCTGCGCTGGCGGGCAAATTGTTGAAGTTGGCCTATCTGGGCAGCTTGTTCGAGTACAGCTTCGAGACCGCGCTGGGCAAAGTCTTTGTCGTGTCACCCGATCTGAACAACGTGCTGGCGCTGGGTGCCGAAGTGCTATTGACACTGGCAGAGCACGGCGTCTCGGTGGTCAAGGTTTCGACGCCCGCTGGGATAATGCCGGCATGAACCAACTCGACGCCCGCAAGCAATTCACCACCGTGGTCGCCGACAACGCCGATGCCGCGCGGCTCGACAAATTGCTGTTGGCGGCCTGAAATCCCAATTCAAGGAATCCCCATGGAACGTATTCGCTGCGACCGCACCGCCACCTGGCGCGGGCTACAAAACTTGTTTGCCAACGGTGGCCAAACTTTCGATCTGCGCCGCGCCTTTGCCGATGATGCCGAGCGCTTTGCGGCTTTCAGCCAGAGTGCGCCGCATGTCTTCGCTGACCTGTCGAAGAATCTGCTGGACCGTGAGGCGCAGCGCATGCTGTTCGCACTGGCGCGCCAGTGTGGTCTGGCGCAACACCGTGACGCCATGTTTGCCGGTGAGGCGATCAACAACACCGAGCAGCGCGCGGTGATGCACTGGCTGTTGCGCAGCCCGGCCGCAGCGTCCTGCGACAATTTGACGAGCGAACGCGCGCAGGTGCATACGGTGCTCACCGCCATGCTGGCCTACGCGCAAAGCGTGCGTGCAGACGAGACCATCACCGACATCGTCAACATTGGCATTGGTGGCTCCGACCTGGGGCCGCAGATGGCGGTGCAGGCGCTCGATGCTTTTGTGCTGCCGGGCAAACGCTTTCACTTTGTCTCAAACGTCGATGGCCATGAACTCGCTGCGGTGCTCAAGCGCCTCAAGCCAGAGGGCACGTTGTTTCTGATTGCGAGCAAGACCTTCACCACCATCGAAACCATGACCAATGCGCGCTCGGCGCGTCAGTGGTTCGAAGCCAAGGGTGGTAAGGATGTGGGCCGGCACTTTGCCGCATTGACGACCAACGTGGCGGCGGCGCGTGAGTTCGGCATCCGCACTACCTTTGGCTTCTGGGATTGGGTCGGCGGCCGTTACTCGGTCTGGTCGGCCATCGGCTTGCCGTTGGCGATTGCCATTGGTGCCGACGGGTTTCGGGAATTTCTGGCCGGCGCGCACGAGATGGACCAGCACTTTCGCAGCGCAGCGCTGGAACAGAATCTGCCAGTGCGTCTGGGCCTGCTCGACCTCTGGTACCGCAATTTCCATGGCTTTGGCAGCCGCTCGATTGCACCCTATCACAGCGCGCTGCGGCGATGGCCCGCCTATCTGCAACAGCTTGAGATGGAGAGCAACGGCAAGTGCGTCGATGCGCAGGGGCAGGCCCTGCGTTTCGACACGGCGCCGGTGTTGTGGGGCGAGCCCGGCACCAATGGCCAGCACGCGTATTTTCAGATGCTGCACCAAGGCAGCGATACCGTGCCGGTGGAATTTTTGGCAGTCAAAAAGCCTCGGCACGACCTGAACGCTCACCACGAACTGCTGCTGGCCAACGTGCTGGCGCAGGCGCAGGCGCTGATGGTCGGTCAGCGTGACACCGGCGGCCACAAGAATTTTCCGGGCAATCGGCCCAGTACCTTTTTGCTGCTCGACGAACTGACGCCGACCACGCTCGGCGCCCTGATCGCCTTGCAGGAACACCGTGTCTTCGTCAGCGGTTCGCTCTGGGGTCTCAACAGTTTTGACCAGTGGGGCGTGGAACTCGGTAAGGTACTGGCCAAGGACGTTCAGGCGCGTTTGCACAGTGGCGATATCGAAGGGCTCGATGCTTCGACGGCTGGCCTGCTGCAGCGGCTGCGCTCCTCGCAATGACGGGTAAAGCTCGTAGCGGCTGCCCTGATGGATCACCCTTCACTCACGCCAGCGCAGGCGCGGCAGTTGCAACTGGCGGCGCAGGGTTTGCTGCTGCCACCCAAGCGGTTGGCAACGCGATTGGCGTTGCGCCGCTGCATCGAGCGCATGCAGTTGCTGCAGATCGACACCATCCATGTGGTTGCGCGCAGCCCTTACCTTGTGTTGTTTTCGCGACTCGGCCCCTACCCGATGCCATGGTTGGACCAAGCGCTGGCCACGGCCGGCCTGTTTGAAACCTGGGCCCACGAGGCCTGCTTTGCACCGATGCCCGATCTGGCACTGCACCGCAGCTACAACCGGCACCGTCGTCAGCACTGGGGCTTGCAGCGTGGCAAAGAAAGTGAAGCGTCGCAGCGCGTACATCTGGACGCTCTGCTCGCGCACATTGCGCAAACCGGCCCGGTCAAGTCATCCGACTTTGCGCGCAAGGACGGCGCAAGCGGCGGCTGGTGGGGCTGGAAGGATGAGAAGCGCTGGCTTGAAGCGCTGTTTGCCAATGGCGAACTGATGGTGGCGCGGCGCGAGAATTTTCAGCGCGTCTATGACCTCGCTGAGCGCATTTGCCCGGCGCTTGGCACCATGCCCGAGCCCGAGCCACAAGACGTGCAGAACCAGTTCATCGAAAAATCGATTCTGGCACTTGGCATCACGCAGGCACGCTGGGTACACGACTACTTTCGCCTCAAGCCGCGTTTGAAGGACAAGGACCTTGACGCGCTGGTGGCGCAGGGCCGTCTCCAGCGTGTGCGCGTGCAGGGTTGGGCGCTGCCCGGCTACGTGCACCGCGAGAACGCGGGCTTGCTGAAGAAAGCGCTGGCCGGCAAATTGATTGCAACGCACACCACGCCGCTGTCACCGTTTGACCCGCTGGTCTGGGACCGCGAGCGTGTCGCCGTGATGTTTGATTTTGACTACCGCATCGAGTGCTACACGCCGCAGGCAAAGCGCCAGTACGGCTACTTCGTGCTGCCGCTGCTGCAGCGCGGTGAGTTGATCGGGCGGCTCGACGCGAAAGCGCACCGCTCGGAGGGGGTCTTTGAAGTCAAGAATCTCTATTTGCAAGCGGGCGTGCAACTCGACGATGAAGCGCTGCTGGAACTGGCGCGCGCGATTGCGGATTGCGCTGCATGGCACGGCACGCCGCAAGTGGTGTTGACGCGCAGTGCAACCGCCGCGCTACGCGGACGTTTGCGCAAAGCCTTGACGTCAATACAGGCGGGCACGACATGAACCTGGTTTTTGATTTCGGTGCCGTGTTGTTTCACTGGCAGCCGGCGCAGTTGGTGGCCGGGTATTTCCCGGATCGGGCGGCGACGCCAGCGACGGCTGCGCAGTTGGCGCGTGCCGTTTTTGGCCATGATGACTGGCAGGAATTTGACCGCGGCGCTCTGACTCTGGACGCGGTTGTGGTCCGCACCGCGCAGCGCTTGGCGCTGCCCGAGGCACCCTTGCAGGCGCTCGTCGCCGGCATCGGTGACGGCCTGCAACCCAATGAGGCGACGCTCGGCGTATTGGCATCCATGTCGCAGCGGCGCGAGCAGTGTGGCGACCTGCGCTTGTACTACCTCTCGAACATGCCGGTGCCCTATGCGCGCACGCTGGAGCGCAAGCACGCTTTTTTGCGGTGGTTTGACGGCGGAATTTTTTCGGGTGACGTGTTGCGCTGCAAGCCCGACCCTGCCATCTACCAGATGCTGCAGGCACGCCATGCGCTGGCGCCTGAGCAGACCGTGTTCATCGATGACTTGCAAGCCAACGTCGATGCCGCTTGCGCTCTGGGTTGGCACGGCATTCATTTTGTTTCGGCGCCGCAATTGCAGCGAAGTCTGGCAAACTTGCTGGGTCAATAAACCAAGGAAGACTATGAAACTGGTACGTTATGGCAAGCCCGGCAAAGAGAAACCCGGACTGATCGATGCCGAGGGTCGGCTGCGCGATCTCAGCGCTGTGATTCCGGACCTGGGCCCGGCGCAGCTCAGTGACGCAGCCCTGGCGCGCCTGCGCCGCATCAAACCTGAAACACTGCCGCTGGTGCGCGGCAAGCCGCGCCTGGGCGCGCCGGTTGCAGGTGTTGGCAAGTTTCTCGCCATCGGCCTGAACTACGCCGACCACGCGGTCGAGGCTGGCATGCCGATTCCGAAGGAGCCGGTGCTGTTCACCAAGGCCATCAGTTGCATCCAGGGACCGAACGACCCCGTCATGTTGCCCAAGGGTTCCGTCAAGACCGATTGGGAAGCAGAACTTGGCGTCGTGATCGGGCAGCGTGCGCGCCATGTCTCGCAAAAGGAGGCGCTCAATTACGTTGCGGGTTACTGCGCCGTCAACGACATCAGCGAACGCGAATTTCAGATTGAGCGCGGCGGCACCTGGGACAAGGGCAAGGGCTGCGACTGCTTCGGCCCGCTCGGACCCTGGCTGGTCACGCGCGACGAAGTGCCCAATCCGCAAAAGCTGGCGCTGTGGCTGGAAGTCAATGGCCAGCGCATGCAGACCGGGAACACCAAAACGATGATTTTTGGCGTCGCCAAAATCGTGAGTTACGTCAGCCAGTTCATCACCCTGATGCCCGGCGACGTGATCACCACTGGCACCCCACCCGGCGTTGGCATGGGCCGCAAACCGCAGCAGTTCCTGAAAGCCGGCGACACGCTTGCCATGGGCATCGAAGGCCTGGGTGAGCAGCGACAGACCGTGGTGGCGTTCAAGCGCTGAGATAAATCAAGACGATAAAAAACCCGCAAGGCGCAAGCCAGCGGGTTTTTATTTTGTGGCGCGAACTACAACCTAGTTCGACGCAGCATGAGGAAATATTGGGGTCGGACACCGATTTCGCGAAGCGAAACTCGGGCTCTGACCCCTTTATTTCCGTCAGGCAAGGAGCTTTACATGCCCATGCCGCCCATGCCGCCCATCCCACCCATGTCGCCACCACCCATACCACCCATGCCGCCAGCGCCTTCAGCCTTCGGGGCTTCAGCAACCATGCATTCGGTCGTCAGCATCAGGGATGCGACCGACGCTGCGTTTTGCAGTGCGGTGCGGGTCACCTTGGTCGGGTCCAGAATGCCCATTTCGATCATGTCGCCATAGGTGTCGTTGGCAGCGTTGAAGCCGTAGTTGCCCTTGCCGTTCAGAACGGCATTGACGACCACCGAAGCTTCGCCACCGGCGTTGAACACGATTTCGCGCAGGGGCGCTTCGATCGCTTTGAGGACCAGCTTGATGCCGGCTTCCTGGTCGGCGTTGTCGCCCTTGATGGTGCCAGCGGCTTGCTTGGCGCGCAGCAGCGCGACGCCACCACCCGCCACAATGCCTTCTTCCACCGCAGCACGGGTTGCGTGCAGGGCGTCTTCAACGCGGGCTTTCTTTTCTTTCATTTCGACTTCGGTGGCAGCGCCAACCTTGATCACGGCAACGCCACCGGCGAGTTTTGCAACGCGCTCCTGGAGTTTTTCGCGGTCGTAGTCGGACGTGGCTTCTTCGATTTGCACGCGAACTTGCTTGACGCGGGCTTCGATGTCAGCAGCGGCACCGGCACCGTCGATGATGATGGTGTTTTCTTTGCCCACTTCAACGCGCTTGGCAGAACCGAGGTCAGCCAGCGTGACTTTTTCCAGCGTCAGGCCGACTTCTTCAGCGATGACCTTGCCACCGGTCAGGATGGCGATGTCTTCCAGCATGGCCTTGCGGCGATCACCAAAGCCCGGAGCCTTGACGGCCACGACCTTGAGGATGCCACGGATGGTGTTGACCACCAGCGTTGCCAGGGCTTCGCCTTCGACGTCTTCCGAGATGATCAGAAGCGGACGGCCCGACTTGGCAACTTGCTCCAGCGTGGGCAGCAGGTCGCGGATGTTGCTGATCTTCTTGTCGTACAGC
>CAIWNX010000228.1 GCA_903914175.1 uncultured beta proteobacterium | reverse complement strand
GTGCAGCACCCGGCGGTGCTGGAAGCGGCCGTCATCGGGTTGATCGACGCCGAGGGCCTGACCAAGACCAAGGCTTTTGTTGTGCTCAAGGACGGCGCGCAGGCCAGTGAGGACGAGCTCAAGGCCTTTGTGAAGGACCGGCTTGCCTCCTACAAGTACCCGCGCCTGATCGAGTTCATCAGCGAGTTGCCGAAAACGGCTACCGGCAAGATCCAGCGCTTCCGGCTGCGCGAGCGCGACGCAAGGCCGCAGTGAACGACACAGGGAATTTCGTCGAGATCGACTGGCGCGGCCGCACGGTGCGCATCGAGCTTGCGTGGATCGCGCCGCAGAAGTCGACGGCACCCCTGCTCGTCTTCTTGCACGAAGGTCTGGGGTCGGTGGCGATGTGGAAGGATTTTCCGCAAGCGCTGTGCGCGGCTGTGGGCTGTCGTGGCCTGGTTTATTCGCGCCCGGGCTATGGCCGTTCGACGACACGCGCACCCGAGGAAATCTGGGATGTGGACTTCATGCACCGCCAGGCGTTTGAGGTGCTGCCGGCCCTGTTTGCAGCGCTGGCCATTGACGAGCCGATCTGGCTTTTGGGTCACAGTGATGGCGGCTCCATGGCGCTGCTGTACGCCGCGCGTTTTCCGCAACGTGTGGCGGGCGCCATCGTGCTGGCGCCGCACATCCTGGTCGAAGACATCTCGGTGCAGAGCATTGAGATTGCTCGCAAAAGCTATCTGGAAACCGATTTGCGTGCGCGATTGGGTGCCTACCACGATGACCCGGATTCGGCGTTTTGGGGTTGGAACCGGATCTGGCTGGCCCCTGAATTTCGAAGCTGGACGATCGAAAAAGAGATTGAATCCATCGCCTGCCCGTTGCTGGCGCTGCAGGGCATGCGCGACGAATACGGGACGATGAAACAGATTGAAGGTATCGCGCTGGCGGTGCCACACGCTGAACTGATAGAGTTGCCAGCTTGCGGCCACTCGCCGCAGCGCGATCAACCAGAGCAGCTGATCGCGGCGGTCACCCGATTTATGCAGAAACACAACCCAGGAGACAAACCATGAACCTACTTCGTACCAGCCTGATTGCCGCTTGCGTTATCACAGCGCCGATGGCCATGGCCCAGAACACCGGCAAACTCAAGGTCGGTCTGATGCTGCCCTATACCGGCACCTACGCCGCGCTCGGCAGCGCCATCGAAAACGGTTTTCGCCTGTTTGTTGCCGAGCAGGGCGGCAAGATCGGTGGCCGTGAGATTGAGTACGTGAAGGTCGACGACGAGTCCGATCCGTCCAAAGCCACCGACAACGTGAACAAACTGGTCAAGCGCGACCACGTTGATGTGCTGGTCGGCTCGGTGCATTCGGGCGTGGCCATGGCCATGGCGAAAGTCGCCAAGGACACCAACACCCTGATGATTGTTCCCAATGCCGGCGCCGATGCCGTGACTGGCAGCATGTGCGCGCCGAACATTTTCCGCAGTTCCTTTACCAACTGGCAGCCGGCTTATGCCATGGGCGAGGTAGCAGCCAAGAAGGGCGCCAAGAAGGCCGTCACCATCACGCACAAGTACGCGGCGGGTGACGAATCGGTGCGGGGTTTCCGCGAAGCGTTCGAGAAGGCCGGTGGTCAGGTCGTCAAGGATCTGAGCGTGCCGTTCCCGAGTGTCGAGTTTCAGGCCTTGCTGACCGAGATCGCGGCGCTCAAGCCCGATGTGGTCTACACCTTCTTTGCTGGTGGTGCTGCCGTCAAGTTCGTCAAGGATTACTCCGCCGCTGGTCTGAAGAAGAGCATCCCGCTGTACGGCGCCGGCTTCCTGACCGATGGCACGCTCGATGCGCAGGGTGCCGACGCAGACGGCCTGTTCACCACACTGCACTACGCCGACAGCCTGAACACGCCGCGTGACAACAGCTTCCGTCTGGCCTACGCCAAGACCTACAAATTGCAGCCCGACGTTTACGCCGTGCAGGGCTACGATGCGGCGCAGATCCTGGCCATCGGAACCAACGCCGTCAAGGGCGACCTGAACAAGAAAGCCGAGTTTGCCGTTGCAGTGGAAAAGGCCAAGATCGACAGTCCGCGTGGTGCTTTCATGCTGTCCAAGTCGCACAACCCGGTACAGGACATCTACCTGCGTCAGGTGACGGGCAAGGAAAACAAGCTGATCAGCGTGGCGAGCAAGGCGCTGGCTGATCCGGCACGCGGTTGCAAGATGTAATCCCTCTCGATGGATGTCGCCACTTTTTTGATCCAGTGCCTGAATGCGCTGCAATACGGTCTGCTGCTGTTTCTGGTGGCATCCGGCTTGACGCTGATCTTTGGCATCATGGGCGTCATCAATCTGGCGCACGG
>CAIWNX010000227.1 GCA_903914175.1 uncultured beta proteobacterium | reverse complement strand
GTGGAACAGGTCAAGGCCAAGCTGGCCGCTTGAGTTCACGCAGATCAGCAAAGGGCTAGAGCTTGAAAGAGCACTAGCCCTTTTTCATTGAAAATGCAGACTCAGGACAGACCACACTGCATTCACGTTATCTCGCAAAGATAAGAGAATTTATGAACGAGTTGAACACGGTTGTTGAAAGCGCACAGTCCGCTTTCGGTCAGGCCCTGACCCCGGCGGACCTGGAAAACGCGAAAGCCTTGTTTCTTGGCAAATCGGGGCGCATCACGGAACTGATGAAGGGCATGGCAAGCCTTCCCGTTGAGCAGAAGAAAAGTCAGGGCGCCGCCATCAACCTGGCCAAGCAAGCGATCGAATCGGCCCTGAATGCACGCCGACAAGCGCTGGCCGATGCGCAACTGCAAGCTCAGCTGGCAGCTGAAGCATTCGATGTAACGCTGCCCGGCCGTCAACGCGGGCAGGGCGGCTTGCACCCGGTATCGCTGACACTCGAGCGCATCGAGGCCATTTTCGGCTCCATGGGTTTTGAAGTCGCCCAAGGCCCGGAGATCGAGTCCGACTGGTTCAACTTCACCGCCTTGAACACGCCTGAGGATCATCCAGCGCGTTCCATGCACGACACTTTTTATGTCGAGGGCGGCACCGCCACCGCGCCCAACCTGCTGCGCACCCATACCAGCCCGATGCAGATTCGTCATGCCGTGCAACATGTCAAGCGACATCGTGCTGCTCTCGGTGCAAGCGCCGAGGGTTTGTTCTGCGGCACCATGCCGGAGATTCGCGTCATCGCGCCGGGGCGCACCTACCGCGTTGACAGCGACGCCACACATTCACCCATGTTCCATCAGTGCGAAGGCCTGTGGGTGGGTGAGAACGTCAGCTTCAAGGATCTCAAATTCGTCTTCACCGATTTCTGCCGGATCTTTTTCGAGTCCAGCGATCTGATGCTGCGTTTTCGACCCAGTTTCTTTCCATTCACGGAACCCAGTGCTGAAATCGACATCCAGTTCCAGAACGGCCCGCTGGCGGGGCGCTGGCTGGAAGTGGCGGGCTCCGGCCAGGTCCATCCGAATGTCGTACGAAACATGGGGCTGGACCCCGAAAAATTCATTGGCTTTGCCTTTGGCATGGGTCCGGACCGGTTGACCATGCTGCGCTACGGCGTGAATGACCTGCGCCTGTTTTTTGACGGTGATATCCGCTTTCTTTCGCAATTCCAATAGAAGAACCTGCAGCGACGGTTTGCTGCCTGCGCCGTCTCCAACTGAACAAAGACTATGCAATTCCCTGAATCCTGGCTGCGCGAATTCTGCAACCCGCCGCTCACAACGCAGCAATTGGCCGATACCCTCACCATGGCGGGCCTGGAGGTGGAAGAACTCACATCCGTGGCGCCGCCATTCAGCATGATCGTGGTCGGTGAGATCAAGGAGGCGGCTCAGCATCCCAACGCCGATCGCCTGCGCGTCTGCCAGGTTGATGTCGGCCAGGCTGAACTGCTCAACATCGTATGTGGCGCGCCCAACGCACGAGTCGGCATCAAGGTGCCGGTGGCACTGGTAGGTGCTGAGCTGCCGCCCGGTGAAGACGGAAAGCCGTTCCTGATCAAACTCGGCAAACTGCGCGGAGTCGAAAGCCAGGGCATGCTGTGCTCAGCGCGCGAGTTGCAACTGTCTACCGACCATGCCGGCCTGCTTGAACTCGCCAGCGATGCAGTGCTGGGGCAGGACATCCGCCAGCATCTGAACCTGGACGACAGCCTGATCACGCTCAAGCTCACGCCCAATCTGGCACACTGCCTGAGCGTGTACGGGGTCGCGCGCGAAGTTGCCGCGCTGACTGGCGCACCTTTGAAGGAACCGGTCTTCCCCGCTGTCAAAGTTGGCAACGCCGAGGTATTGCCTGTAACAGTCGGTGCGCCGGATCTGTGTGGACGTTTCTCGGGGCGCGTTGTGCGCAACGTAAACACCCGCGCCAGCACGCCGCAATGGATGGTTGATCGCCTGGCACGCTGTGGGCAGCGCAGCGTCACGGCCCTGGTTGATATCTCGAACTATGTGATGTTCGAGTTCGGCCGTCCCTCGCACATCTTTGACTTGGACAAGATCCATGGCGGTCTCGAGGTGCGCTGGGGCAAGGCAGGTGAACAACTCAAGCTGCTCAATGGCAATACGGTCACGGTCGATGACAAGGTCGGCGTCATTGCCGACGCGCAACAGGTTGAGTCGCTCGCCGGCATCATGGGCGGCGACGCCACGGCGGTGGGTGACGATACACAGCACGTCTATGTTGAAGCCGCGTTCTGGTGGCCCAAGGCCATCGCTGGACGCTCACGGCGTTTCAACTTCTCGACCGATGCCGGGCACCGCTTCGAGCGCGGTGTGGACCCCGATCAGACGGTCGAGCACATTGAACGCATCACGCAGTTGATCATCGACATTTGTGGCAGTGCCGATACTGTCTGTGGCCCGGTCGATGACCAGCAGGTGAACATGCCGACGGCCACAACCGTATCCCTGCGTGTGGCGCGCGCCAGCAAGGTTATCGGCATGCCCCTGACGCAGGCCCAGTGTGCCGACGCCCTGCAGCGCCTGCAACTGCCGCTGACGCAAGAGGATGGCATCATCCGCGTGACGCCCCCTTCCTACCGCTTTGACCTGCAGATCGAAGAAGATCTGATCGAGGAAGTGGCCCGCATGGTTGGCTACAACGCCTTGCCGCACACACCGCCGCTGGCGCCGGTGACGGCCAGAATTCGCACCGAGGCACAGCGCAGTCCGTTTTCCTTGCGTCGCTCCCTTGCTGGGCTCGGATACCAGGAGACCATCAACTTCAGCTTTGTTGACGAGCGCTGGGAGCATGAACTCGCCGGCAACCCGGATCCAATCAAACTGCTCAACCCGATTGCCAGCCAGATGAGCGTGATGCGCTCGTCCCTGCTGGGCTCCCTGCTGCAGGTTCTGCAATTCAATCTTGATCGCAAGGCACAGCGCGTGCGCGTTTTCGAACTCGGTCGTGTCTTCCTGCGCGATGCCACGGTTACGAACTCGGACACCACGGTTGCCGGATTCGCTCAACCGATGCGCGTTGCCGGCATGGTGTGCGGCAGTACCGACACCCTGCAGTGGGGCCGCAAAGAGCAGGGCGCCGATTTCTTCGATGTGAAGGGCGATGTAGAGGCTTTGTTGGCCCCACGCAAGCCGGTCTTTGAACCCGCTGAGCATCCGACCATGCATCCAGGGCGCTGCGCCCGTGTCCTGCTTGATGGCGTGGCGATAGGCTTCGTCGGCGAACTTCATCCGAAATGGCGCCAGACCTACGACTTGGCACAGACCCCCGTCATGTTTGAACTCGATCTCGACGCTGTCCTGCAGCGTGAGGTGCCCGCGTTCAAACCCGTCGCCAAGCAACAGCCCGTAGAGCGCGACATCGCCGTACTGGTTGCGGAAAAGACCACGCACGCAGCATTGCTGGCAACAGTATGGGCTGCGCCAACGCTGGGTCTGCTGCGCGACGCCATCGTGTTTGACATCTATCGCCCCAAGGCGGTCAAGGACGCAGCGCCTGATTCGTCTGCGTCATCCGAGAAGAGCATGGCACTGCGGCTAACGCTCAACAACGAGGACACAAGCTTGACAGACGATCAGATCGACACGGTGGTGCAAGCGGTTCTTTCTTCATTGGTTTCGACACTGGGTGCGCGGCAACGGGCTTGAGCCGTTACCATCGATACCAGTCAGAATTATGTGAAGTGAGAATTCAATGGACATCTCGGTTGAAAGTCTGGAAACCCCGGCACTGACCAAAGCCCAGTTGGCCGATTTGCTGTTTGAACAGATCGGGCTCAACAAGCGTGAATCGAAGGACATGATTGACGCTTTCTTTGACCTCATTTCAGGCAGTCTGGTCGAAGGTAAAGACGTCAAGATTTCGGGTTTTGGCAATTTTCAAATCCGTACCAAGGCGCCACGCCCGGGCCGCAATCCGCGAACGGGTGAAGCCATTCCAATCCAGGCCCGGCGCGTTGTAACTTTTCACGCCAGCCACAAACTCAAAGAACAGATTCAGGATCAGGATCGTTCTGCCTGATTTCGTCTGCACAATTTTTTGTGATTTGACGTGCAGTCTGCATTTGCGGCTTTACACGCTGCCGTGACT
>CAIWNX010000226.1 GCA_903914175.1 uncultured beta proteobacterium | reverse complement strand
TGCCAGTCGAATGGCGGCTATCGAGAACAAAGTTCTACTTCCGGTCCTGGTCGGGTACGGGCAGTGAATTCATTGAAATCGTCGCCGTAAAGCGGACCGACAACTTAATGCCTCCGATGTGCTTGAACAAGGGATGCTGGCGGTTGACAGGAGATTTTCGGTGGCTAGCCGGGGGGTGTGGTGGTTTACCTAGTTGAATTCAGTTCTGGCGCGACCATTGGCGGAGCACTGCTCCGCCTGCCCGGCTGAGGTGATGACGAAGGCTATTCGGATAGGCGGTAGTCGACGGCAGTTGGCCGGACCGAAACTTTTCGGGTGAGAGGGCAGGGCGCTTGACGGACGGCAATCCGGGTGGAGCAGTCAATGGAACTCTACAGCTGTTGGGCAAGAACCGCCACCAGTTGTTGACGTTGGGAGCAGTTGTCACATATGGGCTGAAGGCGCTTAGGTTTGTAGGATGCCTGCCCGTAACCGCTGACCGGAGCGAATCAGCGTGAGCCTGAGGGCAGGCGTCGTATAAACCTCGAGGGAGGAAACCGCGGCGAGTACCGCGGTCGTTGCAGTGAGCTACAGCGCTATGGGGATTTGAAGAACCACAGCGCGGTTTGATACCGTGACCATTGCGAACAGTCCGACCGGAATGCCACGCAAGCTTCTCGATCTTGCCTTGACACACCACATTATTCGTTGGCCAACTGCGCCGTCATCAACAGTTTTGCAGGACAGGACAAAGCTGATCCATACCAGCTCTGTCGAGTGCTGAATCGGCAGGCAGTTTGACCATCTCATGGTTCTTGCGTTCATGGCGCACCCTGAACGTGGGGTGGCGCACGAATGGACTGGCCGCGCACAAACGTCTGGACAATGATCATTGGAGCTCCGCAGTGGGCGCAGACAAAGGTCGCTCGCACAGGTTCAACCGACTCGTCGGCGCTATTGGTGTCGGCAACCGCAGCAGGCACCACGTGCAATAACTCCCTTGCGCGCGCCAGGTTCTCTTTGCGAGCATTGTTGGCGATAAGACCGTAATGACGAATGCGGTGAAAGCCCCCCGGCAGCACGTGCAGCAAGAAGCGGCGCATGAATTCCTCCGGTTCGAGCGTCATGGTCTTGTGGCGCGTGCCTCCCTTGTCCCGGTAGTCCTTCCAGCGAAACGTCACACCGCGCTCGTCCATCGAGACCAGCCTTGAGTTGGCGATTGCCACGCGGTGGGTGTAGCGCGACAGGTAGGCCAGCACGGCCTGAGGACCGGCAAACGGACGCTTGGCGTAGACCACCCATTCACAGCAGCGCATCGGTGCCAGCCATTTGGCAAAGGCGCTTGCATCGCTGAGGTGGGCGTACTCACCGAAGAACTGCAACTGGCCAGCATGATGTGCCGCCTCAAGTTCCTCCAGGAAACGTCGACGAAACAGCCGCGAGAGCACGCGCACTGACATGAAGAAGCCCGGTCGGCACGCCACCCAGCGCTGGCCATCCTTTGACAGACCACCACCGGGTACGACGGCGTGCACGTGTCCTTGGCATCAGCTTGCGCATTCGCATGTCCTCGACCATGCGTTGGCGCAGTGGGGAGATGGTTTGAATCGATGATTGCATGTCGGTGCTCCTGTTGTGAACGAGGCCCATTGCCTCGGTTCACAACATAGCCACGAACTCGCCCCGCACCAAACACCAACGCCGCTTCGATGCGTCTTACCGCGCAAGCGGTTTAGTCCAACGGCGCCGTGCAGCCGTTGGTTGAGGGAGCGGGACGGCGGCTGTCGGTCGGCGACAGCAATTGTTGGCAGTCGACTGGTGAACGGGAGAGATTGATTTGAACGGGCGCGTCTTTGATGAAGGCGCCCCTTTTCGATTCAAGCCGAGTCAGTTACTGGGTTTTGGGGTTCATTTTTGACTGCATTTGAATGATCGTTGTATGATATGTATCGTACAAACGATATGTTTTAGCTCATAGTCACAGAACTGTTGGCGCAATTTTCGGTGGCAACTCCAATCAACGCAGCAAAGAGCACAAGAAGGTAGATAAGTGAATATGGTCAAACGACCCCATGGCACTGCCGGTAAAAAGTCGTCGGGAGGACGGCAGATGGCATTCGACGACATGTTTTCTGCCGTCGAAGATACCATCCCCACCAATTCTGTTGCCAAGCCGGCCAAGAAGACTTCGCGCGTTCCGGCGGCTATCAGACTGGTCGCGCAACACGTCACCCGGGATACCTTTTCCATGCCTTCGAATGACTACGGTTTGATAGAGCAACTGCGAGTAAGGGCTGCTAGGGAAGGGTCGTGTCCCATGACGTGGTGTAAGTCCACAGCCCGGACAGGCTGAGATACACGTTACTCAGCGCGCCACTGCGGACAGCCGAGTCGGCGGAGTATCGCAGAGGGTTTGAAGTCCTTCAAGTTGCATGTAGCGCCGGTTC
>CAIWNX010000225.1 GCA_903914175.1 uncultured beta proteobacterium | reverse complement strand
CAGTGTCGTTGACCTCGATGGGTACGCTGCCTGCGACCAGTGTGCCGAGCAACGTGTTATTGATCTTGCCGTTCATGAGTCGCCGCCCCTTGCAGTTACGAATTTTGGATATGCACTTGTGCGTCCGAGGACACACTATAAGCACAAACTGAGTCCACTTCAATGAACTTCGATAACTGTACCGGAAAATAGACTTTCGCGTAACCCGTTGTATTGCAAAGGGTTTTTATGGCAATGACGTTCAATAAGGTTCATGGAGCGCCACGAGTGAAGAACGGAAAAATCACATTCACACTGCAGGGGTCGCAAGTTCGAAACTTGCACTGCCCACCAAAATCTTCAATGATTTCAAGCACTTAGTGGAAACACTAGGTGCTTTTTTCTTCACCGTACGGAAATAGTACGGAAATCAATGGCGAATTCTGGCGAACAATCACCATCAAGCGACCTGCTGCCGCTATTTCAAGAATGCTGGTGTAGTCTCGACAATCGGTGCATGAACAACTTCATGCAGCCCACTCAACCCAACGCGCCAATGCTGCCCGACAGTGACCGGCGCCGACAGCAAGTGCTTCGGAGGGTTTCATGTTGGGCTTTGTGCCTGTTAGGGCCTGATTTTAAGCCCAGGCCCACCCATTGCCACCCATTGCCCATAGCAACGACCGCCATCGAATGCGTTTGATTCGCGCTCTTCAAGCGGAAGGCGGGCAAGTGGCTGATGGCGTTGTTCATGGTCGAAAAAATCAGCGGCCGATTAATGTCGTATATTAGTACCCGAATACCAACATTGTCTGAATTTCTGTTGTGACAAGCGCGGCGCAGGAGCCGAAATAGGGCAAACTTGGCGCAAGAACAGACGAGGAGATGAATTTGCAAGCACAACCAGCGCTGCCCAGCAGCGTTTCGATCGCCCTGGCGGGCAGCGGTGGCAGTGGTGTCATGACCGCCGGCACGCTGTTGCTCGCCGCTGCCGCCAAGGCGGGTGCCTATGGATTGATGGTGCGCACCAGTGGGCCTCAGATCCGGGGCGGCGAGGCCGCTGCCATGTTGCGGCTGGGCTCGCACGCCATGAGTTCGCTCGATGACGGCTTTGACCTGTTGCTGGCGATCGATTGGCAAAACGTGAACCGCTTCGCCGACGAGATCGTGCTGGGACCGCGCAGCGTGCTGATTGGCGACCCGGACGAAGGCGAGCCACCGGATGTCTACAAGGCCATGGGTGCGCGTTACGCGCCGCTGAGCTTGAAGAAGATGGCGAAGGAAATCCCTGGCAGTTGGGTCAACATGATCGCCCTGGGTCTCTCGGCTGCGTTGGCCGGCTTGCCGCTGCAAGCCTTGCAGGACGCAGTGCGTGACAGTTGGAAGAAACCCGACACGCTGGAGGCCAACCTGAAGGCGGTAGCAGCGGGCGCGGCAGCCGCCGTGCAGATTGCCGTTCAATTGGCGCAGGACGGTGGCGCCATGACGCAACTGCAGGTCAATGCGCCCAGCGGCCAGCGGCGCTGGATGCTCAGTGGCAACGAGGCCACCGGCTTTGGTGCCCTTAAGGCCGGTGTGCGTTTTGTTGCCGCCTATCCGATCACGCCGGCGACCGAGGTGCTGGAGTGGCTGGCGCCGCGGCTGGTCAAGGTCGGCGGCACGCTGCTGCAAGCCGAAGATGAACTCGCTTCCATCAACATGATCATCGGCGCCTCCTACGGCGGCGTGCCGGCGCTGACGGCCACTGCCGGCCCCGGCCTCTCGTTGATGACCGAAGCGATTGGCCTGGCCGTGGCATCCGAAGTGCCGATCGTGGTGATCGATGTGATGCGCGGTGGCCCCTCCACCGGCATCCCGGCCAAGAGCGAGCAAAGCGATCTGTCTTTTGCCGTCAGCGGCCTGCACGGTGATGCGCCGCGCCTGGTGGTGGCGCCGACATCCATCGCCGATTGCCTGGGTGCCACGCAGTGGGCGGTGCACCTGGCCGAGGCGCTGCAGGCGCCGGCCATCGTGCTGTCGGATCAGTTCATGGGGCAGTCGCGCGTCATTACCGATCGCCCGCCAGAATCCGGCCATGTCGCGCAGCGTCTTGCGGCGCTGGTCAACACACCCGACTACAAGCGCTACCGCAATACCGACTCCGGTGTTTCGCCGATGGCCATCCCTGGCACCGAAGGCGTGACCTATACCGCCGACGGACTCGAACATTCGGAAGCTGGAATTCCAAGCAGCCAGTCACGCGACCACGTGATGCAACTCGACAAGCGTCAGCGCAAACTGACGCTGCACGACTACGGTAGTTACTGGGCCGATATTGAAGGCGAAGCTGACGCTGCCGTCATCACTTTTGGTTCGGCTTCCGGTCCGGTGCGCGAGGCGATTGAGCGCGCAAAGGCGCGCGGCATCGTGATGCGCCTGATCGTGATGCGCTTGCTCGCGCCGGCGCGGCCCGAGCACATGGCAGCGGCACTCAAAGGGGTCAAGCGTGTCATCGTGGTCGAGCAGAACCACGGTGCCCAGCTCTACCGCTACCTGCGCGCCTGGTACGACTTCCCGGCGCCGCCCGCGAGCTACCACCGACCCGGTCCGCTGCCGCTGCGCCCGGCCGAACTGTTGACGGCCTTGCTGCAATGGAGTGACCAATCATGAACACAACACTCAATCAGGACGCCGCAGTGGCGCAGCCCATGGTCGGCTTTACCGCCGCCCAGTACAAGTCGAGCTACAAGCCAATCTGGTGCCCCGGCTGCGGTGACTTCACGGTGCTCAGTTCGGTCACCAAGGCGCTGTCCATCATGGGCGTGCCACCGAAAGACTGCGCCGTCGTTTCGGGCATTGGCTGCTCATCACGCATCCCGGCCTACACCACCTGCTACGGTTTCCATGGCGTGCACGGGCGCTCATTGGCAGCGGCCACCGGCCTGAAGGTGGCGCGCCCGGACCTGCAGGTGCTGGTCGCCGGCGGCGATGGCGATGGTTATTCGATCGGCGGAAATCACTTTCTGCACGCTTGCCGGCGCAATGTGGACATGACCTATCTGGTGATGGACAACCATGTCTACGGCATGACCAAGGGCCAGCCTTCGCCGACGACCGAGCCCGATTGGGATTCCAAGTTGTCACCGGGTGGCACGGGGGTGCGCGTCTTCAATCCGATGGTGGTGGCGCTGGCCTCAGGTGCCAACTTTGTCGCACGTGCGTTCGCTGGCGATCTGCATGGCACGGCTGACATCATTGCCCAGGCGATGAAGCACCCGGGCTTTTCCTTCGTTGAAATCTTGAGCCCCTGCGTCACCTTCCGGCCCGAGCAGCGCGACTGGCGCAAGCTGGTGCACGCGCCCGAAGCGACGGTGACCGATGATGCGGCGCTGGCAGCACGGCGCTTGATGAAGGACGATGGCCTGAACATCGGCGTGCTCTACGCCGGTGACCGCACGCCGTATCCGGCGGCACCGCGCCAGGCGCGCTGCAGTGTGGCCGATCTCGAAGCGGAGTTCGAACTGTGAGCCCGTCTGACGGCGACGCCAACGCGCCAGTCCCGGCAACGCTGGAAGCGTTCATGGTGCAGGCGCTGCAGATGGAGCTCGACGCTGCGCAGCGCTATAACGAATTTGCCGACATGATGGAAGTTCACAACAATCCGGAGGTCGTTGAATGGTTTCGCAAGATGGCCGTCATTGAAGGCAAGCACGCGGCCCACATCATGGCGCAAATGGGTTGGAGTACAGTGCCGGCACTGCCGGCCAATGCGCCGCGCTTGGCGGGCTTTGAAGCGGTGGAAGGTGCGGCGGTTGATGAACTGCATTACCTGATGCAGCCCTGGCATGTATTGCAACTGGCGCTGGCCGGCGAAGAGCGCGCCGAGCGCTTCTTTGCACAGATGGCGCGCGAGACCACGATTGAAACGATCCGGATGGCGGCGACTGCCTTGCAGCAGGAAGAACGCGACCACGTTGAACTGGTCAAGGCCTGGATGCAAAAGGTGCCACAGCCCGACAGCAACTGGGATCAGGACCCTGATCCGCCCCGTTACGATGACTGAATGCGACCTCGTCATTGCGGGCACCGACCCGCAATCCATGTTCCGTGTGGCACTGGATCCCGGGTCAAGCCCGGGATGACAAAGCTGGCTTGTCATTGCTGGTAAACCCCGGGAACAGCTTGGCTCACTCTTGCTTATGATGGTGCCGGCATAGCATATTGAAATTAACATGGACATAGCTAAGGGTAATTTTTGTATGACGAAGCGGTCTTGCTATGGGCTGGCTTTCTAATTATTTTTAACCGGAGACAGACAATGACCTTCCATAAGACCCTGCCCCTGCTGGCCGCATTGATGCTGGCCACAGTGGTTCATGCTGACATCAATGTCGGCGTTACCGTATCGGCAACCGGCCCCGCTGCTTCATTGGGTATTCCGGAAAAGAACACGATCGCCCTGATGCCCACCACGATTGCCGGGCAGAAGATCAACTACATCGTGCTCGACGATGCGTCCGACACCACGGCCGCCGTCACCAACGCGCGCAAACTGATCAACGAGCACAAGGTCGATGTGATTCTGGGCTCGACCATCACGCCCGCGTCGCTGGCCATGATCGACGTCGTCGCCGAAGCGCAGACGCCAATGATCTCGATGGCGGCATCGGCCCGCATTGTGGAGCCGCAGGACGCCAAGAAACGCTGGGTCTTCAAGACGCCGCAGAATGACATCATGATGTCGCTGGCAATTGCAGCGCACATGGCGGATAACGGTGTCAAGACCGTTGGCTTCATCGGCTTTTCCGATGCTTATGGTGAAGGCTGGTACCAGGAATTCGCCAAGATTGCCGCGCTGAAGAACATCCAGATCATTGCCAATGAACGTTACAACCGCACCGACACCTCGGTCACCGGCCAGGTCCTGAAGATCGTCGCCGCCAAGCCCGACGCCGTGCTGATTGCCGGCTCCGGCACACCGGCTGTGCTGCCGCAACGCGCGCTCAAGGAACGCGGCTACACCGGCAAGTTCTACCAGACGCATGGTGTGGCCAACAACGACTTCCTGCGTGTCGGTGGCAAGGACGTGGAGGGCACATTCCTGCCGTCCGGTCCGGTGCTGGTCGCTGCGCAACTGCCAGCTACCCATCCGCTGAAAAAGTCCTCGCAGGATTACGTTGCGAAGTATGAAAAAGCGAATGGCGCCGGTTCCGTCTCAACCTTCGGCGGCCACGCCTGGGATGCAGGCAAGCTGATGGAGGCCGCGGTTGGCCCGGCGCTGAAAAAAGCCAAGCCCGGCACCCTCGAATTCCGTATCGCCTTGCGTGACGCGCTGGAAGCGGTGAAGGAAGTCGCTGGCGCACATGGCGTCTTCAATATGTCGCCTGGTGATCATCTGGGTCTGGACCAACGCGCCCGCGTGATGGTCAAGATTGAGGGCGGTGCCTGGAAATACATGCCCTGATGGACAGTCAGATCGCCTTGCTGCTGGGCCAGGACGGCATTGTCAACGGGGCGGTCTATGCCTTGATGGCATTGGCCCTGGTGCTGGTTTTTTCGGTTACCCGTGTCATCTTTATTCCGCAAGGCGAGTTTGTTGCATTCGGCGCGCTGACCATGGCCACAATGCAGGTCGGTCGCGTGCCCGGAACCCTCTGGTTATTGCTGGCACTCTCCGCCGTTACCCTGCTCGTCGAGACGGTGCGGCATCAGCGCGGTGTCGCGGTGGACTGGAAGTCCAGCATATTCTGGGCTGTGCTGTTGCCGGCTGCGGCGGCCTGTCTGGTGTTGTTCCTGCGGCCAACATCCATGTACGGCCAGGCCGGCACGGCCCTGCTGCTGATCACGCCGCTGGGCCCCTTGCTTTATCGGCTGGCGTACCGGCCGCTGGCACATGCAACGGTGCTGACGCTGCTGATTGTGTCGGTCGCGCTGCATGGCGTGCTGGTGGGGCTGGGGCTTTATTTCTTCGGCGCCGAGGGCTCGCGCACCACGGCGTTTTCGGAGTTGCGGCTGGAACTCGGCGGCATTCCGGTCAGCGGGCAATCGTTGGTGGTGATGGGCGTGGCCAGTCTGCTGGTGATTCTTTTGTTTCTGTTTTTTGAACGCACGATTGTTGGCAAGGCGCTGCGTGCCACCGCCATGAACCGCATCGGCGCGCGTTTGATGGGCATTCCGACTGAACTCTCGGGCGACCTCAGCTTTGCGCTGGCGGCGCTGGTGGGTGCGATCTCAGGCCTGCTGATTGCACCCTTGACCACGGTCTATTACGACACCGGCTTCCTGATCGGTCTCAAGGGTTTTGTCGCCGCCATCATCGGCGGACTGACCAGTTACCCGATGGCCCTGGCCGGTGCCTTGATCGTTGGCCTGCTGGAATCGTTCTCTTCCTTCTGGGCCAGTGCCTTCAAGGAAGTGATTGTCTTCACGCTCATCATTCCGGTACTGTGGTGGCGTTCGTTCAACAGCCATCACGTTGAGGATGAAGAATGACGCGACGGCAATTCACGCTCTGCGCCGTCGCCCTGTTAATGGCAGCCTGGGGCTTTCTGCCCGAATTCACCATCACGATGCTCAACTACATCGGGCTGTACGCATTGGTTGCGGTTGGGCTGGTGATGCTCACCGGTGTGGCCGGTATGACCTCGTTCGGGCAGGCGGCCTTTGTCGGGCTCGGTGCCTACGCGACATCCTGGTTCTGCACCGTGCCGGCGGCCGGCGCTTTCTTCGGACTCTCCGTTGGCTCGGCGCTGCTGCCCTGGGTTGGACTGCTGATGGGTTTTGCCCTGAGCGCCACTGTGGCCTGGTTGCTGGGTTCGGTGACGCTGCGCCTGTCGGGCCACTACCTGCCGCTGGGCACGATTGCCTGGGGGTTGAGTCTGTATTTTCTTTTTGGCAACCTTGAGTTTTTGGGTGGCCATACCGGTATGTCCGGCGTGCCCGCGCTCGCGGTCGGTGGTGTCGCCCTGCGTTCGGTGCGCGAGTTGGGCCTCTTGACCTGGAGCGTGCTGCTGCTCATTCTGTGGGCTTTGCACAATCTGCTCGATTCGCGCGAGGGCCGCGCCATCCGATCTCTCAAGACCGGCCGCGTCATGGCCGAGAGCATGGGCATCGACACCGCGCGTTACCGGCTCAAGGTCTTTGTGCTGGCGGCTCTGCTGGCCAGCCTCTCGGGCTGGATGTACGCGCACCTGCAACGCTTCGTCAATCCGACGCCGTTCAATCTCAACATCGGCATCGAGTACCTGTTTATGGCGGTGGTCGGTGGCGCCGGCCATCTGTGGGGCGCGGTGCTCGGTGCCGCGTTGATCACCCTGATGAAGCAGTATCTGCAGGACATCCTGCCAAGCCTGCTGGGCAGTAGCGGCAATTTCGAGGTGATTGTCTTTGGCATGCTGATGCTGCTGGTGCTGCAACGGTTTTCGGAAGGGATGTGGCCGAGTCTGGCGGGCTTTGTTAACCGCTTCCTGCGCCCGATCGCAGCGGCGACGGAACAGACGCAGCGCAATTTGACCGAGCGCATATTGCCGCAAAGGGGCAGCGTCGTTCTGACGGCGGCTGGCGTCAGTAAACGCTTTGGCGGCTTGCTCGCCAACAACGAGGTTGATCTCGATGTCAAGGCCGGGGAAATTCATGCCCTGATCGGTCCCAACGGCGCGGGCAAGAGCACTTTTTTCAACATGATCTCGGGCGTTGATGATCCCACCTCCGGCACGGTCAAACTGCTGGGCCGCGACATGCACGGCCAGTCCTCGCGGGCCTTTGCCGCGGGCGGTCTGAGCCGCACCTTTCAGCACGTGCGCCTGCTCGGTCCGCGCAGCGTGCTCGACAACGTTGCACTCGGCGCCCATCTGCGCGCCAGCAGCGGCTGGATTGCCGCCATGCTGCGCTTGGACCGTGGTGAGGAAGCGGCGCTGATGCGCGAGGCGCGCCAGCAGATCGAGCGCTGCGGTCTGGGTCCGCAAATGAACGAAACCGCGGCGTCTCTGGCCCTGGGGCAGCAGCGCATTGTCGAGATCGCGCGCGCGCTGGCCGGTCAGCCCAGTGTCTTGCTGCTCGATGAGCCCGCCGCGGGTCTGCCGCATAGGGAGAAGGTCGCGTTGGCGCGCTTGCTCACGCAACTGCGCGGCGAGGGCATGGCGATCCTGGTGGTGGAACACGACATGGAGTTCGTCATGAACATCGCCGACCGCATCACGGTGCTGGACTTCGGCCGTGTCATCGCGCACGGCACGCCGGCGCAGGTGCAGGTCGATCCCAAAGTGCTGGCCGCTTATCTCGGGGGCGATGATGGGAACTGATGGCGTGAAGCAGCCGGTCCTCGAACTCAAACATTTGAGCGTCTGTTACGGCGTGGTGGAAGCGGTTCACGAAGTCGATCTGGTGGTGCAGCCGGGTGAAATCGTCACCGTCATCGGCCCTAATGGCGCTGGCAAATCGACACTGCTCTGTGCCGCCATGGGGCTGCTGCCGAGCCGGGGTGAAATCTGGGTTGAAGGCAAGCACATCCGCCGTCCCACGGTGCACGCGCTGGTCGAATGCGGCGCTGGTCTGGTGCCCGAGCGGCGTGAGTTGTTTGGCGAGATGTCGGTTGAAGATAACTTGTTGCTGGGTGGTTTTTCGCGCTGGTGGGGTGGCACGCGCGACCAGATCGCGTGTCGCGAAGAGGTTTACGCCATCTTCCCGCGTTTGCAGGAACGCCGCACGCAAAGGGCATCAACGCTGTCTGGCGGTGAGCGGCAAATGCTGGCCGTTGGTCGCGCCCTGATGGCCAAGCCCAAACTGCTGATGCTGGATGAACCATCGCTCGGACTCGCGCCCAACATCGTGCGCGAGGTGCTGCAAGTGGTGGTGCGTCTGCGAGCGCATGGCGTCTCGATCCTGCTGGTCGAGCAGAACGCACGCGCCGCGCTGGCGGTGGCAGATCGTGCCTATGTGCTGGAAATGGGCAAGGTCGTCCTGACCGGAAAATCCAGCGACCTCGCCAGTGACCCCCGCATCATCGAGACCTACCTCGGCATTGGCGCTCGCAAGACGGCGGTCTGACGGTTTACGCTGCCCATCCGGTTGTCATGCCGGACCCCCGCAGTTGTCATCCCGCACCCCCGCAGTTGTCATCCCGGACTTGATCCGGGATCCATGTCTTATGGCACCGCCACACGATGCATGGATTGCGGGTCGTGGCCCGCAATGACAACCACTCTGTGATCGTGTGGCCCGCAATGTCAAGGCGGGTCAGCCAGCGGCCTTGGCTTGCTTGGCTTTCAGGCGTTGCGCGGTTTTTTCCAGGCCGACAACAAAGCGGCTGTGCTTGCCGCGTGCGACTTCTTCAATCGCATCACGCGCCGTGAAATCAAAGGTGACGGCAGGGCCGTTGACATCGCTGATGGTGACCGTGATATCAACCCACATGCCCAGCAGCGTGGCGCCGACGTGGTCGAGTTCGACGCGGGTGCCGACCGAATCCTTGCCCGGTTCGATGTGTGCGAGCAGCAGGTCGCGGCAGGCCATTTCGATGTCGTAGAGCAGGTTCGGGGTTGAATAGACGCGGCAGTCCTCGCCCATGAAACTGATGGTGCGCGCACGGTCAACGTCAACGTGGCGCGTGGCGCTGAGGCCTGTTTTCAAAGTCTCGCTCATGTTTATCCTTGCAGTTGGGGTGGTTCAAATTACTTTTGTGTCGCGGCGCGGATTGCATCGGCGGCAAGTCGGGCTTCGGTGTATTGCACCAGCGCCCGCGTGCCGCGAGCACAGTTGCGAAAGACGCAAACGCCCTGGTCCATCAGGCGCTCGGCCATGGCATCGTACAGGCGACCGCCATCGATGATGCCGATGATGGGCTTGTCATGTTGGTTGACCAGCGGCGGCATCAGGTGCACCGTGCTCTTGGCATCGCTGAGGTCGTAGCCGGGGCGCAGCTTGCTCTCGCCCAGCGCGCGCACCATCGGTGCGGTCGGGTCCAGTCCAACCACCACGGCGTCGATGTTCGGGTCGCTGAGAAAGGCTTCGGTGATTTGCAGGTGCGCCTCGTCGTCAGCGCCCGGGTTGATGTCAATCGGGTTGCGGACTTCGACCAGCGCGGCGAGCTTCTTGGCCAGCAGGATTTCTTCGACGCGCTTGACGGTTGCGTCCTGCAACTCGCCCATCTGCATCGAAAAGCTGTCGCTCTGCGTCGCGTCGGCCATGCCAACAGCCTCGAAGCCGGCGCCGCTGATGGCGCCCAGGCGCTTGCCGACCTTCTTGTGGTGCAGCGCGCCGGCGATGTAGAACAGGTCGTCAAAGCTGTTGATGTCCTCTGCCACGATGGCGCCGGCCTGGCGCAAAACGGCTTCGAACAGCGCCGGGTCACCGGCAATCGAGGCCGTGTGGCCCATCACGCCCGCCGCACCGGGGGCCGTCTTGCCGGCCTTGTAGACCACCACCTGTTTGCCAGCGAGCACGGCGCTGCGCACGGCCTGGGCAAAGTGCAGACCGTCGCCGTCCTTGAAGCCTTCGATGTAGACGCCAAGGGTTTCTATTTCAGCTTGTACAGCAAAGTAGCTCAGCAGGTCGCCGTGCGTGAGATCGGTCTGGTTGCCCAGCGCCAGCATGTAGCGCGGATCGAGCCAGGGGTTCTGGCTCAGGCGTGTGATCATGAAGGCGCCGCTCTGGCTCAGCATGACCGAGTTGCGCTCGGGTTTCTTCTGTGGTTTGGGCAGGCGCTCCAGCGGAATAAACCAGGAGTCGTAGTGGCCGGGGTGCGAGACCACGCCCAGGCAGTTGGCGCCGAGAAAGATCGGTCCGCCACCGCTCAGGCCGTGCGCGGCATTGATTCGGTGTGTCAGTGCAGCGGCCGGCTCGCGGCTCTTTTTCGTCTCGCCCAAGCTGCCGGGAATCAGCATCACGGACTCCACGTTGCCGCTGGCGATGATTTCATCGACCAGACCATAAACGGCATCGGCGGCGACGGCGACGATCAGCAGATCGAGCTTGTGCGCCAAGGCGGTCAGGCTGGCGACGCAGGGCACGCCGTCGATCTCGGTGTCGTCGGGGCGGATGATGGTGAGCTGTGTTTTGGGGTAACCGCTGCCCACCAGATTGCGCAGGATGATGCGACCAAAATTCATGCCGCTGCCGGAGACGCCGATCAGGCCGATGGTCGCCGGGTGCAGCAGTTTGTCGATCTTGGCAATCGGGCGCGCCAGGCGCTGCGGCGCGGCTGCGCTGAGCGTGCAGCTGGCGTCGATGGCAAAAAATTTGCCCTGACGCAGTATCAGTGTGAGGTCGAATTTCTGCAGCGTGCGGGCCGTGTCCGCTGTCAAGGCCAGCAAGCGCTCAAACAGCAGAACCAGTTGCGCATCGGGCGCTGCTTCCTGGCGTTGCTGCGCGCGCAGCAGCAACTTTTGATAGACAAAGGTTTGCTGGAAACGCTGCAGAAAATCAGCACCGCTGCTGAGCGCCACCAGGGCTTGTGCCGATGCGCGGCCTTTGCGAAACAGGCTCGCGTCAAGCGCGCCGTCCAGACCTGCCGCCGTGGCACTGATGACCATGCCGAATTCCCGGCTGTTGTGCAGGCTCAGGCGCAACTCGCCACTGCTGGCGGCCGCTGCTGCCTGCACTTCGCCGGCAAGCGCTATGTCAAGTGTGCCGAGCAGGGCTTCGAGTTCGCCGCGGGTCAGTTCGCTGCCAGCGGCGGCTTGCCGTGAATCATTCTGCATTGTTTGTCTCCACAATTTTTTCGCGTTGCCTGCGTGCGATTCTCTGTGATGGTCAGCGCTTTGTCATTATTTTCGCTGAAACAGTTTGCGCACCACGCCGCGCAGCCAGCTGTGGGCCAGGTCCGGTGTGGCGCTGGGGTGCCAGACCATGTGCACCTCATAGTTTGCGCCGTTCTTGGGCAATTCCCAGATGCGAACCTCGTAGCGCGGCGCGAGCGACTTGGCGTACATCAGGGGCACGATGGCCAGCAGGTCGGTGCGGGTGACCAGTTCCGGCAATGCGCCGTAATGGCGTGCGCGCAGCACAATGCGTTCGTTGAGTTCGAGCTTGCTCAGCATCAGGTCGACGCTGCCGTGAAAGGTGGCAGCGGGCGAGGCTACGGCGAGTGAGGCCGCCGCCAGTTGCCGCGCACTCAGTCGGTTGCCGGCGCGCCAGCCAAGTGGGCGCCAGTTGCTGGCCGTAATGGCGACAAAATTTTCCTGAAACAGCAGTTCGCTTGCGCTGGCGCTGCGGTCGCGCTCCAGAATGCCGATGGCGAGGTCGATCTCATGCGCTTCCAGTGCGGCGCTGACCTCGTTGGCCGGCACTGCGATATTCGAAATATGGCTGCTGGGTGATTCACTGCGCAGAATCTGTGCCAGCGGTGGCAGGAACATCATCTCGCCCAGGTCGGACAGCGACAGGCGCCAGCGCATATGGCTACTGACGGGCTCGAACGTATCGTCGCTGTTGACCGTGTTTTCCAGGAGGTGCAGTTGTTCGATCACCGACGGCACCATGCGTTGCGCTTTGCGCGTCGGCTGCAGACCCTGCGGTGAGCGGACGAACAACTCGTCGTCGAAGATGGCGCGCAATCGCGCCAGCGCATTGCTGGTCGCCGGTTGCGACAGCGCCAGATGACGCCCAGCCTCGGTGACGGAGCCGTAGCGGTAGACCGCGCACAGTACGCGCAGCAGGTTCAAGTCGAGTTGTCTGAAGTTCATAAAACGTATACGGGTTTGCCCTGATTATGCGTTTCATGAATGTAGCTGATTTGAAAAATGAATTAGCCAGATAGCGGCAATCGGCCTAAATTCGGCTTCAGACAAGTCCCTATTGGGAACATAACAATCACGAAATCGGTTAGGCGCGTGCGCGCCAGCGAAGTTCGGGAAGGAGACAAAACAGTGCTTGAGATCATCATCCAGGGGCGCGGTGGCCAGGGTGCTCAGACAGCTGGCAATCTGCTGGCCGGCGCGTTTCATGCGCAGGGTTTGCACGTCCAGTGTTTCGCCAGCTATGGCGGCGCGCGTCGCGGTACCCCGGTGAATTCCTATATCCGCGTTGACGAGCGTCCCGTGCGTGTGCGTTGCGACATTGAGCGCGCTGATGCCATTCTGTGCTTTGACGCCAGCCTGCTTGAAGGCCGGCTGCTGGCCTGTGCTGACGCCGACACTTTGATCGTGGTGAACTCTGCGCGCAGCGCCGCCGATTTCGCACAGATTTTGCCGGGCAAGCGTGTGCTGCCGGTCGATGCCTTGCTGATCTCGCGCGAGCAGGGGCTCGGGCGTATCGTCAACTCGGCCCTGCTCGGTGCCCTGGCGCGCGTGATTCAGGCGCCCACGCTGGCGGTGCTGACGCAGGCACTGGTGGATAACGCACCCAAACACCACGACGAGAACGTCGCCGCCTGCAACGAAGGTTATCGCTGCGCTGACTTGCAACTGCGGGGGGCTACGGTATGAACGCGCCCATTCCTGTTCCCACCACCTGGACCACCGGCAGCACCGCTGTCATCAAGACCGGTACCTGGCGCGCATCACTGGCCACGCACATCAAGGCGCCGGCACCGTGTCACGGTGCCTGCCCGGTCGATGGCGACATCGCCGAGTGGATCGGCCTGGCACGTGCACGCGATTTTCGTGGTGCCTGGGATGTGCTGACACGGCACAACCCGTTTCCTTCGATAGCCGGGCGCATCTGCCACCACCCGTGCGAGACCGCCTGCAACCGCGCCGGTTACGACGAGGCGCTTTCGATCTGCAAACTGGAGCGCTTTGTCGGCGACCAGGCGATTGCGCAGGGTTGGGGTTTCGACGCGCCGCTCACGACCGCAGGAAGTGTTGCCATCGTCGGTGGCGGGCCATCCGGTCTGTCGGCGGCGTTTCAGTTGCGCCGCATGGGCTTTGCCGTCACGCTGTACGAAGCGCAGGATGCGCTCGGTGGCCTGATGCGCTACGGCATTCCGGCCTATCGGCTCGCGCGCGATGTGCTCGACGCTGAAATCGCGCGCATCGTCGCCATGGGTGTGACCGTGCACTGTGGTGTGCGCATCGCCAGCGCCGACGAATTCACACGTCTGCGCGAGCAGCATGACGCGCTCTACCTGGCGCTCGGTGCGGCGCGCAACAAGCGGCTGCCGACACTCGACTACGCGCAGCCCTGGGTCTGCGACGGTGCGGCCTTTTTGGCCGCTGCCAACGCTGGCAAGCCGGTGGCGCTGGGCAAACGCCTGCTGGTGATTGGCGGCGGCAGCGCGGCGCTGGACGCAGCGCGCAGCGCACGCCGCCTGGGTCATGAGGTCACGCTGCTGGCGCTGGAGCAGCGCGCGCAGATGCCGGCGCAGGCTGAAGAAGTGCATGAGGCAATGGAGGAGGGCATCACCTTGCTTGACGGCGCGCGGCTCGATGCAGTGAGCAGCGGCGCGGATGGTTTGCGCGTCAACTGCAGCCGCGTCGAATTCATTGCCGGCGCCCAGCGCGGCCAGTTCACGATCAATCCCGTGGCGGGCAGTGGCTTTGAGGTCGCGGTGGATGCCATCGTGACTTCGATCGGGCAGGACCCCGATCTCTCCATTTTGGGTCAGGGCTTTGCCGCGGCCGGCGGCCTGCTGCAGACCGATGCCAATCTCGCAACCAACTGCGCCGGGGTTTACGCCGGTGGCGACATGGCAAGCATGGCGCGCTTTGTCACCGAAGCCATCGGTATGGGTCAGCGCGCCGCGCATTCGATGGCCGCCGGTCTGCGTGTTGGCAGCGTCAGCGCCACGGCGAGCAAGCCGCTGGTGCAACTGGACGCCATCAGCACCTTCTACCACCCCAAACGCGCGCGCGCCGTCACCGGTTTGCTCGACGCGCAGGAGCGCTTGTCGCGCAATGCCGAGGTGCAACTTGGGCTTGAGTTTGAGCAGGCGCTGGCCGAGACCGAGCGTTGCTTCTCCTGCGGTACCTGCATCTTCTGCGACAACTGCGTGGTCTATTGCCCGGACATGGCGGTCCAGCGCGTTGCGGGCGGCTACACCGTGCTGCTGGATTACTGCAAGGGCTGCGGTCTGTGCATCAAGGAATGCCCGACCGGCTCCATGGCGATGCAGGAGGAACTGAGATGAGCAGTAAAGCCCAAACCATTTTGCTGACCGGCAACCAGGCCGTGGCCTGGGGCGCGCGCCTGGCGCGTCCGAAAGTGGTGCCGGTCTATCCGATCACGCCGCAGACACCGGTGCTGGAACAACTCACCGAATTTGCTGCCGAGGGCACGTTCGATGCCGAGATCATCACGCCCGAATCCGAGCACTCGGTGATGTCGGCCTGCATCCCGGCCTCGCTGGTCGGTACGCGCGTTTTCACCGCCACCGCCTCGCAAGGCTTGCTGCTGATGCACGAGCTGCTGCACTACGCCAGCGGCGCGCGCGCACCGATCGTGATGGTCAACGTGAACCGCACGGTGGCATCGCCCTGGGCTTTCTGGCCGGACCAGACCGACAGCCTGTCGCAGCGCGACACCGGCTGGATTCAGTATTACGTGGAAAGCGCGCAGGAGGCGCTCGACAGCGTGCTGCAGGCGTTTCGTGTGGCCGAGGAACTGCTGTTGCCGACCATGGTCAACCTCGACGCGTTCTACGTCTCGCACGCGCTCGAGCCGGTGCAGGTGCCGGCGCAGGACCTGGTGGATGGCTATCTGCCACCTTTCAATCCGCCGCATCGCTTCGATACCGACAAGGTCGAGTCCTGGGGCAATGTGGCGACGCAGGACATGTACTACCGCCATCGCCAGGGCCTGTCCGAAGCCATGGCGCGGGTGCCGGCGCTGGCGGCGCAGGTTGATCACGAGTGGGCACAACTCACCGGTCGCAGTTACGGTGTCATCGAACGCTACCGCTGCGACGGCGCGCGCACGGCGATCGTCACCATGGGCAGCATGTGCGGCACGGCGCGCGATGCGGTGGACGCCATGCGTGACGCCGGCATTGCCGTCGGGCTGGTCAAGGTGCGGCTATTCCGGCCTCTGCCGGCCGCTGCGCTGCGCGTGGCCCTGACCGGCTTTGACGACATCATCGTGCTCGATCGCAACTACTCGCCTGGCTACGGCGGCGTGCTGCACCAGGAACTGCGCTCGGTTCTGTACGGCGCGCCGGTGACGCCGCGTATGCATGGCCTGCTGGCCGGTGTTGGTGGGGTCAATGTTTCGCCGGCAAAAGTTGCCGAGTTCGTGCGCCAGGCAGTGCAGGGCGAAGTGCAAAACGAATCCCAATGGGTGAGGTGAACCGCATGATTCCAATCCATCAAGCCACAGACGAGCCGATGCTGTGCTCGGGGCACGCCGCCTGTCCGGGCTGCATCGACGCACTCTCGGCACGCCACATCCTGACCGCCATCGGCCCCAAGGCCATGGCGGTAATTCCACCGTCCTGCATGGCCATCATCGCCGGGCCGCAGCCCTATAGCTCACTCAAGATTCCGGTTTACCAACCAACGCTTGAAGCCAGCGCCGCTGCCGCCACCGGACTGCGCCGTGCGCTCGATGCCCAGGGCAAGCACGACACGCAAGTCATCGTGCTGGCCGGTGATGGCGGCACTTACGACATCGGCTTTCAGTGCCTCTCGTCAGCGGCAGAGCGCAACGAGGACTTCATTTACTTCTGCCTCGACAACGAAGGCTACATGAACACCGGTGCGCAGAAGTCATCGTCAACACCGCACTTCGCGCGTACCGGCTCGACGCCGGCGGGCAAGACCTCGCGCAAGAAGAACCTGACCGAAATCATGGCCGCGCACCGCGTGCCCTATGTCGCCACCGCCAGCGCCGGGCATCTGCCCGATCTGCTGCGCAAGATCGAGAAGGCCAAGACCATGCGTGGCACGCGCATCATCACGCTCATCATTCCCTGCATGGATGGCTGGGGCGTTGCCGACGATGCCGGTTTGATGACTGCGCGCTACGCGGTTGAGTCCGGCGCCTTCCCCTTGTACGAAATTGAAGATGGCACGCGCTACACGCTCAACCACACCAGCAAGACGCGGCCGGTGTCCGACTACCTGGGCTTGCAGCGCCGCTACCGCAATCTGAGTGCCGCTGACATCGAGACCTTGCAGGCCGAGATCGACGAGGGCTGGGCCACTTTGCAGGAGCGCGTCGCCTACAGCGCGCGCAAGCAGCATGCGTGAAGTGCCTTACTTCGAAACCGGCGTCGGGCTGGCCGCTTGCTGGCGCGCGACGATGCGCAGCATGGTCTCGAGCGTGATGGAACTCATGGACGCCTTGGCGATGGCGTCAATTTCCGACAGCACCGAGTTCAGTGCCTGCCCCACCGGTGTCACCTCGGCGTGGTTGCCCTCAACCGGCTGCATGTCTTCAAAGCGCGAGATCACATCCATCAGGGTGAGCCGGCGCGCATTGCCAGTAAAGCGGTAACCGCCGCCGACACCCCGGACCGACTGCACCATGCCGACACGCGACAACTCCGCCAGTACCTTGGCCAGATGGTGCGATGAGACGTCGTACTTCTGCGCGATCTCGGCAGCGGGAATCTGGCGCTGCGGATCGGCAGCAAATTCGAGCAGGCTGAACAGGGCCAGGCGTGTGTTTTGTTGCAGTTTCATGGGGGAACGCTCACAGGCAGGGGCTCACGGCTCGATGTCCATTTCGAGCGGGATGAAGGGGCCGATCATCTTGCCCTGGCTGCGAAAGAACGACAGGATCAGCGTGTTCTCGCGTGACAGCAGCGTGCGCACCTTGTTGACGCCGGCGCGCTTGAAGCTCTGGCAGAGGCTTTGCAGCAGTTGTGTGGCGGCACCCAGCAGCCGCGCGTCGGGTCGCACATCAATGGCAAAGACCCAGCCACAGGGCGGTGAGCCGAATTCCCAGTCGCGCACCTCGCCGATGACAAAGCCGATCACTTCGCTGCCGCTGGTTGCCACCAGGAAGTGCTGGCCTGTGGCCACGGCGTCGGCGTATCGCTTGAACAGCGAATTCCAGTAATCACGTTTGGCAATCCCGGTCACCATGGCATCCATCTCAATCACTGCATTCAGGTCACCCCGGCACACCGGGCGGATGTGCAGCGAAGCACCGCTTGGCGCGGCCGGGGCCGTGCTTTTTGAACGCCGGGGGGCGGCACTTGGCCGCGTGGTTTTGCTCATGTTGAATATGTCCGGGGGAATTATTGCATGCAAATGCAAGAATATGTAGAATGAAATTTACCGTACCTCATCCACACTGTCAAAGCACTGCCATCGGCGAGGATTCCCATGAGCGTTGAAACCAAGGGTGTCCGCATCGTTCCGACTTACTGTTACCAGTGCGTCGCCGGCCCTGATCTGCTCACGGTCAAGGTGGAGGACGGTGTCGCGACCGAGGTTGAGCCCAACTTCTGTGCGGCCGACATTCATCCGGGCGGTGGCAAGGTTTGCGTCAAGGCTTACGGTCTGGTGCAAAAGACCTATAACCCGCATCGGGTGCGCACGCCGATGAAGCGCAACAACCCGCTGAAGGGCCGCGATCAGGATCCGGGCTTTGTGCCCATCAGCTGGGAAGAAGCCTTTGGCCTGATTGAAGAAAAACTCAATGCCGTGCGCGCCAACGGCATCCTCGACGAATCCGGCTATCCGCGCGTGGCGGCCAGTTTTGGTGGTGCCGGCACGCCGCAGTCTTACATGGGAACGCTGCCGGCATTCCTGTCGGCCTGGGGCCCGGTGGACATGGGTTTTGGCTCAGGCCAGGGCGTCAAGTGCTATCACTCCGAACATCTGTACGGTGAGTTCTGGCACCGCGCTTTTATCGTCACACCCGATACGCCGCTGTGCAATTACCTGATCTCCTGTGGCAACAACATCGAGGCCTCCGGTGGTGTGGTGGGTGTCTGGCGCCATTCGCAAGCGCGCATTCGCGGCTTGAAGCGCGTGCAGGTTGAACCGCATCTCTCGGTCACCGGCGCCTGCTCGGCGCAGTGGGTGCCGATCAAGCCCAAGACCGACGCTGCCTTTCTCTACGCGCTGATCCATGTGCTGCTGCACGAAGTGCCGCGTGAGCGGCTCGATGTGGCCTTCCTCGCAGCGCGTACTGCGTCGCCTTATCTGGTGGGTCCGAACGGCTTTTACCTGCGCGATCGCAGCAGCCGCAAGCCGCTGGTTTGGGACCTGGCGCAGGGCTGTGCGCGGCCGCACGACAGCGCGGATTTGCAGGAGGCGATTGAAGGCAGCTACGAGGTCGATGCGATCGAGATCGGCGCCGACGAGGAAGTGCTGGCCGAAGGCCTGCTCAAGGGCAGCACCGGCTTCACGCAACTGGTCGAGCACATGCGACCCTACTCGCCGGAATGGGCGCAAGCGGTTTGCGAAGTGCCGGCGGCCAACATGCGCGCCATCGCCAACGAGTTCATCGACCATGCCTGCGTTGGGCAGACCATCGAGATCGACGGCATCACCATGCCCTACCGTCCCGTGGCCGTGACGCTGGGCAAGACCGTCAACAATGGCTGGGGCGGTTTTGAATGCTGCTGGGCGCGCACGCTGATGGCCACGCTGGTCGGCGGCCTGGAGGTCCCGGGCGGCACCATCGGCACCACGATCCGTCTGGCGCGCCCGATGTCGCAACGCCACGAGAGCGTCAAGGCCGGGCCCGATGGCTTCATGCTGTTCCCGCTCAATCCGACCGACAAGGCGAATTGGTCGCCCAATCCGAACATTCGCAACGCCTATCGTTCCATGGTGCCGCTGGCGGCTGACGGTCCCTGGAGTCAGGCGCTCGGGCCGACGCATTTCTCCTGGTTGTTTCTCGATGAAACGCCGAAAGGCCTGCCGCGCGTCAATCCGCCCGATGTCTGGTTTTTGTATCGCACCAATCCGGCTATTTCGTACTGGGACACCGCCACGCTGGCGGCGAAGATGGCGCGCTTCCCGTTTACCGTGGCCTTTGCCTACACGCGTGACGAGACCAACCATTTCGCCGATATCCTGCTGCCCGATGCGACCGACTTGGAGAGCCTGCAACTGATGCGCATCGGCGGCACCAAGTACCAGGAGCAGTACTGGGAGGTCAACGGTTTTGCGCTGCGCCAGCCGGTGGTGCAGGGCGACAACGAAGCGCGCGACATGACCGACATCGCCAGCGAGTTGGCCGCGCGCACGGGCCTGACCGCCGGCTACATCGCTGCCATCAACAAGGGCGCTGGCAGCGTGCCGCTCAAAGGCGTGCACGGCGATTTTTCGCTCGATGTGCAGCAGCGCCACAGCCGTGACGCCATCTGGGACGCCGTCTGCCGCGCCGCCAGTGCCGAGGTCAGCGAGGGCAAGCACGCACATGGTCTGGAGTGGTGGAAGGAAAACGGCCTGGCGACCAAGCCGCTGTCACGCGCCACCTGGTATCTGGACCAGACCATGGTCAAGACCGGTCTGCGCTACGAACTGCCGTACCAGGAGCGCTTGCTGCGCGTCGGCACCGAACTGGGCCGGCGCCTGCACGAGCACGACATGCACTGGTGGGACGAGCAACTCAAGGAATACCAGGCGCTGCCGATCTGGAAAGATTTCCCCGGTATCTGGGAGGCCATCATCACGCAGAGCGGCGAGCGCGCGCAGGACTACCCGTTCTGGCTGCTGACCGCGCGCAGCATGCAGTACGCCTGGGGCGCCAATGCCGGCATTCCCTTGATGCACGAGGTGGCAGACAACATCACCGGTCACCGTGGCGTCATCATCAACAGCAGTGCTGCCGAGAAGTTGGGCATCGCCGATGGCGACGCAATCGAGATCTCGACCCCGAAGCGCAGCGTGCGCGGCAACGCCGTCGTGCGCCAGGGCATACGCCCGGACACGCTGCTGCTGATCGGGCAGTTTGAGCACTGGGAGACGCCAGTGGCAAAAGACTTCGGCGTGCCGAGTTTGAACACGCTGGCGACGATGTCGATCTCGCTGACCGATGCCACCGGCTCCGGCGCCGACATCGTTCGCGTCAAGATCGTGCGCGCAAAGAAGGGGGCGAAATGACACGCTGGGCCATGACCGCAGACCTGCGCCGCTGTGTCGGTTGCCAGACTTGCACCGCCGCCTGCAAGCACACCAATGCCACGCCGCCGGAAGTGCAGTGGCGCCGTGTGCTCGACATGGAGTTTGGCGAATATCCCAATGTCAAACGCGTCTTTGTGCCGGTCGGTTGCCAGCACTGTGAGGACCCGCCCTGCATGCACGTCTGCCCGACCACCGCCACCAAGCAGCGCGCCGACGGCATCGTCACCATTGATTACGACCTGTGCATCGGCTGCTCCTACTGCGCCGTGGCCTGCCCGTATCAGGCGCGCTACAAGACCGACAAGGCCAGCTTTGCCTTCGGCACGGCAACCGTAGAGGAAACCCAGCGCCGTGACGATTCGCGTCTGGCGGTGGCGACCAAGTGCACCTTCTGCGTGGACCGCATCGACGCCGGTCTGGCCGCCGGCTTGACGCCCGGCGTTGACCCGGCGGCAACCCCGGCCTGCGTCAACTCCTGCATTGCCGAGGCGCTGGCCTTTGGCGACCTGGAAGACCCAAACAGCAACGTCTCACAGTTGCTGGAAAAAAATCAGAGCTTTCGCATGCACGAAGAACTGGGCACCAAGCCCGGTTTTCATTACCTCTGGGACAAGGCGGACACATGAGCGGCGCATCCAACTATGGCCCCAATCCGTGGCAGCAGACCAGCTGGGACTGGCGTGCTGCTGGCAACTACATTTGCGGCGGCGCCGGCACCGGCCTGCTGATCGCCAGCGCGCTGTTTGGTACACCGGCACCGGCATCACTTTGGTCGCCGGACTGGCTGGTGTTTGCCGGGCTGGCGCTGGTCGGTCTGGGCCTGCTGTGTGTCTGGCTTGAGATCGGGCGCCCCTTACGCGCCCTGAATGTTTTCATCAACCCGTGGACATCCTGGATGTCACGCGAAGCCATCATCAGCGTTGTGCTGTTTCCGGCTGGACTTGCGGCCATGCTCGGTTTTGCCGGCTGGCTGTGGGTGACGGCCGCGCTGGCGCTGGGCTTTCTCTACTGCCAAAGCCGCATGCTGCCGGCCGCGCGTGGTATCCCGGCTTGGCGCTCAAGCTGGCTGTCGCCGCTGTTTTTAGTGACTGCGGCGTG
>CAIWNX010000224.1 GCA_903914175.1 uncultured beta proteobacterium | reverse complement strand
CCTGCTGAGGCCACTGGTGCCGATGCAAACAAACCCGCCGTTAAGCGCGTCCGCAAGGTAGCCGCGCCAGCTGCAGCAGCTGACGGCAAAGGAGAATAAATATGTTGCAACCCGCTCGTCGCAAATACCGCAAAGAGCAAAAAGGCCGTAACACCGGTGTCGCGACCCGAGGCAGCTCGGTCGCGTTTGGTGATTTCGGTCTGAAATGTGTGGACCGTGGCCGTCTGACGGCCCGTCAAATCGAAGCCGCACGTCGTGCGATTTCTCGTCACGTCAAACGGGGTGGCCGGATCTGGATCCGTGTCTTCCCGGACAAGCCCATCTCCCAAAAGCCGGCGGAAGTCCGCATGGGTAACGGCAAGGGCAATCCCGAGTACTACGTGGCCGAGATTCAACCCGGCAAGATCGTTTTTGAAATCGTGGGTGTGCCGGAAGAACTGGCACGTGAAGCGTTTCGTCTGGCAGCCGCGAAGCTGCCCTTGCGCACCACTTTTGTGGCACGCATGATCGGCCAGTAATCAGGAGAGAATGATATGAAAACTACTGAACTGCGCCAAAAAGACGTTGCTGGTTTGCAAGTGGAAGTCAAAGAGCTGCAAAAAGCCCACTTTGGCCTGCGCATGCAAAAAGCCACGCAACAACTCAACAACACCGCTACGCTGCGCTCCACGCGCCGCGATATTGCTCGCGCCAAGACCATTCTTGTCGAGAAGCAACGCGCTGATAAATCCGCCAAATAAGGAGCTATAAATGACGGAAGCTAAAAAATCCCTCAAGCGTACTCTGACTGGCAAGGTCGTCAGCGACAAGCGTGCCAAGACGGTCACGGTGCTGATCGAGCGCCGTGTCAAGCACGAGCTCTACGGCAAGATCGTCGGCAAGTCGAGCAAGTACCACGCCCATGATGAAAATGGCGAGTACAAGCTCGGTGACATCATCGAGATCACCGAAAGCCGGCCGATTTCGAAAACCAAGAACTGGGTCGCTACCCGCTTGGTGCAAAAGGCGGCGGCCGTATAGGCCTTTGCAGTCTGCGGACTGCGTACGTATCAGAAACGGCTCACAATGTGAGCCGTTTTTATTGGTTCATTCAACAGGACAATTTCCGAGCTTGATGCGCGGGTACCAGTCCAACCTTTCAGGAGCAACAGATGATTAAAGTAGGCGATCAGATTCCGGCGGCCACGTTGATGGAGTATTCGGAAGTTGAGGGTGGCGGTTGTAGCCTCGGCCCCAATCCGGTCGATGTGCGCAAGGCCAGCGTCGGCAAGACCATTGCCCTGTTTGCGCTGCCAGGGGCCTTCACGCCGACCTGCTCGGCCAAGCATGTTCCCGGCTATGTCGAGAAGTTTGCCGATCTCAAGGCCGCCGGTGTCGATGAGATCTGGTGCGTCAGTGTCAACGATGCCTTCGTCATGGGCGCCTGGGCGCGCGATCAGAAGACGGCGGGCAAGGTGCGCATGCTGGCCGATGGTGATGCGGTTTTCACCAAGGCCACCGGCCTGACGCTGGACTTGACCGGCAAGGGCATGGGCCTGCGCAGCAATCGCTATTCGATGCTGATCAAGGATGGCAAGGTGGCATCGCTGAACATCGAGGCACCGGGAAAATTTGAAGCCAGCGACGCGGCAACCATGCTCGCGCAAGCCAAAGCCTGAGCCCGCGGAGGAAGGCATCATCACCGTCGGGTGATGATGCCTAGAGCTTGACCATGAGGTAGTGCGCGCCTTCGATCGGGTTGTGGTAGTACGGTGGTATTTCCTCAAATCCGAGGTCGCGGTAGAGTGCGCGCGCCGTCTCCATTTCATCCAGCGTGTCGAGCAGGACACAAGCGTAGCCCGCGTGCCGCGCGCACTCCAGGATCGCCTCAACGAGCTGGCGGCCAATCTTGTTCTTTCTGAACTCCGGCGGCACGTAGAGCCGCTTCATCTCACAGGCGTTGGGGTAATCGACGGTATCGAGCGGCCGCAGCGCGCAGCAGCCCGCGAGCACCCCGTCAGCCATTGCCATCAGCAGAGCGCCGCGCGGCTGCGCATATTCTCCGGGCAGCGTCGCGAGTTCGGATTCAAAGTTCTGAAAACACAAGTCAACGTGCAGACTGTCGGCGTATCGGCGAAAAAGCGCCCTCACTGCATCGAGTTCGGATGCTGTGCTGGGCGTAATCAATTGGACGGAAGGCGTGTTCACGATCGAACGGGGCTCGGGACAAAGACCCAGTTTATCGGCATTTCCAGCGAGTCCTGTCGGGCGCCGGACCCTTCACGTCAAAAGGGTGGCGTGAGGCAGTCGGAGAGGGCGACTGCATCGTCTGCTGCTGCGGCCGTCGTGATGGCGACGCCTTAGTTGCCTGGTGTAAGCTGGGCCCTGATTTCACCGCCCGGGTAGGCCTTGGTGTGCAGGTTCACATACCATTTGCCGTCCAGCAGATCCTTCATCTGCTCCGGCGTCAGTGTGGCTTCACCGGTGATGGGGCTTTCGACGCTGCCCTTGAATCCCAATGCAACGCCGGCATTTTGTCCAGGTGCTGCCGGGCCGTGGAAGTGTCCCGCACCAGCGGGGCCGCTCAGACCGGAATAGACAACTTTCCATTTCAATTCTGCGCTGGCCTTGTTCAGGCTGGCTTCAACGGTACCGGTTCCGGCACTGTTGTTGGGAGGCGTTTCGCTTGCGCCGGCGAGTTGTCCTGTGAAGGCAACGAGGTCAGCGGCTTGCGCCACGCTCGCACCGCCGGCCAGGGCAAGAATCACGACGGCCAGAAACTTCATGGTCAAGGCATTCCGACGAGTGAGCATGGTGTTCTCCTGATAAGTCAAATTGGCGGCACGAAATACGACCACCGGCTGTTGATCTTGGCAGAGTCTGCCGGCCGGCCGCCGGCCCGGCTTGATCAACCATGAAACTTGCAGGGTCACTGATTCGATCCCCAAATCGCGAAGCCGGATCAGCAGACCCGGAGTTGTCTCTTTTTTTGAGCTGCGCGAGCACAGATAATGGATGCATGCTCTGCTTTTCAATCTCCATCGCCGCTTCAGGCCTGCCGCTGCCGGTGTGTCGACGTCAAACCGCCTGCCCGCGCAGCGAGAGTCCGACATGCATGAGGGCTCCCATCCTGGAAATCAGGGTTCGATGAACACGCTGCCCAGGCGCACGGCGATCGCCGTCTTTCTGGCCTTCGCTTGCGCCTACTTTCTGTCTGCGCTGATACGCGCGGTCACGGCGACCCTGTCGCCGGTACTGACACAGGAATTTGCACTCAATGCCAGTGATCTGGGCTTGCTGGCGGGGGGCTACTTTCTGGGCTTCGCGACCACGCAGTTGCCGCTGGGCACGTGGCTGGACCGGCATGGCCCGCGCACAGTCATCCTCTATTTCCTGTCGGTGGCGGTCATGGGATGCATTGCTTTTTCATATGCCACGAGTTTTCCAGGCCTGTTGGCGGGGCGCATCCTGTGCGGTGTCGGCGTCAGCGCCTGCCTGATGGCGCCACTGACCGGCTACCGGCGCTGGTTTGAGGCAGCCGCCCTGATGCGCGCCAATTCCTGGATGCTGATGACCGGCTCCTTCGGCATGGTTGCATCGACTCTGCCGGTGCAATGGCTGATGCCGCTGCTGGGTTGGCGCATGCTGTTCTGGGGCCTGGCCCTGCTGCTCTTGTTGGCCATGATCTTGATCAGGTGGCAGGTGCCGAGGTGGAATGTGACTGTGCCGGACGCCGCCGGTCCAAAAGCCGGCTATGCCGAGGTCTGGAAGCATTCCTATTTCCGCAAGATGACACCGATAGGGTTCTTTTGCTACGGCGGCCTGGTCGCCATACAGACCTTGTGGGCCACGCCCTGGATGATCAAGGTGGGAGGCTACAGCGCAGCCCAGGCGGCCAGCGGACTGTTCTGGATCAACATCTCGATGCTGTGTGCATTCTGGACCTGGGGCATGGTCAACCCATGGCTGGTACGACACGGGTACGACGCGGACTGGATGATCGCCCGTGGCCTGCCTCTGAGTTTTCTGGTGCTGGCTGCCCTGATCGCCATGGGCCCGAGTGCTTCGACCCTGACCGGCGCTTTGTGGGCCTTGTACTGCGTCACTTGCACCTTCGTCACACTGGCGCAACCGGCGGTGGGCATGGCCTTCGCATCCGCTGTTGCCGGGCGCGCGCTTTCTGCTTACAACCTGGTGGTTTTCGCAGGCGTCTTCGTCGTCCAGTGGGGCATCGGCCTTGCGGTGGACGGGTTCAAGGCGCTTGGCTGGAGCGAGGTGCAGGCCTTCCAGTCGGCAATGAGTGTGTTCCTCTTGTGCTCTGTACTCTCCTACTTTTATTTTCTGATTGCAAAAAGCCATAATCGGAGCACCTGACATGTTGCGGGCAACGCCGACCTGGCTAGCGGGTCGGCATCGTCCGCCTCACCCGGCTACCAAATGAACGGCATTTTCATCATCGCTCACGCACCATTGGCCAGCGCCTTGCGCCAGTGCGTCCTGCACGTCTTCCCGGATGGTGCACCAGGCTTGGCCGCGTTTGATGTGCAGCCCAACGTCCCGCCGGAAGAGACCCTGGCCAGTGCCCGGCAGGCGCTGGAATTGCTCAACACCAGCCAGACCCTGGTGCTGACCGACGTGTTTGGCGCCACGCCCTGCAACGTGGCGCAGCAGCTGGTCGACGGCGTGAATTCAAAGTTGATAGCGGGCGTCAACCTGCCCATGCTGTTGCGTACAGTGACCTACAGCCGTGAATCGCTCGATGCCCTGCTGGCGCGGGCGCTGGCGGGCGGAACCCAGGGTGTCATGCAGGTGGCCAACACAGCGCCACAAAACCAGGTGAAAAAGAAAAATGACCAAAGCAACCACGACCATCAGCAATAAGCTGGGCTTGCACGCCCGTGCCTCGGCCAAGCTCACCAAATTGGCGGGTAGTTTTCCGTGCGAGGTCTGGTTGTCCAGGGGCGATCGGCGTGTCAACGCGAAAAGCATCATGGGCGTGATGATGCTGGCGGCCGGGATCGGCAGCACCGTTGAAGTCGAGACCAACGGCGAGCGCGAGCAGGAGGCGCTGACGGCCTTGCTCGCATTGATCGAGGACAAGTTCGGAGAGGGTGAATGACCTTTTCGATCCACGGTCTTGCAGTCGCGCGCGGCATCGCCATCGGGCGTGCGGTGCTGGTGGCGTCGAGCCGGGTGGATGTGGCGCACTACTTCATCGATGCGTCCCAGGTTGCCGCCGAAATCGAGCGCGTCCGCCAGGGCCGCAACGCGGTGGTCGACGAGATACATCGGCTGCAGACCAGCATCGCGCACATGGGACCGAAAGAAGCGCCCCATGAATTGGCGGCGTTGCTCGACGTGCACCTGATGCTGTTGCAGGACGAGGAGCTGATTGGGGGCGTCAAGCATTGGATCACGGACCGCCTGTACAACGCCGAGTGGGCGCTGACGACACAGCTCGAGGTCATCGCGCGCCAGTTCGACGAAATGGAGGATGAATACCTGCGCGAGCGCAAGGCCGACCTCGAGCAAATCACGGAAAAAGTGTTGCGCGCGATGAAAGGCGTGGCTTCGCCCGTGGTGCAGCACGCGAACCGCCTCACGCGCAAGAAGTCGCAACAGGACCTGCTGCTCGATGACACGGTTGACGTGCCCCTGATCCTGATTGCGCACGACCTGTCGCCGGCCGACATGCTGCAGTTCAAGCAAAGCGTGTTTGCCGGTTTCATCACCGCAGTCGGGGGCAAGACCTCGCACACCGCCATCGTGGCGCGCAGCCTGGATATACCGGCGGTGGTCGGCGCCCGCCTGTCGAGCCAACTGGTGCGCCAGGACGACTGGGTCATCATTGATGGCGACGCCGGCGTGGTGGTGGTGGACCCGTCCCCGATCATCCTGGCCGAATACGGTTTCAAGCAGCGCCAGCACGAGCTCGACCGCAGCCGCCTGTCGCGCCTGCTGCACACGCCGGCGGTCACGCTGGACGGACAGAAGATCGAGCTGTTGGCCAACATCGAAATGCCCGAGGACGCGCCCCTTGCGATCAAGGCCGGCGCCGTCGGCGTGGGCTTGTTTCGCAGCGAATTCCTGTTCATGGGCCGCCAGGGCAAGTTGCCCAACGAGGAAGAGCAGTACCAGGCCTACCGGCGCGCCATTGAAGGCATGCAGGGTCTGCCGGTGACGATCCGCACGGTCGATGTTGGCGCCGACAAGCCGCTCGACGATTCGCTGCAGGACGCGGCCCACCTGAATCCGTCACTGGGCTTGCGCGCCATCCGCTGGAGCCTGGCCGACCCCGCCATGTTCCTCACGCAGCTGCGCGCCATCCTGCGCGCCGCTGCGCACGGGCGCGCCAAGCTGCTGATACCGATGCTGGTTCATGCCAGCGAAATACGGCACACCTTCGCCCTGATCGACCGGGCCCGTGTTGAACTCGACAACCGCGGCATTGCCTACGGTCCGATCGAGATCGGCGCCATGATCGAGATCCCGGCCGCGGCGCTGACGCTCAAGGTGTTCCTCAAGTATTTCGATTTCCTGTCGATCGGCACCAACGACCTGATCCAGTACACGCTGGCGATCGACCGCGCCGACGAGTCGGTGGCCCACTTGTATGACCCGCTGCATCCGGCGGTGCTGCGTCTGGTGGCCCTGACCATCGCCGAATGCCAGGCGCAGGGCAAGCAGGTGAGCGTGTGCGGCGAGATGGCCGGCGACATCACCCTGACCCGTCTGTTGCTGGGCATGGGGTTGCGCAGCTTTTCGATGCACCCGGCGCAAATCCTGGCGGTCAAGCAGGAGGTGCTGCGCGCCGACACCAATCGGCTCGCGGCATGGGCGCAGGAAATCATGGCGGACGACGAACCCGGACTGCGGCTGGTCCGGCATTAACGCTCAGCGCAGTGAGGTCAAGGAGGCGGCCGAAGGCCGGGGGACACAAACGGCGTTGAGTGCCGCGTCGCCCTGAGTCCTGCAGTGCCCGGGTCCTGACGTCTGCAGGTTGCTTGCCGCAAGATGACTTGTGGTGAACTAGAAGCGCTCCAGCTCCGGGTGCGCCAGCTTGCCGCCGCGCACCAGCATCTTGCCGTATTCGGCGCAGCGCTGCGGCGTCGGGATCACCTTGCCGGGGTTGAGCAGGCCCTTGGCGTCGAAGGCGCGCTTGACGCCGAACATCTGTTCGTTTTCCGCGGCCGAGAACTGCACGCACATCGAGTTGAGCTTTTCGATCCCCACGCCATGCTCGCCGGTGACCGTGCCGCCCATGGCGACGCTGGTCTCCAGGATGTCGGCACCGAACAGCTCGCAGCGATGCAACTGGTCGGCGTCGTTGGCATCGAACAGGATCAGCGGATGCAGGTTGCCGTCGCCGGCATGGAACACGTTGCAGCAGCGCAGACCGTATTTCTTCTCCATCCCGGCGATGGCGATCAGGATGTCAGCTAGGCGCTTGCGCGGAATGGTCGAGTCCATGCACATGTAGTCGGGACTGATGCGCCCGCTGGCGGGAAACGCATTCTTGCGCCCGCTCCAGAATTTCAGGCGTTCGGACTCATCCTTGCTGACTGCAATCGCCGTCGCGCCATGCAGGCGCAGCACCGCGCTCATGCGGCCGATCTCTTCTTCCACCTCTTCCGGTGTGCCGTCGCTCTCGCACAGCAGGATGGCGGCGGCGCTCAGGTCGTAGCCCGCATGCACGTAATCTTCCACCGCGGCCGTCATCGGCTTGTCCATCATTTCCAGGCCGGCCGGGATGATGCCGGCGGCTATCACGCCGGCAACCGCATCACCGGCCTTGCGGATGTCGTCGAAGCTGGCCATGATGCAGCGCGCCAGTTGCGGCTTGGGCACCAGCTTGACCGTGACCTCGGTCGTGACGGCCAGCATGCCCTCGGAGCCGATGACGATGCTCAACAGATCCAAACCGGGGGCATCGAGCGCATCGGCGCCGAATTCCACCGGCTCGCCTTCCATCGTGAAGCCCCGCACCTTGAGGACGTTGTGCAGTGTCAAGCCGTATTTCAGGCAGTGCACGCCACCGGCGTTCTCCGCCACGTTGCCGCCGATGGTGCAGGCAATCTGGCTCGATGGATCGGGCGCGTAATAGAGGCCATGCGGCGCGGCCGCTTCACTGATGGCCAGGTTGCGCACACCGCACTGCACCTGGGCGCTGCGGCTGCGGGCATCGATGCGGATGATCTTGTTGAATTTCGCCAGCGACAGCGTCACACCCAGGCGGTGCGGCATGGCGCCGCCCGACAGGCCGGTGCCGGCACCGCGTGCGACCACCGGCACACCGAGTGCGTGGCAGGCACGCAGCACGGCCTGTACCTGGCTCTCGGTCTCGGGCAGGGCCACGACCAGCGGGCGCTGGCGGTACGCGCTCAGGCCGTCGCATTCATAGGGCGTCGTGTCCTCCTGTTGCCAGAGCAGGGCGTGCTTGGGCAGACAGGCGCTCAGGGCCTGCACCACCTGGGCCTGGCGTTCCGACTTGTTGGGCAGTTCCTGCTGCGCTGCAAAAAGGGATGCGGTCATGGTGATGTTCAGTCGGCGATTAAAATGGCACGCTGCGGGGCAGCACACAGGATGCCATTGTTGCACTTGTACCGGTCCCCTGGAATCAAATTTCCACAAGACCCCTGCACCGAGGGGACGCAACCCATACCGCAATCCCATGCCGCCTGAAGCGAACGGCGCCTGGCAGCGACGCTGGCAGAAATGGCGCTTATTCCTGCCCTCGCTGCCCGCCCATGATTTGTTGCGTGACGCCACTTACCGGCGGCTCTGGTCATCGATCCTGATCAGTTCCTTCGGCGGTCAGATCACGATGCTGGCGCTGCCTCTGACGGCGGCCGTGCTGCTGCACGCCACGCCGACCCAGATGGGCCTGCTCACCGCCATGGAACTGGCGCCCTTTGTCCTGCTCTCACTGCCGGCTGGCGTCTGGCTCGATCGCGTGCGCAAGTTGCCGGTTTATGTGGTTGGCGAGGGCTTCATCGCGCTGGCCTTGTCCAGCGTGCCGCTGGCCTGGCACCTGGGCTGGCTCAGCATGGATTTTCTTTATGCCGTGGCCTTCGCCATCGGCTGCGTCTTCGTCACGGCCGGCAGCGCGGCGCAGATTGTGCTGACGCAGGTGGTGCCGCGCGAGCGACTGGTCGAGGCGCATGCCAAGAACTCGCTGGCCTCGTCCGGGGCTGAAGTGGCCGGGCCGGGTGTGGCCGGTGCCCTGATCAAACTGGTGGGCGCGCCACTGGCCCTGCTGGCCGACGCCGTGCTGCTGATCGGCAGCGTGCTGATTCTGCGCGGCTTGAAGGTGACTGAAAAGCGTCCTGACACGCAAGCCACGCATTTCTGGCGCGACCTCAAGGACGGGCTGCGTTTTGTCGCCAGCCAGCGTCTGCTGCTGTCGCTGGCCAGCGCGGTCGGCCTGTGGCAGTTGTGCTTCCAGTGTGCGATGGTGGTGCAGATCCTGTTTGCGACGCGGGAACTCGGACTCAACGAGCGCCAGGTGGGCTTGTGCTACATGGGGTTGGGGCTGGGCACCATCACCGCGAGCAGCCTGGGCAACCGCATCTCGCGGCACCTGGGGCCGGGGCCGTGCCTGATCCTCGGGATTGCCGTTTGCGGCCTTGGCTGGCTGCAGCTGGCCTGCGCGCCGCTCGGGGCTTGGGGCGTGTTCTCCTTCGTCCTGATGCAACTGTGTTTTGGTGTCGGCGCCGTCCTCATCTTCATCAACTTTCTGGCCTTGCGCCAGGCCGTCACGCCCGAGCCCATGCTGGGCCGCATGACCAGCACCATGCGCTGGCTGATCCTGATCCCGGCCGGTCCCGGCGCCCTGCTCGGCGGCTACCTTGGCGAGCACATGGGTCTGCGTTATGCCCTGGCCGCTGGCGGCATCGGTGCGCTGGTGCTGACCATCGGGGCCTGGCGCCATCCGGTGCTGCGCCAGGTGCGCACGCTGCCGACGATCCCGCCTGGGTGAAGCAAGCCCATCAGCGCAACGTGTGCCCTCAGGCCCCGAGGTAGCGCTGCGCCAGATGCCGGCGCAGATGCTGCGGGTTGAGCGCTTCGCCCGTCGCGCGCTGAACCAGTTCCCGAGTTTCCCAGCGGCTGGCCTGGCTCCAGATGTGCGTGGCCAACCAGTCGAACAGCGGTGACAAATCGCCTGCAGCCATGCGGGTTTCGAAATCCGGCTGGGTCTGGCGGATCGACGCGAAGTACTGCGCGGCGTACATGGCGCCCAGCGTGTAGCTCGGAAAGTAGCCGAAGCTGCCGCCGGGCCAGTGAATGTCCTGCAGGCAGCCGTTCTTGTAGTTGCCGCGCGTGTCCAGGCCAACGTAGGCCATCATCTTTTCATCCCACAGCGCGGGGATGTCGCGGGCCTCGATCTCGCCGTCGATCAGCGCACGCTCGATCTCGTAGCGAAGGATGATGTGTGCCGGGTACGTCAGCTCATCGGCATCGACACGGATGAAGCCGGGTTTGACGCGCGAGAACAGCCCTGCCAGGTTGGTTGCGTCGAAGGCGGCCTGATCGCCGAGGTGCTTCTTCAACAGGGGCGAGATCAGCGCGAGAAATGCCGGGTTGCGCCCGATCTGCATCTCGAACGACAGGCTTTGGCTCTCGTGGATGCCCATCGAGCGGGCGCGACCGACCGGCAGGTGCACACCATCGCGCGGCAGATTCTGCTCGTAGCGGGCATGTCCGGTCTCATGAACAATGCCCATCAGGCTGCGCATGAAATCGTCCGGGTTGTAGCGCGTGGTGATGCGCACGTCCTCGGGCACGCCGCCGCAAAACGGATGGGTCGAGAGGTCGAGCCTGCCCGCTGAGAAATCAAAGCCGAGCAGGGCCATGAGTTCGAGCCCCAGTTCGCGTTGCTGCGCGATCGGGAACGGGCCTTGCAGTGCAATCAGCGTTTCGCCGGCCTGCTTGTCACGCACCTGGCTGATCATGCCGGGCAGCCAGGTTTTCACCTCGCCGAAGATGGCGTCGATGTCGGCGCTGCGCGCGCCGGGCTCGAACTTGTCCATCAGCGCCTCGTAGCGGCCCACGCCCGTATGCTGCGACAGGCACTGCGCCTCCTCGCGCGCGAGCTTGACGACCTCATCAAAGTTCAGCAAAAAACCGGGCCAGTCATTTTCCGCTCGCTGTGTGCGCCAGGCGTGCTCACAGCGCGAACTCGCCAGGCTCTTGGCTTCGACCAGTCGCGCGGGCAACAGGTTGGCCAGCCTCCAGTCGCGCCGCATCTCGCGCAGGTTGGCGGCCTGCGCGGCGTCGAGCGCTTCGTCAACGGCACGTGCCATCAAGTCGGGCAAGGACGGGTCGGTCAGCGTCTGGTGCATCAGCACCTCGAGTTCGGCCAGCGCTGCGCCGCGTGCTGCGTTGCCCTTGGGTGGCATCATGGCGGCCTGGTCCCAGCCGACGATGGATCCCAGATGCTGATAACGGTAGAGGCGGGTGAAGGTGCTCACCAGCGCGTCATAGGCGCGAAGATTCATGATCAAAGGTTCCATCCGTGGCAGGGGCAAGGCCGATCGCGGCATTGTCACATGGGGGCCGGCCGCAGGCGCTCGCTACAATCCCGCCCATTCCCACCACCGGTAGCTACCCATGTCCGATCGCCTTGCCGTGCTGCCGCAGTACCTGCTGCCCAAGCAGGCCTTGACGGTCCTGGCCGGACGCATCGCCTCGGCGCGCGGCGGACGGATGACGACCGCCCTGATCGCCTGGTTCGTGCGGCGCTATGGCGTGAACATGGACGAGGCCGCCAACCCCGACATCGCCAGCTACGCCAGCTTCAACGACTTCTTCACGCGCGCCCTGCAGGAAGGTGCCAGGCCGCTGGCGCAGGCCGAACTGCTGTGCCCGGTCGATGGCGCCATCAGCCAGTTTGGCGCGCTGAAAAAGGACCAGATTGTTCAGGCCAAGGGCCACCACTATTCGAGCCGTGCCCTGCTCGGCGGCGATGCTGAACTGGCCGCGCAGTTCGACGACGGCAGCTTTGCCACGTTGTACCTGAGCCCGCGTGACTACCACCGCATCCACATGCCCTGCGCCGGGCGCCTGACGCGCATGATCTATGTGCCCGGTGAGTTGTTCTCGGTCAACCCGACAACGGCGCGCGGCGTGCCGGGACTGTTTGCACGCAACGAGCGCGTGGTCAGCATCTTTGATTCGGCGCTCGGCCCGTTTGCACTGGTGCTGGTCGGTGCCACCATAGTCGGCAGCATGGCCACGGTCTGGCATGGCGTTGTGAACGCCGAGCGCAGCGGGATGATCCGGCAATGGGACTACGCGCAGCAGGACGTGTCGCTGGCGCAGGGCCAGGAGATGGGCCGCTTCCTGCTGGGTTCGACCGTGGTGCTGCTGTTTCCCAAGGGCCCGTTGCAATTCAACCCGGCCTGGGCGCCGGGGCGTGCGATCCGCATGGGCGAGGCCATGACGCACCGCTCTGCCACAATATTCACATGAAGTACGAACACCTTCTCATGTCGGTCGATGGTCCGATCACCACCATCACACTGAACCGTCCGGAAAAGCGCAACGCGCTGGCGATGGCGGTCATGCTCGAGTTGACGCAGGCCTTGCAGGCTGTGGCCAGGAGCGAGGCACGCGGCGTGATCCTGGCTGCCAACGGACCGGTGTTCAGCGCCGGCCACAACTTTGGCGACATGGCCGGCGCCACGCTCGAGCAGGCGCGCGAGTTGTTTGCCGTTTGTACCGCGATGATGGACGCCATCCAGGCGATGCCGCAGGTGGTGATCGCCCGCGTTCATGCGCTGGCCACGGCAGCGGGCTGCCAACTGGTTGCGAGTTGCGACCTCGCGGTGGCCGCTGACAGTGCAGGGTTTGCCATCCCGGGCGGCAAGGGCGGCCTGTTCTGCCATACGCCGCTGGTGGCGCTGGCGCGCAATCTGGGCCGCAAGCGCGCGCTCGAGATGGCGTTCACGGGCGACGCCATCGACGCCGTAACAGCCGTGCAGTGGGGCATGATCAACCGGGCCGTGCCAGCCGATCAGCTGGAGGCGGCAACGCTCGATCTGATCACGCGCGCCACGCGCGGCAGCGCCCTGTCCAAGGCGCTGGGCAAGCAGGGCTTCTACCGCCAGATCGATCTGCCGCAGGACGCTGCTTACCGTTACGCTGTCGAATTGATGGCCACAGCGGCGATGACACCCGATGCGCAGGAAGGCATAAGGGCCTTCCTCGAAAAGCGCCACGCGCAGTACACGCAGGGTGCAGATGCCAGCGCAAACAATCTTCCGCCGGGCCGGCCCTAGGCTCTGAACCGCTTGGCGGTCAGCCCCGCAAGGGAAGATTAGCCCCCTCCGGGGGCAGCGCAGTACGCGAAGCGTTCTCGAAGAGCGGCGTAGCCACTAGCGTGGGGGCTATCTGAAAATCACGGTCTTGTGACCGTTGATGAGGACGCGGTGTTCGCTGTGCCACTTGACCGCGCGCGCCAGTACCTGGCTCTCGGTGTCGCGGCCCAGTGCCGTCAGATCCTCGACCGTGCGGCTGTGATCGACCCGCGCCACATCCTGCTCGATGATCGGGCCTTCGTCGAGGTCCGCCGTCACGTAGTGGGCGGTGGCGCCGATCAGTTTCACGCCGCGATCATGCGCCTGGTAGTAGGGTTTGGCACCCTTGAAGCTCGGCAGGAACGAGTGGTGGATGTTGATGGCGCGGCCTGAGAGCTTGCGGCACAGGTCGTCGCTGAGCACCTGCATGTAGCGCGCCAGCACAACCAGCTCGGCCTGCTCGGCCTCGATGATCTCGTACTGGCGGGCCTCGGCCTGCGCCTTGGTTGCGGCGGTCACCGGCAGGTGATGAAACGGCACGTTGTAGCTGGCCGCGAGCTGGTAAAACTCGCGGTGGTTCGAGATGATGGCGCGGATGTCGAGCGCGAGCAGGCCGCTCTTCCAGCGAAACAGCAAGTCGTTGAGGCAATGCCCCTCCTTGCTGACCATGAGTACGGCGCGCATCGGCTGCGCCACGGCGTGCAAACCCCACCTCATTTCGAAGGGCCGAGCAAACGAATCCAGCTGCATCTTCAGGTCCTCCGGCGTGAGCTCGCCGCAGGCAAACTGGACGCGCATGAAGAAGAGACCCGTGTCATGGTCGTTGTACTGGGCGGCTTCTTCGATGTTGCCGCCGCGCTCCAGAAGGAAGCCCGAGACGGCATGCACAAGTCCGAGGCGGTCCGGGCAGGACAGGGTCAGGATGTAAACAGGTTTCATAGGCCTGCATTGTCGCCGCAGAGTCCCGCGGCAGGCCTAGCGCGGGACTCGGCCGGTCAGTGAACCAGCACCGGGTTCTGCGCCAGTTCGGCGTATTGCTCGAGCGTTTCTTCAACCTCTTCCTGGGTTGGCGTCTTTTCCTGCCAGGCCGAGATGTGGCGCTGGAACAGTTCTGCCCACGAGCCGTCGAGGTAGACCTCCTTGCCCGAACGTTTGTCCACGATCTCGAAGCCGTGGCGCGCCAGCGCCGGCACCAGCAGCAACTGCGCGATGCGCTCGCTGTCGTTTTCGTCGGTCACGTCGGTGGCTACTGCATTGGCCAGCATGTGCGTCACCGAGTAGGTGTCAGAGTCGTAAAGCGTGTGCATGGATCAATTATCCTTTAATCGTCATTGCACCACACTTGGTCGCACTCACGCCAATTTCAAGGGCCTGCTGCCTCGGCCCCTTCCGCGCTCAGGGCGTCGCTGGCTGGCCGGACAGCCATTGCTGGTCGAGAAACTCGCTGTTGGCGTCCGTGATGCGCATGCGCACCGGCAGGTAGCCCAATGACGGCGCCAGCCACAGTTAGACCTTCTGGTCAAACGCGCGGCGCGGGTTGCGCATCAGTTTCAGGGCTGCTAGCTCGCCGCCGGGCAAGGCCTGTGTCTCCAGGTTCTCGACGGTAAACAGCCAGAGATCGGAATCGCGCGGCCCGACAACCGGCAGTGTCAGCGTGCTGGCCTGCGGGTAGGCCTCGGCGTTGCCGGCCAGCATGGCCGCCAGTTGCAGCAGGATGCTCAGGCGGTCCTGCGCGCCGTCGAGCAGTGGCGCGTCCGGGGTGTTGGCGCTGAAGGTGATCTTGCCCTGCTCGCGCACGAAGTGGGCCGCGACCTCGCTGCGTTTCTTGTCCGAAAACCGCGCTGGCGCATGACCGGCAGGGGCCCGGCACTGAAAGTCAGTCGGGCGTCGTAATGGGTGCCGTCGGGCTGCCATAACAGTTCGGCCCGCAGGTTGTAGGGAAACTTGCTGCCTTTGACGTCGTACTGGAGTAGCGCTGCGCCCGGGACCCGGTAGGCGCGCTCCGGGCTCGCAGTTTCGCGCGGCGCCTGCGCAACCATGGTGGGCGCAGCCACCTCGGTTGCGGGTGCTGTCGTCGCAATGGGGGTCGCGCCCGCGTTCGTTGCGCTTGGTTCAGTGCCCGCCGTGGCGGGCGACTCGTCGGCCTTGCGCGGGGACGGAGCCGGACGCTTGACGCCGGGCTGCCTTGCTGTCGGCGCATCTGCCCGGGCGTCGACCGGTTCGAGTGCCCGGGTGCTGAATGCCGGCACCGGCGCTGGCGTATTCGGGGCAAGGGTCGGCGAATCATCCTGCAGCAGCAAGTGAAGCAGCAGCACGATCAGGGTCAGTCCCGCCAGCGCCTTGCGCGAAACAGTCTGCGGTCTGGTCCGACTCGTCGGCATGGCTCGTGCCCGGGCGCTCAGTCGTAGCGCAGTGTGAAGATCAGATCCAGCGTGCTTTGTTCGCCGGTCTGGGCGCGCAGCGTGAACTGGCGTGACAGTTCGTAGAAGATGTAGAAGCTGCCCAGGGCGCTGGTCAGGCTGCGTTCGTAGGCGACGTAGAAGTTGCGCGCGATGTTCTTGCCGAGCGTTACGGTGGTTTCGCTCGTGCTCGTGCCGGTGCTGCTGTTGGCGCTGCTGCCGAACGACAACTGGTCGAGTCCGAACGCATTGGCCAGGCCGCCGCCAACGCCCTTGTCCTTGCCGCCGAGCAGCGAGAGCGCCGCCTGCTGCAGCATGGCGGCTTCGCTGCCGCCGTTGACGGGCGCGCGACCGAGCACCAGCCAGGACAATTTTTCAGCGTCGGGCAGATCGGGGTCCGCGTACAGCCGCACGATCGGCGACAGCACGCTGCCGCTGATGCGCACGCCCACCCGTTGCTGCAGTTGCGGGCGGATCGCCAGGATGTCGAGCGCCGGGTTGTCGTACGGTCCGCTGAAGCGCAGCACGCCTTCCTCGATCGTTAGCTGCTGCCCGTAGGCCTTGTAAGTTCCACCCAGCGCGCGCAACTCGCCGATCAGTCGCGGCGTGCGTCCCGAATCGCCGCCACTGCGCAATTCGAGCTCGCCGCCCAGCCGCGTCGCCAGGCCGTGACCGCTCACCTGAAAGCGCGGCCCAAAGTCCAGGCTGACGACCACATCGGGCGTTACGCCGCCGGGGCTGGAGGGCATCGCGGCGGTTGCGCCGGGGCTGCTGCGGGGCGCTGTGCCAATGCGCGTGCTGCGCAGCTTCACATCGTCACCCAGGCGCGGCGCGGTGTCTTCGGGCAGGACGAACAAGGCCTGATCGGCCCTGAGCTTGCCGCGCACGGTCAGCCGCGCGTCGGCGAGTCTTGCCGAGACCTGGCCTGAGAGCACCAGCCGCCGGTCGGCCATAGCGCTGACGCGCAGGGCATCGGCCTGGAAATCGAGCGCCATGTGCAAGCGCGAGCGCAGTGTCGCGGCTGCGTCGCTGGCGGCTGGCCACTCCACCGAGCCGGTGGCCGACAGCGAGCCCGGGTTGCTGGTGCCGGCGCCGGCGACCTTGAATTCGAGGATGTCCATGCGCTGGCCGTTGAGCTTGGCGCGCAGCGTGCCTTTGCTGAAATCGATGCCGTCCACAACCGAGCTCACCGCCAGGTCTTGCGCCAGCAGCGTGCCGTGCCACTGGGGTGCGCGGCGCGTGCCGGAGAGTTCGGCCCGGGCTTCCAGTGTGCCGCGCAAGCGCCAGCCTGGCGGCGCCAGCCGCGACCAGTTGGTCAGCGGCGGCAGTTGGGCGTTCAGTGTGCCGCTCAAGGGCGCATCCATGGGCCAGCTCCAGCCCTCGTCCTGGCGCAGCAGCCGGCTGCTGAAGTCCGCCTGCACCTGACCGGCGCGCTCGCTGGCCCAGCGCAGGCTGCTTGTCAGGCGCTCGCCGTCGGCGCTCAGCACCAGGCGCGCATCGCTGATGCCGGCGCGCAGTGTGCCGAGATTGGCGTCGCCGGTCTGCAGTAGCAGATCGCCGCTGCTGCGCTGCAGCGTCGCGCGCACCTGCAGCGCGGCGCCGCCGGATGCGTCCCACTGCCCGCCCAGCAGCAGGTCGCCGCTGACGCCCATGCTGGCCATGGCGGTCTGGCCGAGCCGGTCCAGCCAGGCCAGCGGCAGGCCTTGCACCGAGCCCTGCGTGTGCCAGTCGCTGCGCCGGCCCTGCTGCGACCAGTGCGCGTCCTGCCAGCTCATGACCGCCAGTCCGGGCAGCGCGGCGCTCAGCCGGGCGCTGCCGGCGCCGATGTCGAGCGTGCTCAGCGCTGCACTGCGTTGCCAGCGCAGCGGCAGGCTGCGCTCCAGTTGCAGCGTCCAGAGGTCTGCCGCGACGCTGCCGTGCGCGCTTAGCTGTGCGCTCTCCAGCTCGGCCTGCCAAAGGCCGTCGCTACCTTGCGTGCCATGCGCTTGCGCCGCGAGCGCGAAGTGACGCCCGGCCTGTTCGGCCTGGGTCTGTGTCTTGAGTTTCCAAGCGCTGAGCGTGCCCGAGAGGTCGAGCTGCAACCCGAGCAGACGCCAGGCCTGCGCGGCATCCTGTCGCTCGCCGCGCAGCGTGAGTTGGTCGGACTGCATGCGGGCCTCGATCTGCAGGTTGCGGCCCTGGCCTTGCCATCCGCCTTGCCAGTGGCCGTTCAGACTGGCGCTGCCCGCCAGCGCGGTGCCGCTGGGCGTGGCCGGGCTGCCGGGCCAGCGCGCCAGCCATTGCCGGGCCTGGGCGGCGTCGCTGATCTGGATGCTGATATCGCCTTGTCCACGGCTGCTCGCCATCTCGCCTGCCAGCGTGGCGCGGGCGCCGGGCAGGGTCAGGTCGAGCTGGGCCGCGAGTGCACGCGTGTCGGTCTGGTACTTGAGCTGTCCCTGCAACTGCGCGTCGTCGGTTTGCAGCGAGAGCGTGTCGATGCGCAGTGCCGGCGCCAGCCACAGGCCGCGCGCCTGCATCGTCTTGAGGCGAAGCCCGGCCAGCGCGCCGCTGGTCGCCGTGCTTTGCGCGGCGCCGGTCTGCAGTTGCGCGTCAAAGGCAATGCCGGCGGGCGTCTGCTGCGCGGTCAGCCGGCCGTCCAGCCGGGTCGCCGCCAGTCGTGAGTCGATGGCCGCCGGGTTCACACCCTGCAGTGTGGCACTGCCTTGCCAGCCCGCGTGAGCGCCGGTCCTTGTGGCGGGGTTGTCAACGATGCCCTGCGCCCTGATGTGGCCGCCACCGGCGCTGGCCTGCAGCGACTCGACCACCCACTGCCCCTGCGTGAATGCCAGCGTGCCCTGCAGACTGTCGAGCGGCAGACGTCGCTGGTTCCATGCGCCCGCTTGCGTGTTCGTGAGTTCGACGATGGCCTGCCAGCCGGGGCCGGCGGGCGTGACCCGGGTGCTGCCGCTCAGCCGGGTCTGCGGTGCCTGCGGCCACAGCGCGGCCAGGTTCAGGGCCTGCCACTGCGCCGTGGCGCTGACGATGGCCTGCGCCTGCCACGGCTGCAAGGTCGCCACCAAATTGCCCTGCATCGCCGCATCGGGTGTAGCGCCCTTCTCGGGTACGAGTCGAGCCTGCAATTGCAGCGTTGCGTCGCGGCCCGTAAGTTGCCCCTTCACGTCAAGCAAGGCGTCCAGATGCAGGCTTTGGCGACTCGACGGCAGCGTGGTTTGCACGCTGCCCTGCAATTGCGCGACCAGTTGCATCGGCGCTTGCGCTTCCAGCCGGCCGCTGAAGTGATAGCTGCCGGCTGCCATCTGCGCGCTGCCGTCATCGAGCCGGTGTGCCTGGCCGTCAAAGCGGTAGTGCCCGGCCAGATTCGTGAGCTGCAGCGCGGGTGGCCCGACCCACTCCAGTGCTGCCACTGATACTTGCGCGTCGACCCGAAAGGGCAGGCGCAGGTCGGCCGGCGGTGTCGGCGTTGTGGCAGCGCGCCGGTCATCGATGCGCACCTGACCAATGCGCAGGCGCGTCAGGCGCAGTTCGCCCGCCCATACGCTGCCGGCGACCCAATCGCTTGTCAGGTCCGTGGCCTGGACGCTGAGCTGACCCTGCTGCCAGCGCAGCCAGCCGATGTGCCCGCCGCTGCGCAGCGAGCCTTTGACGTCCTTGAATTCCAGTGTCTGTCCGGCCGGCAGCAGGCGAGTGATCTGGTTCAGTGTGGTAGCCAGCGAGGTGTCGCCGCCGCTCCAGGACCACAAGGCCGCCACGCCCAGCAGCAGCGCCAGCAACAGGCTGGCGACGACGAGCAGGATGCGGCGCAGCGTCTTCATCAGAACGTGAACCCGAGGTTCATGTGCAGGCGAAAACGCTGCACGGCCACGCCGTAGGCAAGGTCGATCTGAAGCGGCCCGACCGGGCTCTTCCAGCGCACGCCGGCACCGTAGCCGACGCGGGCACGCAACTCGCGCGGTGTGTCGGCGACCGCGCCGGCATCCACGAACAAAGTGCCCTCCCATTCGGTGGCCTGGTTGTTGCGGATGATCGGACGCTGCCACTCCACACTGCCGATGCCCATGTAGCGACCGGCCGTGGTCTGGCCGTTGGGCAGGGTGACGCCCAGGGTGTGGTACGCGTAGCCGCGCACGCTGGTGTCGCCGCCGGTCAGGAACAGCTGCGTGCTCGGCAGGATGGCGCTCTCGCTGGCGAGCACGGCGCCGGCTTCGGCGCGCAACACGAGGCGGCCCGCCCGCAGCGCCGCGATCGAGCCCTCGGCGCTGCGCGGCCCCAGCGGCACGTAGCCGAGCCAGCGCGCCACCAGGCGACTGAAGGGGTCGCGCTGGCTGCTCAAGGTGCTGCCGCCGCCGACCTCGACGCCCAGGCCCCAGCCGCTCGACGGAAACGGCAACTGGTCGAAATTGCGCAGGGTGAAGGCGTAATTGGCGCTCAGCGTCTGCGCCAGGATCGGCGCGCTGGCGTCAGTCGGAACGCTGTCGGAACGATCGAACTGCAGGTAGTAGTTGCGCTCGATGTGCTCGTCGGTCTGTCGGCGCCCGAACTGCAAATGCTGGCTGCTGACCTGGTAACTGCCGACCGGCTCGCGCTGCAACAGCAGCGCACTGGTCCAGCGCCAGTTGTCGGCATCGGGTGGCGCGGTCAGCTCGGTGCCGAGCGCGCGCGTGTCGCGATCGAGCAGGATCTTGCTGATGGCGCGCCAGCCGATGCCCGGTACCTGGTTGTGCGTGTGCTCGGCGCTCAGGCGCAGGCCGGCGTCGGTGCTGGCGCCGACACCCAGCACGAGCTTTTGTAGCTTGGCCTCGCGCACCTGCACGCGCAGCGGTGCCGCCTGCGGGTCGCCCGAAGTGTCCAGCGCGATGAAGGCGGAATCGAAATAGCCGCTTTCCGTCAGCCGCTGCTGCGCCTGCGCCAGCTGCGCCTGCGTGTATTCGGCGCCCGGTCTCAAGTGCGCCAGTCGCGTGACCAGTTCGGCGCTGTGGTGCTGGGCGCCGCTGATCACCAACGGGCCCAGATGGTAGTCGGGCCCGGATTCCAGTGTGACCGAGAGCCGCGCGCTGTGCTGCACGGGGTCGATGTCGGCCAGGGTGTCGCCGAGCTGTCCGGCGGCGTAGCGCAAGGTGGTGAGCTGGCGCAGCGCCAGTCGCTTGGCCTCGTCCCAGCCACTCTGGGTAAAACGGCTGCCCGCTGGCAGCGCCCAACCGGTTTCGATCCGCTGGCGCTGTTGCTGTGCCGCGTCGTCGCTGCCGATCGGGCCGTTGAATGTGATGCGAACCTCGCTGACCCGCGTCGGTTCGCCGGGCACAACGCGCAGTTGCACCGTGCGTGGCGCCGTTGCGCTGATGGCGTTCTGGCGTTCGATGCGGATCTCCGGCGCGAAGTAGCCGAGTGTGGCCAGCAGTTCGCGCGTGTCATCGCGCGCGGCGCTCAGCAGGCGGTCGAGCTCGGCGTCGTCGAGGTCGGCGAGTTCACGGTAACGCTGCAGTTCGAGGTGTCGCGTGAGCAGCGGACGCACCTCCTCAGGGGCTTCAACGAGCAGATCGAAAGCAGGCGTGGCAGCCAGGGCGGCGCCGGCAGCGCAAGCGTAAAGCGCGCCTGCCAGCACCCATCCCGTCACGCCGGATGCACCCGATCTGATCATGTGCTCATTCTGCCATCGCGTGCTGCGCACGCGCACGTGTTCAAGCGCCGGCCAGTTGCTTGGCGAAGGTCTTGATGCCGCGCAGCATCATTTCAATCGATACCGCGACCAGCACCAGACCCATCAGGCGTTCCAGCGCGACCACGAAGCGGTCGCCCGCCACACGCTGGATGCGCTCGGCCAGCACCAGCACGGTGGCGCTCACGGCCATCGTGACGCACAGCGCGGCAATCCATTCCATGCGCCGCTCCGGCGCCTGCGAGACCAGCAGCAGGACGGTGGCCAGCGCCGACGGGCCGGCAATGGCCGGAATGGCCAGTGGCACGATCAGAGGCTCGCCTTTTTCTCCCGGCACCTCGATGCCCGGTGGCGGCGGAAAAATCATGCGCAGGGCGATCAGGAACAGGATCACGCCGCCACCGATCTGCAGCGAGAGTTCGCTCAGGTTCATCAGGCGCAGAAAACCGTCGCCGACGAACATGAAGGTCAGCAACAGGACGAAGGCGATCAGGACCTCGCGCAGGATGACCCACGGCCGGCGCTGCGGCGCCACATGCCGCAGGGCATTGGCGAAGATCGGTATGTTGCCGATGGGGTCGGTGATCAGGATCAGCAGGATGGTGGCCGAGGCGAATGTGTAATTCATGGTCCCGGCAGGATAGCAGGCCTACTCGATCTTTTCCTGGCAGACGATGCAGCGCGGCGCTTCCGGTGCGGCGTGCAGGCGCGCCAGCGGAATCTCGACGCCGCAGTCGATGCACAGGCCATAGGTGCCGGCCTCGATGCGCGCCAGCGCGGCATCGACCATGCGCAGCTCGGTCGATTCGCGGTCATCGAGGGCCAGTTCCAGTTCGCGCGTGCTGCTGATCTGGCCGCTGTCGAGTTCCTCGGCGCGGCCGAAGTGCTCAGCCGAGGCCTCCGCGCGACCCACCGTGCCACCGCGCAGGCTGCTCAGTTGCGCCAGAAGGCTGGCGCGCTGCGCCAGCAGTTGCCGCTTGAAGGCGGGGTTGAGATGTGCGCTCATAGGAGATGCCTGTCTGTGTAGTTGAGCTTTCATCGTGCTCCGCGTGGGCCCGCGCGTCTTTGATGTCTGTCAACACTCTGCAGGGTCGGCCGTCCTCGGACATAATCGCCGCCACGCGCACCGGCTCGCCTCTCGCAGATCGGCTTGCGGTGCATTGGACGGTTGCTTAGGGAACACAAGCGCATGAAATTGAAAGCACTCGCCGTCATCGCGGCACTGGCCTGCGGCGCGGTTTACGCCCAGAACATCGAAGTCAGGGATGCCTGGGTCCGCGCCAGCGTGCCGGGGCAGAAGGCCACCGGCGCCTTCATGAAGATCAAGGCCAAAGACACGGTCCGCCTCGTCGGTGTTGCGTCGCCGGCGGCGGCGGTGGCCGAGGTTCACGAGATGAAGATGCAGGGCGACGTCATGACCATGCGTGCCGTATCGGGCGGCCTGGAGATTGCGGCTGGCAAGACGGTCGAACTCGCACCGGGCGGCTACCACCTCATGCTGATGGATCTCAAGGCGCCGCTGCTCAAGGACGGCAGCGTGCCCCTGACCCTGGTGTTCAAGGATGCCAAGGGTGTTGAGAGCAGGATGGAGCTCAAGGTGCCGGTGACGGCCATGGCGACCGGCATGCACCAGCACTGACGGCCATGTGGGCGCGGGCATCGCCAGCGGGGCCGCATTGGGGTAAGCTGTGACCTGTCCCGAACAATTTAGGAGAGCAAGATGGCTGATGCGCAGAACAGTGGTTTCGGTAAATTCGTTCCCGGTTTTGACTTTCTCCAGAATCTGGCCAAGGGGGCGACACAGAACATTCCGCAAATGCCCAATCTGGCGAACTGGATTGCGCCGACGCTCAATCTGGAAGAGCTGGAAAAGCGCATCGACGAGCTCAAGACCGTGCATTTCTGGCTCGAGCAGAACTCCAAGGCGCTCGGTGCCACAGTGCAGGCGCTCGAGGTGCAGAAGATGACGCTGGCCACGCTCAAGGGCATGAACTTCAACATGGGCGATGTGGCCAACGCGCTCAAGCTCAAGGCCGCCGATTCGGTCGCCTCCGGCGTGCAGCGCATGACCGACACCGCTGCTTCAACGGCCAAGACAATTTCCGACGTGGCCAGTGGCGCGGGTTCAGTCGCCAAGTCGGTGCGCAAGGCAGCCACTCCGGCCAGCGGCGTGGGTGGCTTGATCGATCCGATGCAGTTGTGGGGGTCGCTCACGCAGCAGTTTCAGCAGATCGCCGCCGGTGCCATGAAGGATGCGAGCAAGAACACGGCCAAGGATATGACCAGGAACATGGCTGCCGGCCTGGCCAAGGAAGCCGTCAAGGCGACCAAGAAAGTGGCTGCCAAGTCCGGTGCTGCCGCGCGCAGGGCCGTCAAGAAGGCGCCTGGCAAAGGCGCCTGACGCCGGCGCGGCGCGAGCGGCGATGAAGCTTTTTCCGTATGGCCATGCCACACATCCCGAGTGGCGCATGGCCGCAGCCCAGGTGCTGGCCCAGGTGCGCGGCCAGATGGCGCGGCCCGACTTCGCGAGCGCGCCAACGCTGGCCCTGCTCTACATCACGGACCATTACGCCGAGCAGGCGCGGGATATTCTTGAGTACCTGAGCGCCGAACTGCCTGAAGTGACCGACTGGTCGGGCACCGTGGGCGTCGGCGTCGCGGCGAACAACGTCGAGTATTTTGATGCGCCGGCGCTGGTGCTGATGCTGTGCGAATTGCCAGGCGACCAGTACCGCGTGTTCTCCGGCGTGGCGCCGCTGGGCCTGGGGTTCGACGCGCATTCGGCACTGGTCCATGCCGACCCCAATACGGCCGACCTGGGCGAACTGATTGGCGAGATGGCTGCGCGCACGGCAACCGGCTACCTGTTTGGCGGCCTGTCCGCAAGCCGCTCGCAAACGGTTCAGTTCGCCGTTGGCGGCAACGGCAATATCCGCGGCCAGGGTGCGGCCAGCGGTGTCTTCAGCGGCGGTCTGAGCGGTGTGGCTTTCGGCGAGCGCGTCAACCTGGTGTCGCGCGTGACGCAGGGCTGTCTGCCGATCTCAAAGGCCTATTTCGTGGGCGCCGCCGAGGGCAATGTCGCGGGCCTGCTCGATGGCGAGCCCGCCATGGACGTGCTGCTGCGCGATCTCAAGGTCACACTGGAGCAGCCCGAACAGGCGCTGCAGGCGGTGCGTGCCACGCTGGTGGGCCTGCTGTCGAGCGCGGACAGCGGCGATGCCGTGGCGGTGCAGCGCACCGGTAACTTCGGCAGCGACGTGCTGGTGCGCCACATCATCGGTCTGGACACCGCGCGCGGTGCGATTGCGGTCTCGGACCAAGTCAAGGCCGGCATGCAACTCGTATTCTGCCGGCGCAATGTGCAGGCGGCCAAGGCTGATCTGATGCGCGTCTGCGCCGAGATCCGCGAAGAAATGGAGCCGCAGGAGCTGGCGGTCGAGGAACTGATGGCGCTGGCCGCACCGGCGGCCGCCGCACCGCATCCGGCTCGACGCATCTTGGGGGCGGTCTACGTCAGCTGCTCTGGGCGTGGCGGTCCGCATTTTGGCGGCCCGAGCGCCGAACTGCAGATTGTGCGCCGCGCCTTGGGCGACGTGCCCCTGGTCGGCTTCTTCGCCGCCGGCGAGATCGCGCGCAATCACCTCTACGGCTACACCGGCGTGCTGACGGTATTTGCCGGCGATTAGGCTGGGGTCAAACCCCGCGTGCCCGGTCGGCCTTGAACTGCGTGACAAACGCGCCGAAGCGTCCGGCGTCGAGCGCCTCGCGCACTTCGCGCATCAGGTTTAGGTAGTAGTGCAGGTTGTGGATGCTGGCGAGCATCGGGCCGAGCATCTCGGCGCAGCGGTCCAGGTGGTGCAGGTAGGCGCGGCTGAAGCCCTCGCGGCCGCCCTGGCTGTACGCAATGCTGGAGCTGCCGGCGCAGGCGTGGCAGGTGCAGGTTTCGTCGAGCGGACGCTCGTCGGTCTTGTGCCGTGCGTTACGGATCTTCAGGTCGCCATGGCGCGTGAACAGGGTGCCGTTGCGCGCGTTGCGCGTGGGCATCACGCAGTCGAACATGTCGACGCCCTGGGCCACGCCTTCGACCAGGTCTTCCGGCGTGCCCACGCCCATCAGGTAGCGTGGCTTGTGCGCGGGCAGGCGGTGCGGCGTGTGCGCCATGATGCGCAGCATCTCTTCTTTCGGTTCGCCGACGCTGACGCCGCCGATGGCGTAGCCCGGGAAGTCCATCGCCACCAGCTGTTCGAGCGACTCCTGGCGCAGGTGCTCGAACATGCCGCCCTGCACGATGCCGAACAAGGCATTCGGGTTCTCGAGCCGGGCAAATTCCGACTGGCAGCGCTGCGCCCAGCGCAGGCTCAGCTCCATGGAACTGCGCGCTTCGGCCTCGGTGGTGAGCTGGCCTTTGGTCTTGGGTTCGACCGAAATATAGGGCGTGCATTCGTCGAACTGCATGACGATGTCGCTGTTCAGGACGGTCTGGATCTGCATCGAGATCTCGGGCGTCAGGAACAGCTTGTCGCCGTTGACCGGAGAAGAAAACTTGACGCCTTCCTCCGTGATCTTGCGCATCTCGCCCAGGCTCCAGACCTGGAAGCCGCCGGAGTCGGTCAGGATCGGCTTGTCCCATTTCTCGAAACGGTGCAGACCGCCGAACTGGGCCATCACGTCCAGACCCGGGCGCATCCACAGGTGAAAGGTGTTGCCCAGGATGATTTGCGCGCCCATCTCCTCCAAGCTGCGCGGCAGCACGCCCTTGACCGTGCCATAGGTGCCCACCGGCATGAAGATCGGCGTTTGCACCACGCCGTGGTTGAGTGTCAGGCGGCCGCGCCGGGCGTGGCTGGCGGGGTCGGTTTGGAGCAGGTCGAATTGGAGCATGGGCGCTATTGTCTTTGAAGTCGCGCCCGGTGCTGGCGTGCCTGGCCGCCGGTCAGCGGCGCACGCGTTCAGGCGCCGCTCTGTGGCGTGGCGCGTGCAATGATGGCGCCGACATCGACACCACGCGGCAGCGTGCCATAGTTGTGGTGCCCGGCCTGCTCCAGGCGCGACTGGCAGAAGGCGTCGCTGATGAAGGACGGCGCACTCTGCACCAGCAGCGAGGCCTGCAGCGCCAGTGCCATGCGGTCGACCAGATCACGCGCGCGGTACTCGACATCGCGCGGGTCGCGCAGGTCTTTCGCCAGCGCGGCAACCCACTGGTCGAGCACGGCGTGCGTGCCTTGCGCCTTGCCGACTTCGCCAAAAAAGGCGTCGAGCACGGCCGGGGTCTTGGCCATGGCACGCAGCACATCGAGGCATTGCACGTTGCCGCTGCCTTCCCAGATCGGGTTGATCGGCGCTTCGCGGAACAGGCGCGGCATCATGCTGTCTTCCATGACGCCGCTGCCGCCGATGCATTCCATCGCCTCATAGGCGTGGTTCGGTGTGCGCTTGCAGATCCAGTATTTGCCCACGGCTGTGACCAGGCGCACCAGCAGGTCTTCCTGCGCGTCGCTGCGATGGTCCATGGCGCGCGCCACGCGCAGCGTCAGGGTCAGCGCCGCTTCGCTTTCCAGCGCCAGATCGGCCAGCACGTTGCGCATGAGAGGCTGCTCGTTCAGAACCTTGCCGAAGGCCGAGCGGATCGAGCAGTGGTGCAGCGCCTGCGAGGCCGCCATGCGCATGCCGGCGCTCGAGCCGGTCATGCAGTCGAAGCGCGTCATGCTGACCATCTCGATGATGTTGCGCACGCCGCGCCCTTCTTCGCCCACCATCCAGGCCAGCGCGCCGCGCAGCTCGGTCTCGCTCGATGCGTTGGACGCGTTGCCCATCTTCTTCTTCAGGCGCAGTACCTGCATCGCATTCTTGCTGCCGTCGGGCCGCCAGCGCGGCAGCAGAAAACACGACAGGCCACCGGCGCTGTGTGCCAGCACCAGGAAGGCGTCGCACATTGGCGCCGAGACAAAGTACTTGTGGCCGACCAACTCGTAGGCCTGACCGGGACCGCCACTGCCCAGCGGATAGGCTTGCGTGCTGTTGCTGCGCACGTCGGAGCCGCCCTGTTTCTCGGTCATCGCCATACCGATGGTCAGGCCAAGCTTCTGGCTCACGGGCACGTTGCGCGGGTCGTATACCGGGGCCGTGAGCTTGGGTAGCCACAGGTCAGCCAGATCCGGTTGCAGGCGCAGCGCCGGCACCGCCGCAAACGTCATGGTGATCGGGCAGCCGTGGCCGGCTTCGACCTGCGTTTGCAGGTAGTTGCCGGCGGCGCGTGCCACGTGCGCGCCGGCTTTCGGGTGCGTCCAGGGTGAGGCGTGCAGACCGTGCTCGATGGCGGTCTTCATGAGCTGGTGGTAGGCCGGATGGAAGCTCACCAGGTCGATGCGATTGCCAAAGCGGTCGTGCGTGTCGAGCTCGGGCTGGTGCTTGTTGGCCAGGCGTCCGAGTTCAAGGTAGTCGGCCGAGCCGGTGAGCTGGCCGAACGCCGTCAGTTGGTCCTGCGCCCACTGCGCGCCTTCGCGCTGCACCGACTCGGTCAGCACCGCATCCTGGCTGAACATGTTGTAGTCGCACAGCTCGCGCGAGAGGTTGGTCAGCTCGTGCGTTTCGGCGAGGTAGGGGAATGCGGGTTTGGTTTCGATCTTCATGTCCATGAGAGCCTCCATTGGAGGCTGGAGCATGAATCGCTTGCCGCAGGATGTCAACGCTTCCCCTGTCACGTTGGCGCAGCCGCCTTGTCCAGCGCCTTCTTGGCAAATTCAGCGCGCAGGGCACGCAGCTTTTCACGCGGGTCTTCGCGCACCGTTGCCTGGTCCAGCGCCATCTCGGCGATAAAGCGGCTCGGCAGCGCGGCGATCAGTTCGCGGCCTTTCTTGCGCTTGCGCGTCCAGCTCACGGCCAGGCTGCGCTGCGCGCGCGTGATGCCGACGTACATCAGGCGGCGCTCTTCCTGCAGGCGTGCCGCCATGCTCTCATTGGCGGCTTCGTGTTCGCGCTCGGAGCCACCGGGGGAGGCCGCGCCTTCGCCCGGCTTGAACGGCAGCAGACCTTCGTTGACGCCGACCAGGATCACGTGCGGCCACTCCAGCCCCTTGGCCGCGTGCAGGGTCGAGAGCGTGACCACATCCATATCGGTTTCGCGTTCGCTGATGGTGGACAGCAGCGAAACCGTTTGTGCCACCTCCAAAAGCGTCTTGGGTTCGTTGACGGTGTTGACGCCGGCGGCATCGTCGATGCTGCCGCCGCAACGCGCCGACATCCACTCGCAGAAATCGAGCACATTGGTCCAGCGCGCAGCAGCCAGCTTCTCGCTGTCCTCGCCGTCGTACAAATGCTTCTGGTAGTCGATTTCTTTCAGCCAGTCATGCAGAAAGCTGCCCGCCGCTTCGGCGCCGATGGTGTGGCGAGCGCGGAACTCCAGGTCGTTCACGTAGCGGCCAAATTCGTGCAGGCTGCCCAGCGCCTTGGCGCCCAGCACGCTGCCCAGCGAGCCAGAGAACAGGGCCTCGAACAGGCTGACCTTGCGGCTGCTGGCAAAGCTGCCGAGTTGCGCGAGCGTCTGGTGGCCGATGCCGCGTTTCGGTGTGGTGACGGCGCGCAAAAAAGCCGGGTCGTCGTTGTTGTTGATCCAGAGACGAAACCAGCCGCACAAGTCCTTGATTTCGGCACGGTCGAAAAAGCCGGTGCCGCCCGAGACCTTGTACGGAATGTTGGCCTTGCGCAAGGCTTTCTCGAACGGCTTGGCCTGGTGGTTGGCGCGGTACAGCACGGCAAAGTGCCGCAGTTCCTGAAACTGCGGCCCACTGGCGCTGATGCCACCGGCGCGCAGGCTCTGGATGCGCGCCACGGTGCGTTCGGCTTCGTGGTCTTCGCTGTCGGCATCGACTACGCGCACCGGCTCGCCTTCGCCCAGGTCACTCCACAGGTTCTTCGGGAACAGCTTGGGGTTGGGGCCGATCACGTTGTTGGCGGCGCGCAGGATGGCACTGGTAGAGCGGTAGTTTTGTTCCAGCTTGACGACCTTGAGCGCGGGGAAGTCCAGCGGCAGGCGTTTGAGGTTGTCCAGCGTGGCGCCGCGCCAGCCGTAGATCGACTGGTCATCATCGCCCACCGCCGTAAAACGCGCCTCAGCGGGCGGCTTGCCGCCGACCAGCAGCTTGAGCATTTCGTATTGCGTGGCATTGGTGTCCTGGTATTCATCGACCAGCACATGGCCGATCAGGCCCTGCCATTTCTGGCGCACGGTTTCATGGTTTTGCAGAAGTTTGAGCGGCAGGCCGATCAGGTCGTCGAAATCAACGCTCTGGTAGGCCGCAAGCCGTTCCTCGTAGTGCGCCATGACGCGCGCGATGATGCGTTCGTTGTCGTTCTGTGCCGCGGCAGCGGCGCGCTCGGCGTTGAGCCCGAGGTTCTTCCACAGGCTGATGGTCCACTGCCAACTGCGCGCCGTGGCGGCATCGACCGTGCCGCCGGCGTCTTTGAGGATGCTGTTGACGTCGTCGCTGTCGAGGATTGAGAACTGCGGCTTGAGGCCGAGCGCGGCGCCGTCCTGGCGCAGCATGCGCACACCCAGCGCGTGGAAGGTGCAGATCAGCACGTCTTTGGCGGGTCGCCCGATCAGGTCCTTGGCGCGCTCGCGCATTTCGCTGGCGGCCTTGTTGGTGAAGGTGATGGCGGCAATGCGTTGCGGCGCCAGCCCGGCCTGAATCAGGCGGCCGATTTTGTGCGTGATGACGCGCGTTTTGCCCGATCCGGCGCCAGCGAGCACCAGACAGGGGCCGTGCATGTAATTGACGGCCTCCTGTTGTGCCAGGTTCAGGCCGGCGGCTGCATTGGACGGGGGGGAGGACATTGAGATACTTTGAGCGAAGCCGCGAATCATACAGAGACCAAGTACTGGACAATAGCGGCGTGCTGCAGATTCTCCTGATCACCTTTCCCTTTTTCGCGCTGGTGCTGTGCGGCTACCTGGCGGCGCGCTGGCGCGTGCTGCCGTTGCCGGCGGTCTCCGGACTGAACAGCTTTGTGCTGTTCTTCGCCCTGCCTTGCATGTTGTATCGCTTTGGCGCCATGACACCGATTGCGCAACTGCTGGATACGGGTGTTGTTTTCACCTGGTCGGTGGCGGCCCTGATCGTGGTGGCGCTGGCGGTGGCGATCAGCCGCAATCCGCGCATCGGCTGGAACGACGCCGCTTTTGGCGCGCTGGTGGCGGCGTTCCCCAACACCGGCTTCATGGGCGTGCCGCTGCTGGTGGCGCTGCTCGGGCCGCAGGCGGCCGGCCCCGTGATTCTGACCATGGTGATCGACATGGTGCTCACGACCTCGCTGTGCATTGCGCTGTCCAGGCTCGATGGTGCCGATCAGCACGGCGCGCGCAAGGCCTTCGGCAAGGCGCTGCGCGGTGTGCTGACGAATCCGCTGCCGTGGGCGATTCTGCTGGGCGCGCTCAGTTCGATGCTTCAGTTCGAATTGCCCAAACCGGTGGCGCAGACCGTTGGCATGCTGGCTGACGCGGCTTCCCCGGTAGCGCTGTTCACCATCGGTGCGGTGCTGGCGCGCTCGCAGATGCTGGCGCTGGAGCAGGGTCATGCGCCGATTCCCGGGCGTGATTTTCTGCCGGTGGCCGCCATCAAGTTGCTGGCGCATCCGCTCCTGGTGCTGTTGGTTGGCACGCTGGCGATCAAGTCCGGGCTGCCGCTCGGTCAATCCGCTTTCACCACCATCGTGTTGGCGGCCGCGCTGCCGAGCGCCAGCAACGTGTCGCTGCTGGCCGAACGCTTTGGCGCTGACAACGGACGCATCGCCCGCATCATTCTGGTCTCGACGGCAGCAGCCTTCCTGACTTTTTCGCTGGCGGTGTCGTTGCAGATATAGCGCTTAAATCAATAGCGGATCGACGTCAATCGCCCAGCGCAGCAGGCCCTTGCCTTCGGCTTGCCCGCGTGTGCTGTGCAGCACCGCTTGCCAGGCGCTCAGGAAACGCTGCAGCGCTGCGCGTGAAGGGCTCTCGATCAGCATCTGGGCGCGCTCCACATCGGCCACGCGCTGCATGCCCATGGGAACGGACGGGTACAGCGTGATGTGTTGTAACAGGGCTGCGCCATCGGCCATGCTGCTGGCAGCTGCGCTGGCGGCATTCAGGAAGCCTTGTGCGGTTTCCTGCGTGCGCGCTTCGGAGCGCACCAGCGCCTGAAAACTGAAGGGCGGCAGCGCGGCCTGTTCGCGCTCGGCCAGCTGGCCTGCGGCAAAGGCCGGGTAGTCGTGGCGTTTGAGGGCTTCAAACACCGGGTGCTGCGGGTGAAAGGTCTGCAGCCACATTTCGCTGACGCCACTGATGTCGGCGTCGCGCCCGGCGCGGCCGGTTGCCTGCATCAGCAGGCCGAAGAGGCGCTCCGGAGCCCGGAAATCGCTGGAGAACAGGGCGCCGTCGGCGTTGATTGCTGCCACCAGCGTGATGCGGCGAAAGTCGTGCCCCTTGGCGATCATCTGGGTGCCCACCAGCACGTCGACCTCGCCGGCGTGCACGCGCGCCAGTTGCGCGCTCAACTCACCCTTGAGCCGGGTGCTGTCGGCATCGATGCGCGCGATGCGCACCGGTTCACCCGCGGGCCACTGTTCGGATACCGAGTTCGGGCGGCGCACGTCGGCCAGCAGTTCGGCCAGGTGTTCTTCGAGCCGTTCGGTGCCGCGACCGAGTGCCGTGATGTCGGGGTTGCCGCAGGCCGGGCAGGCGCGCGGCACACGTTCGGTGTAGCCGCAGTGGTGGCAGCGCAGGGTGCGGTCGATCTTGTGAAAGACGCGGTAGGCACTGCAGTGCGGGCATTCGCTTTTCCAGTCGCAGTCGCTGCAATGCAACACCGGGGCGTAGCCGCGCCGGTTCAGGAAGATCAGGCTTTGCTCGCCGCGCGCCACGCGCTGCGCAATGGCGTCGAGCAGGGGCGGCGCGATGACGCAGCGCTTGGGCTGGTGCGTCATGTCCACCCGGCGCACCAGCGGCAGGGCGGCGTCAAGGCCAATGCGACTCGGCATTTCCAGGCGCAGGTAGCGCCCGCCTTGGGCCGCTGGCCGGCTGTGGTGCCAGCTTTCCAGCGAGGGTGTGGCCGAGCCGAGCAGCACCTTGGCGCCCTCCAGCCGGCCCCGGTAGACCGCCAGGTCGCGCGCCGAGTAGCGTGCGCCTTCGCCGCTTTTGTAGCTCGGGTCGTGTTCCTCGTCGACGATGATCAGACGCAGCTGCGGCAGCGAGGCAAACACCGCCATGCGGGTGCCCAGCACGATGCGCGCGGCGCCGCTGTGCGCGGCCAGCCAGCTCTTGAGGCGCTGCGCTGGGCTCATGCCGCTGTGCAGCGAGACCACCGCTTGTTCGCCAAACAATGGTTCGAAACGTGAGCGGAAACGCGCTTCGAGCTGGGGTGTCAGGTTGATTTCCGGCACCATCACCATGGCCTGGGCCTGCGGCTGGGTTGTCAGCAGGTTTTGCACGCAACGCAAATAGACTTCGGTCTTGCCGCTGCCGGTGGCGCCAAACAGCAGGAACGGGCCGCTTTCGGCTTCGAAGCGTGCCAGGGCCAGCGCCTGCTCCGGCGTCAGTACGGTCGGATCTTCGTCGCTGACGCCGTTTGCCGCGTTTGGGGTGCCGGCTTTGGCATGGCGTTTCAGGCGCCGTGCCAGTTGCACCGTGCTGAGCTCGCGCAGTTGCGGCGGCAGCGCCGCCAATGCCACTTCGCCCACTGAGCGCTGGTAATAACCGGCCGCGAAAGTGACGAGTTGGCGCCAGGCTGGGCTCACAGGCGCCAGGCCTTCGAGTGGACCGATCAAGGAGCGCAGTTTTTCCGGGGCAATTGGGGCTTGAGCTGCGCCGGGGTCTGGCGCATCCCACACCAGGCCCAGCATCTCGCGTTTGCCCAGCGGCACGCGTACCAGCGTGCCTGCGGGCAGGGCAAGCGCACTTCGGTAACTCAAGGCGCCAGCGATCTGGCTGTGCGCCGGTGTCTGGACCAGGACCGCAAGGCAGTGGCTCATGGTGGCAACTGAGTTGGGGCGGGTACTTGATGTGAACTTGCGATAGTTGCCTTAAGTGCTTGATTTTTAAACGATTTGCCTGTCGTCCAAGGATTCTGTGGATAACTTTGTTGATATCCTGACTCCGCTCGCTTAGGAGCCTTAAGAATCAAGGCTTTGGCTGGATTGCCCATAAAAAAAGCAAATTTGTAAACCGTTATAAATCAACAACTTAGGATCGCTATTGGTTTTGTAGCAGGGCTCAGCCAAAGTGGCGCCTCTTTCGCAGTGCAGCAAAATAAATGTGCATAAGTCAGGCGCCACTAACACGATATAGGTCAAAAGAATGCTAGAAAGCCAGGGCGCAAACCGCTCAGGCGCGCATTTTTCTCGAGTGTTCGTGTACCGCCTGCACCAGCGCCGCCACGTTGTCTGGAGGTGTGTGCTGACTAATACCGTGCCCGAGGTTGAAAATCTGCGTCGGCCCGGTGCCGGCGCCGCTGTGCGGCTTGCCAAAACTGTTCAGGACCTTGATCACTTCAGCTTCGATTTGCGCCGGCTGGGCGAACAGGACGTTGGGGTCAAGATTGCCTTGCAGGGCCTTGCTTTGACCGACCAGGGCGCGTGCCTTGGCCAGGTTGACGGTCCAGTCCAGGCCTAGCGCGTCGCAGTCAAGGCGCCCCATTTCTTCCAGCCACAGGCCGCCGCCCTTGGTGAAGACGATGGATGGGATGCGCACACCATTGTGTTCTTTCTTTAACTGCGCCAGCACCCGCGCGGTGTAGGTCAGGCTGAATTCCTGGAAGGCGCCGTCGGCCAGTACGCCGCCCCAACTGTCGAACACCATCACGGCTTGCGCGCCGGCTTCGATCTGGGTGTTGAGGTAGAGCGCTACCGCGTCGGCGTTGATTTGCAGAATTCGGTGCATCAGGTCCGGGCGGCTGTAGAGCATGGTCTTGACCAGGCGGTAGTCGTCCGAGCCCGCGCCTTCGACCATGTAGCAAGCCAGTGTCCAGGGACTGCCGGAAAAGCCGATCAGCGGTACGCTGCCTTTGAGCGCCTTGCGGATGGAGGTGACCGCGTCAAAGACATAGCGCAGTTTGTCCATGTCCGGCACGGCCAGTTTGGCCACTGCCGCTTCGTCGCGCACGGCGTGCGCAAACTTCGGGCCTTCGCCCAGTGCAAAGGAAAGGCCCAGGCCCATGGCGTCGGGCACGGTCAGGATGTCGCTGAACAGGATCGCTGCATCGAGCGGATAACGTTCCAGCGGCTGCAGTGTGACCTCGGTCGCATAGTCGGTGTTGGTGGCCAGGCCCATGAAGCTGCCGGCCTTGGCTCGCGTTTCGCGGTATTCGGGCAGATAGCGTCCGGCCTGGCGCATCAGCCAGACGGGTGTGTGTTCAGTGGCCTGGCGCAGGCAGGCGCGCAGGAACGTGTCGTTCTGGAGGGGCGCAAAAGCGCCGGTTTGGGCGGGTGTATTCATGCCCCGATTGTCGCAGCAACCGGCCGCGGTCCGCCTGCCCTACTGGCTCGCCTTGGGCTTGGCCGGCGCCGCCGGGATATGCATCGCCGCATCGAGGAAAGTTCCCTCATCGGCGTCAAGGTGGCAGGCCGCACAGTTGGCTTTGCTCTTGATCGGGTCCGATTGCCATTGCGCTGCCGTGATCTTGCGGTGCTTCTTGACCCAGTACGGTGTTTCGCTGATGCGCAGCGGTGCCTCGGCCGGTTTGAGCGAGCGCGCAATTTTGTATGAGGCCTCGGTTAGTTGCTTGTCGGCCGAGTTGGCGATGGCGTATTCAAGCAGCGCGGCAGTGGCAGTTGCATCGAGCGCCAGATCGGAACCGAAATGCTGGGCTTGCCCGGCCATCAGCGCTTTCCAGGAGCGGCTTGGCAGCAGGTTCGGGTGGTAGGCGAGGTGGCAACTGCCGCATTCAGCGCGCCACTGTGGGTTGTCGGCCAGCGGGGTGCCGATGAACTTGACGTGCGGACTTTCCTGTTCGCCGCGTAACTGGTCCAGTTTGGTATCAACGGCGTAGTAAAACCACCAGAAACCAAAGCCAAGTATCAGCGCCAGCAACAGCGCGGCTACGCCCCAGCGCGATGTCGCGCTCGGCACACCGGGCTCGGCCATCTTGTTGCCGCTGAGCATGGAACGCGCCAGGTTCTCGCGATGCTGGAAGCTTTCCACGACGACTCCTGTCAAGTGGCCGATCACCAGCAGCAGCATCACGTTGGCCGATAGCTCATGCAACTTCTTGAAAGTGCGGCTTTGCACCAGGCTCATCACACCCGAGAGCGCGCCTTGCTGCTCCTCGCCGCCGAGCGTAAAAAAGCCGCTGATACTCACCACCAGGGTCAGTAACATCAGGAAATAGATGGCGACGCTGCCGGTCGGGTTATGACCAATGTGGCGTGCTGCCGTGCCGTGCAAAACCGCGCGCAAGTAGGCCAGCGCCGCGCGCGGCCCATACCAGAACGAGGCAAAGCGGGCATAGTGTGTACCGGCCAGACCCCAGACGATGCGAAAGCCGATCAGCCCCATCATCAGGTAGCCCAGAAACACATGAACCGCGAGCCAGCGGTCCGATCCGGTGGTGAGCCAGGCAAGGACAAAACTCAGCGCCAGCATCCAGTGGAACAAGCGTGTCGGAACGTCCCAAATCAGGGTGCGCTGCATGGCTTGGAAGTCTGGATGGTTGCGGTTTTTCATGGATGAATCCGCACGGCCATGCGGCGCTGAGAGGTCGGCACCTTATTTGACGGACAGGACGTAGCTCATGAAATCGCCCTTTTCCTGCGCCGTGCAGGCGCGTTTGAGGACGTCGTTGCAGTTGCGTTTGAACCACTTTTCGACGTTGGCGGCATCAGCAAAGCGCTTCGGATTGGCGGCTGGCGCCAACGGCAGAATTTCCTTGTTGGTGCTGGCGTGCTTGCCGGCGGCCATGGGTGAGTCGGTGTGGCATGAAGCACAGGACAGGGTTCCCACTTTGGCTGTGTAGAACTTCTGGCCGGTTGCTGCCGAGAAGTCCTTGAACGCCGGATTTTCCTGTTTGGCGGCTGTGCGGTAGCTCTCCAGAATCGGATTGGCGCTCGCGCACAGTGGTAGTGCCAGGGCCAGGCAGGCCAGGATGCTTGTTTTGTTCAGGCTTGGTTTCATGGGGTATTTTTCTGGAGTGATAAAAATTGCCAACGCGAGGCCGCTGGTCAAGCGGTTTGCAGGCCTTTTATCCGGGGATCTTGACTTGGCGTTCGTTGAAGTTTCCCTGCTCGGCGCCCGAGTGACAGGCAGAGCAGTTGGCCGGGCTGCGCACCGAGGCGCGCGTCCAGACGTTGGCGGGCACTTCGCCGGCGCGGTGTTTGCGCAGGAACCAGTCCGACTGGCTGATGCGGTCCTCCGACGGCGTGCCGCTGACGCGCTTGTAGGTGCCGGCGTTGGCGCTGAGCCAGTTCCCAATTTGAGTGGCATCTTCCGCAGCGAGTGAAGCATCGGTGCCGTAGTGCTTGCCCAGATTGGCCATCAGGTGCTGCCAGGAGGCTGCGGGCAGCAGACCGGGCGGGTAGGCCATGTGGCAGGAGGCGCATTCCTGCTTGTACTTGGGCGGAGCGGGTGTTTGCGCCACGGTTTTGCCGCCTTCGCCCTTGAAGAAGCCGAAGAAACCTTTTTTTTCGTTTTCTTCGGCGCGGACGGCCGTTGTTGCGGTCAGGACGATCAGCAGGCCCGCCGCGATGCGGCCAAGCAACAGGCGTATAGGGGGAGTGAACAAAGAATTCATCCCCGCAGGTTAGCGCGCGCAGATTAAGACACCCTTAAGAGGCAGCGGCCGCGGCGTGTTCGATGCAGCGCTGTCCTCGGTCTGCTAATGGTTCTTTGTCGTCAAAGTGCCTGCAACACCGCGCGTAATTCGGTGACGCTGAGAATTTCGGACATGACGACGGGCGCTTTGCCGTTTTGGTAGACGACGTAAACGGGCACGCCGTTGCGGCCCAGTTGCGCCAGTGCAGCGCTGATGACGGGGTCGCGCCGCGTCCAGTCGGCGCGCAGCAGGGTGACTTTCTTGGTCGCCAGATCGGCCAATACATCGGCGTTGGCCAGCGTGGTTTTCTTGTTGTACTGGCAGGTTACGCACCAGGCCGCGGTGAAATCAACAAACACCGGAGCGCCAGCGGCCAGCGCCTGCTCGACCCGGCCTGGTGCCCAGGGCTGCCACTGTTCGCTGCTGGCCGTGTTGTTGCTGGGCACGGGTTTGAGGACGTTTTGACCGATGCCGAGCACCAGCAGCGCGCCAATGCCGACCATGATCGTGGCAACAATCAGACGGCTGCGACCGCGCAGTGTGAGTGACCACAGCATGGCACTCAGGGCCAGCAGCAGGGCCAGCAAGGCGCCAGCACCGTCGATACCGCTTTGCTGACCCAGTACCCAGACCAGCCAGACCACGGTGGCAAACATCGGGAATGCCATGGCGCGGCGGAACGTGTCCATCCATGCACCGGGACGTGGCAGCATCCGCGCCACCGCTGGGACCAGGCTGGCGGCCAGGTAGGGCAGGGCCATGCCGACGCCGATCATGGTGAAGATCAGCAGTGACTGCGCCGCCGGCAAGGCCAGCGCCAAGCCGAGCGAGGCTCCCATGAAGGGGGCGGTACAAGGTGAAGCGATGGCCACAGCCAGCACCCCAGACAAAAATGCGTTAATGGCCGGATTCTTGGCTTCCACCAGCAGCACGCGACTGGGCAGGAACTGGCCGAACTCAAACAGACCGGCCAGGTTCAGGCCCATTACCGTAAACAGCGCGGCCAGTGCCGCCACGGTGGCGGGTGACTGCAACTGGAAGCCCCAACCGAGTTGTTCGCCAGCGCTGCGCAGGGCCAGCATCAGGGCGCCCAGTGCCAGGAATGACAGCACAACGCCAGCGCTGTAGGCCAGACCGCTGACGCGGTGGCCGCGCTGGTCGTTGGCATGGCGCGTGAAACTCATGACCTTGATTGCCAGAATCGGAAAGACGCACGGCATCAGGTTGAGCAGCATGCCGCCAAGCAGGGCGCCAATCAGTGCCGCCAGCAGGGTGATCGGTGCTTGTGCCGGTGGCGGCGCGCTAACGGTGGGTGCAGTGGCGCCCGCTGCCGGCCAGTTGCCCAGCACCTTGAGTTCAGCCCGGTAGCCCTGGCCATCGGCTGCCAGCACCACCGGCATCACGCTCGGTGCGTTGCTGCGTTGCGGTGATAACGGTACGGTGGCGCTCCAGACACCACCGTTCCAGGCCTGTGTCCAGCGCGCAGCAGTTTCGATCACCTCGGGTGTTTCCGCAAAGAAGTCCAGCGTTTTGCCGCGCAGCGCGACGGGCAGACCCTGCACCGAGAGTTCGATTGTGTTGCCCTTGATCTGCACGCTGCTGTCGGGCAACACACCCGTGTGGCCCAGCAATGGGCGCGGTTGGGCTGCCAAAGCGGCGGTGAAGGAGGCGCTGTTGATGGCAGTCGAACCCTTGACCGGAATTGTCAGCGCGAACTCGCCTTCTTCGGGGATGCATTCCTGGCGACAGACCAGCCAGTTGGCTTTGAGTTTGACCTCGATCGCGTTACCCGGCGCTGTTGGCTTGAAGTTGGGCGTGATGGTCAGCGGCACCGGCAGCAGCACGGTGTCGGCAAAGCCGTAGTTGGCCAGATTGCCAATCGGAATTTTCTTCGGCAGCGGCCAGGCAATGTCGCCCGCCGTTACGCCGCTTGGCAGTGTCCACTGCAGAGTGGTTGGCAGACCGGAGTCGCCCGAGTTCTTCCAATAGGTATGCCAGTCGGGCTTGTGCGTGAGTTGCAGTCCCAGCCAGACCGTCTTGCCGGCGTCGGCTCCATCGGGCGCATGCGCCATCAGCTCGGCGCGCACCTGAGCCGTGCTGACCACGGTTTTGGCCGGACTTTGGGCGTGTGCCGCACCGACCAGCAGGCTGGCCAGCGTGAACAGCGCAACGATCAGGGGACGTTGGATGATTTTTGAAAATGTCATTGCCATGCCCGATTGTCTCAAAGGTCCAAAGTCCCCTGCGCAAACACGATTGGCAGTTTCTTGGGCGCTTTGATGCGCAGTTGCTTGTTCACGTTTTCGCGACCGAACACGACCTCGATGTCGCTCACGCCAACGCCAAACTGCGGCGCCAGAAAGCGCACCATGTGGTCGGTTGCCTTGCCCGCCACCGGGGCGGCGGTGACGCTGACCTTGAGCTGCGTGCCCTTGGGTTTGCCAATGGCGTCTTTGGCGGCGCTGGGCTTGCCCAGGATGTTGACCACCAGCACATCGCCTTCCCAGACAAAAAAGGAGTCGCCCGTGGCGTTTCTGACCTGCCCACGACTCATGCGGCAAAGCCGAGTACGACCCGGCGCGTGCTGGCGGACTTCTTTTCCAGTTTGGTGACGATGACCGATCCGATTTCTGCGGTGTTGGCGACATGCGTGCCGCCGCAGGGCTGGAAGTCGATCAGGTCCAGGTTGCCGATGCGGATGGTGCGGATGCGCCCGCTGCCGCGCGGTGGTTGCACCGACATGCTTTTGACCAACGCCGGGTTGGCGTCAAGCTCTTCGTCGGTGATGGTACCGACCGTGACCGCATGCGCTGCAGCAACCAGCTGCGCAATGCCGGCGCTCAGCGCCTCCTTGTCGAGTGCATCGGTCATGTTGAAGTCCAGGCGCGCGTAGTCGGGCGTAATGGAGCAGCCGTTCACCAGTTGTGGCACCAGATGGCACAGCAGGTGCGTGGTGGTGTGAAAACGCATCAGGCGATGGCGCCGCGCCCAGTCGATGCGCGCTGTGACGGTGTTGCCGACGGCCAGGCACAGGCCACCTGATTCGGCTGAGCCCAGCAGTTGCGCCAGCACTTCGGGCGCGGGCAGGTGGCAGATGGCGTCGGTGAAGCTGCCGTCCTCGGCCTTACCCTTGCGCGTGTCGACGATGGCAATTTCACGGCCATCGCCCAGCAGCAACAATCCGGCGTCGCCGGCCTGGCCGCCGCCCAGCGGATAAAAAACACTGCGGTCAAGAACGATGCCTTGCGGCGTGATGGCTGTGACCGTGGCGCTGCATTCGGTCAGGTAGGCGTCGGTGCGGAAAAGGTCTTGTGTCATGCTTTGATAATACTGGCATGCCGAGTGCCTCTGTCAGCCCGCCTTTAATTGTCCTTTGCACGCTCAACGCAAAGTACATCCACGCCTCGCTCGGGCTACGCTACCTGTTGGCGAACATGGGGGATTTGCGGGCGCAGACGGCGCTGTGTGAATTCACCATCGCGCGCAAGCCGCAGGAACTGGTTGATGAAATGCTGGCGCTGCTTGGCCCAGCGCAGCCGGGGGCGGTGCAGATCATTGGCCTTGGTGTGTACATCTGGAACGTGACGCAAAGCACGGAACTGCTGCGCTTGCTCAAGGCGACGCGCCCGGCACTCAAGATTGTGCTGGGCGGGCCCGAAGTCAGTCACGAGTGTGATCAGCAGGCCATCGTGCAACTGGCCGACCATGTGATCATGGGCTGGGGTGATGTCAGCTTTGCCAAGCTCTGTCGCGCCCTGCTGCACGGACCGCAACCGCTTATGAAGGTGATGGTGGGCGAGCAGCCGCCGCTCGATGAAATTGCGCTGCCGTATGGCGAATACAGCGCGGACGATCTGGCGCAGCGCCTGCTCTATGTCGAAGCCTCGCGCGGCTGCCCGTTCAAGTGTGAGTTTTGTCTGAGCTCACTCGATCAGACGGCTTGGGCCTTCGATCTGGATCGGTTTCTGGCGGCGCTGGATGCCTTGTACCAACGCGGCGCCCGCAACTTCAAGTTTGTGGACCGAACCTTCAACCTGCGCATCGACGCTTCGCTGCGCATCCTGCAGTTTTTTCTGGATCGCTTGCCCCCAGTGGGTAGCGGTCCGTCGGCGGACGATTTGTTTCTGCATTTCGAAGTGGTGCCTGACCACTTGCCGGATCGCCTCAAAGCCATGATCGCGCGTTTTCCGTCTGGCGTGCTGCAACTGGAAATTGGCGTTCAGAGTTTCAACCTGGCAGTCCAGCAGCGCATCTCGCGTCAGCAGGACAACGACAAGACCGAGGCCAATCTGCGCTGGCTGCTGGCCGCTTCGCACGCGCATCTGCACTGCGACCTGATCTTTGGTTTACCCGGCGAGACGCTGGAGAGTTTTGCCGCCGGCTTTGACCGCCTGCACAGCATCGGGCCGCACGAGATTCAGCTCGGGATCTTGAAGCGCTTGCGCGGCACGCCGATTGCGCGTCATACCGAAGCCTTTGCCATGGTCTATGACCCGCAGCCGCCTTATGCCGTGCAGCAAACGGGGGTCGTTGACGCGGATACGGTGCAGCGTTTCACGCGCTTTGCGCGGTACTGGGATCTCTTCGCCAACTCGGGGCGCTTTGGGCAGACCCTGGCGCTGCTGTTGGCAACGCGGCCGCCATCCGCCTTTGTCGCGTTCCAGGCTTTTGCTGAATGGCTGTGGCGTGGCACGGGTCAGACCAGCGGCTTGTCGCCCGAGACGCTGGTCGATGCCCTGTTTGACTACCTTGCGACCGATGGCGCGTTGCCGATCGAAGTGGTGCGCCAGGCCCTGCTGGCGGACTACCTGGCCAGTGGCGCGCGCGCCAGTCCGCGCACGCTCAAAGGCTGGCTGCCAAGGCCACAGCGGCCCGAAAGCAAGGATGGTCAGACACTGACCCGGCGCCAGCAACGGCATCGGGTTTCCGACAAGTTCTAAGATATGCCCATGACAACACCTTCCAGATTCTGGGCCGAGCTCTCGACGCGCGACTTTGCCCGCATGATTACCAGCGGCGAGGCGGCGCAAACCGTTGCCGTGCTGCCGGTGGCCGCCATCGAGCAGCACGGACCGCATTTGCCGCTGAACGTGGACACGCTGTTGGCCGACGGCGTGGTGGCGGCGGCCTTGCCGCATCTGCCGGCAGCGGCCAAAGTGCTGTTCCTGCCAACGCAAGCGGTTGGCTTCAGTCCCGAGCATGCGCGCTTCCCCGGCACGCTTACGCTCAAGGCCGAAACCATCATCCGACTCTGGACTGACATCGGCGAGTCGGTGGCGGCGGCGGGCATCAAGAAACTGTTGCTATTCAATGCGCACGGTGGCCAGGTCAGCGTGATGGACCTGGTGGCGCGTGACTTGCGGGCGCGGCTTGACATGCTGGTGTACAGCGCGAGCTGGTTCAATCTGCCGCTGCAGGATGCCGCTGGGCGCGACGTCAATGCGCGTTTCAGCGCCGAGGAACAGCGCTTTGGTATTCACGGCGGCGACGTTGAAACCTCAATGCTGCTGGCACTGGCGCCAGCGCTGGTGGACCTGGCGCAGGCCAGAAACTTTCATTCCACGGCGCAGGATCGGGAACAGAACTTCGAGATTCTGGGCAATGGCAAGAGCGCCAAGCTCGGCTGGCAGATGCAGGACTACAACGCGGCCGGTGCCGTTGGCAACGCGGCGGCGGCCAGCGCCGAAAAGGGCCAGGCGCTGCTGCAGGCGGCAGGAAGCGGTCTGGCCCGGCTGCTGCTGGAAATCGAGCGCCTGCCGCTCAGTACGCTGGTCGCGTGGCCAGAGATCGATGCCGACGCGCCAGGATCTTGATCGACTGACCGCCGCATGCTGGCTTCTCATGATCTGATGGCGCTCGGCGCGGCGGCTTGCTGGGCGGTCGGCAGCATTTTGTCGGTTTCGCCCTCGCGTCATCTGGGTGCGTTCTCCTTCACACGCTGGCGCATGTTCATGGTTGCGCTGATGCTCTGGGCTGTGACCCTGATGGCCGGCAGTTGGCGCAGCTTGCCGTTTGATTCCTGGGGTGTGCTGGTGGTCAGCGGACTGATCGGCATCTTCGTCGGGGACACCGCGTTGTTTGCCGCCATGAACCGGCTCGGGCCGCGTCGCTCCGGCGTGTTGTTTGCAACCCATGCTGTCTTCAGCGCCGCCTTGGGCTTCTGGTTGCTGGGTGAGCGCATGAGCGCGCAGGCCGCTTGGGGCGGTGTGCTGACGCTGGCCGGTGTGATGATCGCCATCCTGCTGGGGCGCGACAAGGAAGACGAGCATGCCTGGGAAGCCGACCGCGGCCATGTTGGCGCCGGTGTTGCGCTGGGCCTGTTGGCGGCCCTGTGCCAGGCCCTCGGTTCTCTGATCATCAAGCCATTAATGGGGACTGAGCTTGATCCGATTGCGGCATCTGCGGTGCGGGTGACGGTGGCCTGTTGTGCCCACTTCTGTCTGCTACTGGTGGGCTTTCCGGCGGCGCGGGCTCAAACCGCGCCGACCTTGCGCGTGCTGGCGCAAACGGCGCTCAATGGTTTCATCGCCATGGGCGTGGGCATGACGCTGATTCTGCTGGCGCTCAAAGATGGCGACGTTGGCATGGTGGCGATCCTGTCTTCGGTGTCGCCGGTGCTGGTGCTGCCCTTGCTGTGGCTGCGTCTGGGGCGCTCACCGGCAATCGCCGCGTGGCTCGGCGCCACGCTCACGGTGGTCGGAACCGCCTTGATTCTGTTGCGCTAAGCGCGGTCGCCGGTGCTTCAGGTGAAGGTGATCCAACTCGCGTGATCGGCGTGATCAAGGTGCGGCAGGGTGTTGTAGGTGACCAGAGTGTGGCGTTTCGGGTTGAAGGCGAACTCGGTGACGGCACTGTTGCGGATGCGCATATTGAGTTCGATCGTGGTCTCGGGTGCCGTGCCCAGCACGTGGCCGACCGCGGTGGCGATCGGCCCGCCGCTGGAAACCAGCAGTACATTGCCGTGGCAGTTTTTGCGAATGTGATCAAGCGCGCTGGTGACGCCGTGTCTGAAGTCCTGGTAGCTCGGCATGCCTTTGGGGTTGACGACACCGTTCATCCATTGCGTCAGGCCGTCGCGCAGCAGGCGAAAGTGATGGCGGTAGCGTTCCGGTGAGTCCGGCTTTTCGAGTTCGTGTGGATAGATGGTCGCGATGACCGCCGCACTGTCGAATTCGTTCAGGCCCGGCCAGCGCAGGGCTTCGAGATCGAAGTTGCCGCCTTCCTGGATGCCGGTGTAGGTCTGTGTTTGCCGGCGCAGGGTGCCGGTCAGGACGGTATCAAAGCTGAGCCCCTTTTCCCGGAAATAGGCGCCCAGGCGCACGCTCTGCTGGCGACCCAACTCGCTGAGTTGATCGTAGTCTTCGGCGCCAAATGAAGCCTGGCCATGGCGTACGAGGTAGAGGTTTCCCATGCAGCGAATCTAACCAACACCGCCTTGGCCTCTTGTCGCACGAGCGACGGCAGCGGTTCACAGCGTTACCTGACCCTCAATACATGTGAAGCAATCGCCGCCAACCCAGATTTGTCCGGCCGCGTCCTGTTCGATATGTACCTGTCCAGAGCGGCCAACGCAGTGGCCCTGCGTGGCGATGTAGGCGCTGGGTGCGAGTCCATCCGCGATCAGCCACTGCGCCAGACTGGCGTTGAGGCTGCCGGTGACCGGGTCTTCCGGGACGCCGACGGCGGCAGCAAAGGCCCGCACCTCAATTTCAACGGCATCCCCAGCCGACAGGCTTGATGCGGTGACTGAGGGATTAAAGGCGCGCGCCTCGCGATTCGATCGGGCGATCAGGGCCGATGTGCCCGCGGCCGATTCAATGGCTGCGACGCCGACTTTCAGACCCGAATGCTTGAGCGCCGGATGGTCGGGCGCCAGGGCCAGCACGGTTTGTCGGCTGTCGAGCAGCAGGCAGAGCCAGACCGGGCCGTTGTCAAGCAACTGTGCGGCTCTGATCTGCTCGGGCCGAAGGCTCAGCGCCGTGCAGATGGTGGCCAGTGATTCCGGTGTTGGCGTGCTGCGGCGCAGTGGTGGCGCGGCAAACGCCAGGCGCGCGCCATTGCGGCGGATCCGGATCAAACCGGCAGCGCATTCCTGCACAATTTCTTCTGACTTAGGTTTGCCGCCGGCCTGCAGCCAGGCATGGCAACTACCCAGGGTCGGGTGGCCGGCAAAGGGCAGTTCGGCGCCGGGCGTGAAGATGCGAACGCGGTAGTCAGCGCCACCGCTTGCACCCTGTGTGCTGGGTGCAAGCAGGAAGGTGGTTTCCGACAGGTTGGTCCACTGCGCGAAGTGCTGCATTTCCTCGCTGCT
>CAIWNX010000223.1 GCA_903914175.1 uncultured beta proteobacterium | reverse complement strand
TCGGCGTGCTCGCCCATCGAGTAGCCGGTACGCGGCTCGCCATTGCGCGGCAGCGCCGGGCGAAACAGCATGCCCACTCGCATGCGCGAGAGCGCGGCCAGGCGTTGCCCGGTGCTGCGCGCGCGGCTGGCGTCAAGCAGGATGCGGCGCATTTTTTCATTGAGGCCGATGGGCGCGTCGGATGTCGTGTCAACACCACCGGCAATGCCGCACTCGATCTGGCCCAACGCGATCTTGTTGGCCACGACGATCGCCGCCTCCAGCCCCGTACCGCAGGCCTGCTGCAGATCGAAGGCCGGCGTTTCGCGCGACAGCGTGGTCGAGAGCACGCTCTCGCGCACCAGGTTGAAGTCGCGTGAATGTTTCATCACAGCGCCACCCGCCACATCACCCAAGCGCTCGCCGTGCAGATTGAAGCGATCCACCAGCCCCTGCAGCGTGGCGGTCAGCATCTCATGGTTGCTGGCGTGGGAATAAACCGTGTTGGAGCGGGCGAACGGGATGCGGTTGCCGCCAAGGATGGCAACGCGGCGAATGGTGGTGTTCATGATTCGTGCAATCGGATAGTAAAAACGCTGGTGCTTGATGGGTGTTGGCTTGCCTACTGGTAGGCCAGCAGGGCACGCAGATGCGGCTTGTCGCCTTTGGCGTTGCGCACCTCAAACAGGGCCGCCTGTTGCAAGCTGCCCTTGATCTCGCGTGTGTTCCAGAGCGAGGCGCGTGCCGGCAGAAACAGCGGCGTCTTGAATTCGACCGTGAGCGCGGCCTGCGCCAGCGGCGCGCGCGGCAGCAGCGCAGCAAGGGCGCGCGCCTGCGTCCACAGTCCGTGCGCGATGGCACGACGGAAACCGAAGAGACGGGCCGACAGCGCCGACAAATGGATCGGATTCATGTCGCCCGAGACCCGGCCATAGCGGCGCCCGATGTTGGCCGGCGCAGAGAAATCCGCCTGATGCGACAGCGGTAAATCCTGAATCAGGCTGCTGGCATACGCCGGGCCGACTGGTGTCTTGACGCCCAGGCGCAGCAGGGTTTGCGTTGCTTCCCACACCAGCGTGTCAGCGCGCAGGACGCGCAATTCCAACTCGAAAATCTGGCCCTTCTCGTGTGCCAGCAGACGCCCGGTCTGCACCTCGACACGCAGGCTGTCACCGGTGTTCAGGCGCTGGTGCTGCACGATCCGGTTTGCCAGATGCACGGTGCCCATCGCCGGCCAGGGACAGTCGCCGGATGCAAAAAATGCCATCAGCAACGGGAAGCTCAGCATCTGCGGATAGCTCAGCGGCACGCCCTGCACCGCATGGAAACCGCAGACACTGGCGTAGCGCGCGATGTGCGCAGCGTCCAGCACCACTTGCGGGCGCACCAGCGTCACTTCGGGCAGGGCAGCAACCGCCACCGCATGTTTGCGGCTCGCGAGCAATACCCCGAGAAAGCTGGCAGCGGCGCTCTTGGGCTGATTGATCTCGATCGTTTTCATCGCGCTTCAGGCCCCAATCAGGCTCTGGCCACAAACGCGCACCAGATTGCCGGTCAGGCCGCTGGAGGCCGGGCTGGCAAACCAGGCAATCGCCTCGGCCACGTCCTGCGGTAGCCCGCCCTGGCTCATGGCGTTCATGCGCCGCCCCGCTTCGCGGATAGCAAACGGAATGGCGGCCGTCATCTGCGTTTCGATAAAGCCCGGCGCCACGGCGTTGATGGTGACGCCGTGCGCCGCAAGAACCGGTGCCATGCTTTGCACCATGCCAACGACGCCGGCCTTGGACAGCGCGTAATTGGTCTGCCCCATGTTGCCGGCAATGCCCGAGATCGACGACACGCTGACGATGCGCCCGCCGCGCTTGATGGCACCCGCTGCAATCAGCGCGTCGTTGATGCGTTCCTGCGCCGACAGATTGACGTTGAGCACCATCTGCCAGAAATGCACTTTCATATTGGCAATCGTCTTGTCGCGCGTGATGCCGGCGTTATGCACAACAACGTCCCAGCCGCCCTGCGCCAACGCCGCATCGACCAGTTGCTGCGGCGCATCCTCTGCCGCGATGTCCAGCGCCATCGCTGTGCCACCCACTTTGGCCGCGATCTCGTCAAGCCCGGCCTGCGCCTGCGGCACATCGAGGCAAATGACCGAGGCCCCCTCACGCGAGAGCACTTCGGCAATCGACGCGCCAATGCCACGCGAAGCGCCAGTCACCAGAATCTTCTTGCCCGCAAGCGGCTGGCGCCAGTCGGCCGGCAGTGCGCGCGGCCCAACCGCCTGGCCGATCCGGATCACTTGCGCCGAGACATAGGCCGAGCGCGGCGACAGCAGAAAGCGCAGTGTTGATTCAATCTGGTCTTCGGCGCCTTCGGCCACATAGACCAGTTGCACCGTGATCGATTTCTTCAGTTCCTTGGCCAGCGAGCGACTCAGTCCTTCAAGCGCACGCTGGACTGTGGCCTTGCGCGGCGCTTTGCAGGCCTCCGGCGGACGCCCGATGATGACGACGCGGCCACAGGGCAGGATGGAACGCGCCGTGTCATGAAAGAACTGGTACAGCGCGTCGGACTGGCTGCTGTCGTCCATGCCACTGGCATCAAACACCAATGCTTTAACTTTTTCGCCAGGCTCGCCCTCCAGGCCCCAGCGACCCGTCAACAAGCCCGCCGCGTTAGCGACCGGCGTCCACTGCGGCAATTGCGCGTGCGCCAGTGTTTGCGCCTCCATTGACTTCAGCACTGCCGCCAGCGCCGGCAACAGTTGCGGTGCGCCGCCACCACCGAGCAGCACCGTGCCATTGATCGGAGGCTGACCCTCCTTGAAACGTTCCAGCACCATGGGCTTAGGCAAACCCAACGCCTTGGTCAGCTTCGCGCCGATCGGTGAGTTGGCAAAGTTGAGATAGGAATCGCTCATGTTTGACTTTCGTTCAGATAGCACGCTGCGTTCAAAATTGGGGCCTCATTCGACACGAACCCAGTTCAGGGTGCGGCCCAGCATCGGCACGCCCAGATAGCCGCGCACTTCGAGCCGTTGCCCCCCGTCCCAGGGCTTCATTCGCACCGAGTAAATCTTGCCATCTTCCGGTTCGAGGATCTCGCCGCCGTCCCACACAGAAGGGTCGCTGCGACTTTGTCGCACGCCGCGCACGACCGTCATGCCGATGATAGGCTTGTCACGCAGCTCATCCTTGCAACGCGCGCACACGACGTCGGGCTTGAGCGAGGGGTCCAGCAGTTTCTCAATGCGGGCGCTGACAACACCGTTTGTTTCCGTGACGCGCACCAGCGAGCGCGGCACCGGGCTCTCCGCATGAAAAGTCTTCCACAGACCCAGGGGCGTCAGTTGCGCCTGGGCCAGGCTTGCGCACAGCGCACACAACGCGAGCACCGTCAGCAGCCGGGATGCGAATCGGGTCAGAGCGAACGCTTGCATGACCGGATCAATCGATGCGCTCGACCACCGGCATGCCCCAGGCGCCGCTCAAGGCCGCAGGCTTGGGCCAATAAAGGCGGGCATTCAGCAGAAACGGTTCGCCCGCTCGCACCGGTAGCCAGTTCTTCACCTGCTCACCTGCTGGCGCCGTAGCCTGCACCAGCAGATCAAGCGAGCCATCGGCGTTGAATGCGAGCGGATCCCTATCCCCCAGCGCGTAACGCTGCAGCGGGTTATCGATAAAAAAGTCCTGCGCGTTATAGACTGTCACCGACCAGAACGCATTCACCGGTGGCAGCTCGCCGGTCTTGAAATGCAGACGATAGCGATGACTGCCGTCGAGCTGCCGCCCATCCTGATCGACGCGTGTATTGGGGTAGCTGGCGTCGGCTGGCAGGTTGGCGCCCAGGCCCACCATGGCGACCACGGCACGTGTGTTGTAGAAACTGCCGTAATTGCCCAAAATGGTCGGCGGCGTCGCCCAACCGCGCACCAGATCGCGCGGTTTTTTCAGTTCCCGCGCCACGGTGAAGTCGGCTATCCAGCGTCCCAGTCCAAGGCTCCAGCGGTCCAGCAGGCCCCAGTTCGGCATCTGTCCGGGTCTGATGCCAAGGCGCTGGAGCTTGACCATCATCGGGCCATCGGCCGCAGCGGGCGGGTTATCAACCATCAAGCGGGCGAGGTGACTGAAAAAAGTCACTGCGCTCATGGCCTGCATCTGCTCGATCGGTGGCACCGGTCGTTGCGCCGCAGGCTGCCAGACGGGCTGGGCTTCGTCATGGCCACCCTGCCAGGCGACCAGCGAGCGCAGCGTCAAACGATCCTGCAAGCCATGCACCAGCGGGTAGTCGGCCACCCCGTTGGTCTGCGTGCGCCCGATCAACCAGACCATCCGGGTTGGTGCGCGCAGCAGCGTCAACCCCGCCGGCGCAAGGCCCTGCCAGGTTGGCCCCACCAGCAGGAACTTGCCACCCGCCGTGCCGGTGCTGCGCGTTCCGGGCGCGGCGAAGACGTTGGTCCAGGCGTCCATGAAGGGCATTACTTCGTAACGCTTTTCATTGGCCGGCATCTCGAACACCCAGGGCCCTTTGGCCATGTCAATAAAAGCGCTGGTGTAGAGCGTGTCGACGTTGGGGCGTACCACCTCGCGAAAGTTCGCGTCGGGAAAATGGCGCACCCGGTGCAACTGGTTTTCCGGGCCCAGCAGCCGCGTTGCATTGCTTCGCGTCACGTCCATGATGACCAAGGGATAGCCAAAGATGTAGGCTTCAGCACCCAGAATGATCTGCTCGGCCTGGATGTACAGCGCAGCCGCAAGGCCGACCAGCGCCATCAGGACCGTCAGCAGGATCCGCTTCATACGGTGGTCTGCGGCCGCACGCGCAGCCCCTCGCGTTGCAGGCGCGGGATCTCGAGCGAAAGCAGCCGTTCGCCGCCAAGCGGGCGCAAGCAGTCCTGCACCTGACCCTGCTCTGCGGGGCTCATGGCCTGGTAAACGTCGAGCGTGCGCTGCGCCATCCACAGCGTATAGGGCAGCGCGGCGCGGCGAAAGCGCCCGTCGCCCATCGGTACCTCAACGTCTTTGAGCAAACGCGGCAAGGCCTTGCCCGCCGGCAGCGTCGGCAGGCGCGCCTTGACCTGTTCGTTGATGCCTTCGAGCATGGGCAGGAACTCAGCACAAATGAGGCGCAAAACCGGCAACAGCGTAGTCGCAATCTGGTCGCCTGGCAGCAGCGCAGCGTCTTCAGTCAGCGGCGCCGGATTGGCCATGCGATCGATCCAGGCGCGCAGGTGCACGCGCTGGGCGACGAGTTCGCGCGCCGGCCAGGGGTCGCGCCCGAGATGGCCGTACATGGTGCCGACCAGGCCAAAGTCGGCCAGCGTCGGACGGCTGCCGAGCAAAAATGGCAGCTGCGCGAAATGCGCATCGAGCAGGTCGAGCATGTGCGCGGTCCACGCGTCCATCACGGCAAACTGCTCGCGCCGAACGCCTACCGTCGGCAGCATGCGGCGCAGCTTGGCCGCGATAAAGCGCACCGCGCGGCGCTGGACAAAGCCGGGCCAATGCGGCAGCAGCGCGCTGCCGGCGTCGTGCTCAAACAGGCAATAGTTCTCCGGATACGACCAGCGCGTGTGCATGGCAATCGGCACCCACCATTCGTCGCCCCAGGCCTCGATCAGGTAGGCGGCAAAGCGCTGCACCGGTGTGGCAGGAATGATGGAAGGCGCTGGGTAACGCGCCTCGATGTGGTCGATGATGACGCTGCTGTCCTGGATCCACTCGCCCTGCGGCGTCAGCATGACCGGCATCACGACAGCACCGGTCTCGCGCTTGATGCGCTGCGTCAGCGTGTACAGATTGACCGGCTGCAAAACAAAGGGTGCCTGCTTGTAGCGTAGGTAACAAAGCACCTTGCCGGTGAAATACGACAGATGCCAGCCGTACAGCGTGTACTTCTTCATGCCAGCTTGCGCCACAGCGCATCCGGAATATGGCCGAAGAAGGGGCGCAGCCAGCGCCAGGGATAAGCCGGCACAACACCAAATTCCTTGCGCTTTTCGATCAGGCTCACGCTCTCGCGCGCCGCCTGCGCTGCGCTGACAGCAAACGGGTACTTCTCCATCTTGGGCACGATGTCGGTCAGCACAAAGCCCGGCAGGATCTGGCAGACGGCGATGTTCTTGCGCTTGAGCTCGATGCGCGCAGCGTCCAGGTACATCGAGAAGCCGGCCTTGCTGGCGCAATACGCGCCCTGCTTCGGAATCGCCTGCAACGACGCCAGCGACGAGACCCCGACCAACTGGCCCGCGCCCTGTCCCAGAAAATGTTCCACCGCTGCTTCAGCCGTCGCAATGGCGCCGATCAGATTGGTCTGGATCACCTGCGCCTGCTCCAGCAGTTTGCCGCGACCGATGGGCGTGAAGCGATTGACGCCGGCGTTGACCACCACGATGTCGACCTTGCCCAGCGCCTCGAACAAGGGCCGCAGCGTGCTCGCAACCGCCTCGGGCTGATCGACATCGAGCGCGACGATCGCTATGCGCCGCGCCGGGTCCGGATGCTGGGTCTGCACTTCCGCGCGCAGTTGCGCAAGCAAATCAAGGCGCCGCGCTGCCAGCCCCAGGTGGTAGCCGCGCGCGGCGAACTCCAGCGCCAGCGCGCGGCCAATGCCGCTCGATGCGCCGGTGATCAAAACGGTTTTTGACATATGTTGCTTGTACTAGTTGTACCAGTAGGTGTACTCGTCCTGCGCCGTCTGCTTCTGGTTCAGCGTTTTGTCGATGGCAATTGGAAACTGGATGAACGAAGGCCACAAAGGTGCCGGCATCTGCGCATGGTGCGCTGTGAGCGTGGCTTTCATCTGCGCCAGTTTCTCGGGCTGCTGGGCTGCGAGATTGATCTTCTCGGTCGGATCGTCCTTCAGATTGAACAGCCAATCCTTCTGTGGCTTCTCGGACACGATCAACTTCCAGCCGCTCTCCTGCATGGCGCGGTACGGGCCGTCGCGCCAGAACAGCCTGCGCTGTGGCTGCAGCGCGGCATCCTTGCCCAGATACGGCAGCAGGTTGACGCCATCGATCGGCCGATCGGTCGGCAACTTGCCACCCGCGGCAGCGACCACGGTGGGCAGAATATCGATGCTGGAGACCGGCTGCTGGTACTGCGTTCCGGGCACGATATGCCCCGGCCATTTGGCGACATAGGGCACGCGCAAACCGCCCTGAAACTGCGTCAGCTTCCAGCCACGGTAGGGGCTGTTCACGTCCGGGATGCCAATGTAGCCGGGCGCCCCGTTGTCGCTGGTGAAGATGACGATGGTGTTCTCCTCCAGCCCCTCGTCACGCAGCGTCTGCAACACACGGCCGACACTGCGGTCAACCGAACGAATCATGGCGCCGTAAACACGGCGTCGGTGATCAGGAATGTTGGCGAGGGCGTCGTAATCTTCCTTGCTCGCCTGCAGCGGCGTGTGCACACCCCAGTGCGCCAGGAACATGAAGAAGGGCTGGTTCTTGTTCTTCTTGATGGCGCTGACCGCTTCGTCGGTGAAG
>CAIWNX010000222.1 GCA_903914175.1 uncultured beta proteobacterium | reverse complement strand
GTGCGCAGTCGGCCAGCGCTTCGATCAGGACGCCGTTGCCGCTGGCCTTGTCACCATTGGGCAAATAAAACGTATCTTCGAGACCGGTGCGCAGCATGCCGCCGAGTTCGGCCGTCTTCTGGTGCACCGGCCAGATTTCGCTGCGCCCGATCAGGGTGGCCTGCCAGACACTGCCCTGTGCCATCCAGCGCGGAATCAGCGCCAGCAGATCGGCATCACACGGCATGCCCGAAGCCACACCCATCACCAGGTTGTATTCGGCTCGGCCCATATCGGGCTTGAGCATGCCGCTCTTGAGAAACATGCCAACCGAGCGCACGATGCCAACATCAAAGCACTCAAACTCCGGGTGCACATGGCAGGCCTGCATCACGTCCAGAAACTGCTGCACTTTGGCGACCGGGTTGTCAAACACCATCGGCGGCCAGGCCCACTGGCCATCGTCCTTGATCTTGAGGTAGTTCAGGCTACCGGCGTTGCAGGCGGCGATCTCGGGCTTGACGCGCTGGATGCACGCCAGCGGCCCCGAGATGTCCTTGCCAACCGTGCCGGTGGTGAGGTTGATGATGACACCCGGGCAAGCGGCGCGGATGGCGTTGACCACCGCCTCGGCCACATCGGGGTCCCAGCTCGGCATATGGCCAAGACCCTCTTCCTGCATGCGCACATGCACGTGCATGATGGAAGCGCCAGCATTGAAGGCCTCACGCGCCTGCGCCGCCATTTGCGCCGGCGTTACCGGCACCGGATACTGCTTGGGGTTGGTCAGCACGCCGGTCAGCGCGCAGGTCAAAATAGCTTTGTCCATCATGCTTCCTTTTTCGCTTCGGGTTCAATTTCAACCAGCACGGCGCCCGACTCAACCTGATCGCCGACCAGGGCATGCACCGCTGTCACCGTGCCAGCGGTCTGCGCCGAGAGCCACATTTCCATCTTCATCGCTTCGACACACAGCAGGGCTTGCCCATCCACCACCGCGTCACCGACTGCGACCTTGATCTGCGTGAGCTTGCCCGCCACCGGCGAGCGCGCCTGACGCACGTCCTGCACCGCGTCCTTGCCCGGAAAAGGCGAGACCTCGCTGAAGACAAAACTTGCACCGGCCAGCGCCATGTGCAACGCACCCTGCTGCAACACGGCCACCACGCGGCGCGTCACATCATCGACTTCAAAATGCAGTTCGCCTTGCGTGAAGCGCAGGATGCGCACACGGTGCGTCTGGCCTTCGATCGTGACGCGCACCTGGCCGTGACGGTCGGGCTCGACGCGCAGGGTGCGGGCCACCTCGTCGCAACGCAGCGGGATATCAAAAGCCGCCACACTGTCGGCGCGCCAGTTGGCGCCGTTCTGCAACGCAAAGGCCGCCGCTGCAATGCACCAGGCCGCGTCATCGGGCACGGGGCGTTGCAGCAGCGCCTCGCCGCTGTCTTGCCACTGGTCGATCATGGTGGTCGTCATGGCCGCAGCGCGAAACGCCGGATGGTTCAACAGGTCGGACAGAAAGCGTCCGTTATTGCGCAGCCCGAGCAGCGGCGCGTTGGCCAGCGCAGCGCGCAGGCGCCGGATCGCGTCTTCGCGGTCGTGACCATGCGCGATGACCTTGGCCACCATCGGGTCGTAGAAGGGTGAAATCTCTGCCCCCTCCTCGATGCCATCGTCGATGCGCACACCGTCAAACAGCGCCTGCTGCGGCCGCCACCAGCGCACGGTGCCGGTCTGCGGCGCAAAGCCGGCGTAGGGGTCTTCCACGTACAGGCGCGCCTCGATCGCGTGGCCCGTCAAGCGCACATCGGCCTGCAGCACCGGCAACGCAAAACCAGCCGCCACCCGCAACTGCCACTCGACCAGATCAAAACCGGTGACCATCTCCGTCACCGGGTGCTCGACCTGCAACCGTGTGTTCATTTCCAGAAAATAGTGTTTCAGATCGGCGTCAACGATGAACTCGACCGTGCCTGCGCCGCGATAACCCACCGCCAGCGCGGCGGCCACGGCGTCACGGCCCATGGCTTCGCGCATGCGGGCGTTGACCACCGGCGACGGCGCTTCCTCGATCACCTTTTGCCGGCGACGCTGCGCCGTGCAGTCGCGCTCGCCCAGGTAAACGGCGTTGCCATGGGCGTCGGCAAAGACCTGAATCTCGATATGACGGCCGTTATCAATCAGCCGCTCGAGCATCAAGGTGCCGTCGCCAAACGCGCTTTGCGCCTCGCGCCGCGCACCCAGGAGCGCCTGCGCGATCTCGTCGGCCGCGCGCACCAGGCGCATGCCGCGCCCGCCGCCACCGGCCACAGCCTTTACCAGCAGCGGAAAGCCGAGCTTCAAAGCTTCCTGTGTCAGGCTTGCATCGTCCTGCTGCTCACCCAGATAGCCCGGTGCACACGGCACGCCGGCCGCCAGCATGCGGCGCTTGGCCAAAGCCTTGTCGCCCATTGCCAGCATGGCCGACGGCGGCGGGCCGATGAAGACCAGCCCTGCATCCAGACAGGCCTGGGCAAAGCCGGCGTTTTCGCTCAAAAAACCATAGCCTGGGTGCACGGCGTCAGCGCCGGTCTTGCGCGCTGCCTCCAGCAGACCCTCGACGCGCAGATACGAATCCGCCGCCGCCGAAGCGCCGATGTGCACTGCCTCGTCGGCCAACCGCACATGCGGCGCCGCCTGATCGGCGTCGCTGTAAACGGCAACAGTCTGGTAACCGAGCTTGCGCGCCGTGCGAATCACCCTGCAGGCGATCTCGCCCCGGTTGGCAATCAGGATCTTGGAAAAACTCATGGCATGGCCCAGTTTGGTTTGCGCTTTTGAATAAAGGCCGTGACGCCCTCCAGCCCCTCGGCGCCTTGTGCGGCGCGCGAGAAAACCAGCGCCGCCTGCGGCACGAGATCGGCCGGCGGCGTCAAACGCGCTTTGGCAATCAGTGACTTGGTGGCGGCAATGGCGCCGGGCGCACAAGCCAGGATGTCGGCCAGCACGGCGTCCAGTGCGGCACCGATCTGATCGGCGGCGTGTACAGCGTGCACCAGACCAATAGCCAAAGCCTGGCTGGCGGTGATGCGCCCACCCGTCACCGCCAACCGTTTGGCCTGCGAATAACCCAGGCGCTCCACCAGGAACGGCGCAATCTGCGCCGGCACCATGCCCAGGGCCGTCTCGGGCAAGCGAAACAGTGCCGATTCACCCGCCAGTGCCACGTCGGCCACACAGGCCAGGCCAAGGCCGCCGCCCATGACACTGCCTTCGAGCACAACCACGACCGCCAGTGGCGTATTCGCGTAGGCCACACAGAGTTCACCGAATTGCTGGTTGGCCTGCGCAATCGCATCCACAGCAGTGCCGCCCTCGCCTGCTAGCGCCGCACCCTGCATGGCGCGCATGCGCGCACCCGCCATGTCTTTCAGATCGGCACCGGCACAAAAATGGCCACCGGCCCCGCGCAGCAGCAGCACGCGAACCGTGGCGTCGGACTCGGCACCGGTCAGCGCCGCGCGCAGTTCGGCCACCATGCGCAGCGACATGGCGTTGCGCAACTCCGGGCGGTTCAGCGTGACACGTAGCACCGAGCCGGACTGCTCGGTGTGAATGGTTTCGAAATCCATGTCGATCAGGCCTTGCCGGGCAAGGTGCCCTCGAGCTTGCAGATGATGCCGAGCATGATTTCGTCAGCACCGCCGCCGATCGAGATCAGACGGCTGTCGCGGTAGGCCTGCGAGATCGGGTTGTCAAAAGTAAAGCCCATGCCGCCCCAATACTGCAGGCAACTGTCGGCCACCTCGCGGCTCAGGCGCCCGGCCTTGAGCTTGGCCATCGAGGCCAGCTTGGTGACGTCCTTGCCTGAGATGTAGGACTCGACCGCGCGGTAGGTCAGTGCGCGCAGCGCCTCAACCTCGGTGCGCAACTCGGCCATCCTGAAATGAACCACCTGGTTGTCCAGAATCGGCTTGCCAAAGGTCTTGCGCTGGCGTGTGTACTCAATGGTCTGGTCAATCTGCCGATCAAGCGCACGCAGCGTACCGGCGGCGCCGTAGAGGCGTTCCTCCTGGAACTGCAGCATCTGCAGCATGAAGCCGATGCCCTCCTGCCCGATCAGGTTGCGCTGTGGCACGCGCACGTTGTCAAAAAACAGTTGTGCCGTGTCCGACGCATGCATGCCGATCTTGGTGATCTTCTGGCGCGTGATGCCGGGGCTGTCCATGCGAACGATGATCAGCGACTTGTTCTTGTGCACCGGCCCTTCCGAGGTGTTGGCCAGCAGGCAGCACCAGTCGGCCTGCATGCCGTTGGTGATCCACATCTTGGAGCCGTTGATGATGTAATCGTCGCCGTCCTTGCGCGCCGTGGTCTTGACCGCCGCCACGTCAGAGCCGCCGCCGACTTCGCTGACGCCGATACAGCCAACCATGTCGCCGGCGATGCTGGGCGCCAGAAACTCGCGCTTGAGTTCATCCGAGCCGAAACGCGCCAGCGCCGGCGTGCACATATCGGTGTGCACACCGATGGCCATCGGTACGCCGCCGCCGTTGCAATCACCCAGCGCCTCGGCCATCACCATCGAGTAACTGAAGTCCAGCCCCATGCCGCCGTACTCCACCGGGTACTTGATGCCCAGCAACCCGAGGTCGCCCATCTTCTTGAACAAGGCATGCGCCGGGAAGATCCCGGCCGCCTCCCACTCGGCGACAAAGGGGTTGATTTCCTTGGCAACAAACTTGCGCACGGTGTCAGCAATCTGTTCGTGTTCTGGGGTGAATTTCATATTGGCCTTTCAGGTGAATTCAAAATTGGAGGGCAAACGCAATTCATCTTCCTTGTCATGCCGGACTTGATCCGGCATCCATGCCTTCTGTCGCATGGATTGCGGGTCGGGGCCCGCAATGACGAATACCGGGTTCATCGTCCATTGCGACTACATCCGCGCCACGCCGAACGTATTCAGGTGCAGTTTGCGTTGCCGTGCTTCGTCAGCCAGCGCCAGGCACAGTCCCAGCAGGCGGCGCGTGTCGCGTGGGTCGATGATGCCGTCGTCCCACAGCCGCGCCGTTCCAAACAGCGCGGCAGATTCCTTGTCCAGACGCAAGCGCAGGCCATCGGACATGGCTTTGAGCGCGTCCTCGTTGGCGGCCATGCCGCTGCGCTCGATCTTGGCGCGGTTCAGGATGTCCATCACCTTGGCCGCCTGCGCGCCGCCCATCACCGCCGTGCGCGCGGTTGGCCAGGAGAAGATGAAGTTCGGATCAAAGCCGCGCCCGCACATGCCGTAGTTGCCGGCGCCGTAGGAGCCACCCAACACGATGGTGAACTTGGGTACGCGCGCATTGGCCACCGCCTGGATCATCTTGGAGCCGTGCTTGATGGCGCCGCTACGCTCGGCCACCGAGCCGACCATGTAGCCGGTGGTGTTTTGCAGAAAGATCAGTGGCGTACCGGTCTGATCACACAACTGGATAAACTGCCCGGCCTTGGTCGAACCGCTCGGCTGGATCGGGCCGTTGTTGCCCAGGATACCCACCAGATGGCCCTGCACGCGGGCATGGCCGCACATGGTCTCAGCTGCGTACTCGGACTTGAATTCCAGAAAGTCGGAGCCATCGACGAGCCGCGCGATTACCTCGCGCACATCGTAGGGCTGACGCTCATCAGCCGGCACCAGACCAAGCAACTCCTGCTCGTCGTACAGCGGCTCGGCAAAGCCAGACGGCGACTGCGCCGCGTCCCACTTCAGTTTGTCCATGACGTCGCGCGCCATGCCGATGGCGTGGGCGTCGTCCTCGCACAGGTATTCACCCAGGCCCGTTACCTGGGCATGCGTCTCGGCGCCGCCGATTTCGTCCTCGGTGCAGTCCTCACCGATGGCGGCCTTGACCAGCGGCGGGCCCGCCAAAAAGATGTTGGAGCGCCCACGCACCAGAATCACGTAGTCCGACAGACCCGGCAAATAGGCGCCACCGGCAGTGGAGGAACCATGCACAACGGCAATCTGCGGCAAACCGGCGGCCGACATGCGCGCCTGGTTGGCAAAGCTGCGGCCACCCTCGATAAAGATTTCACTCTGGTACATCAGGTTCGCGCCGCCGCTCTCCACCAGATAGATCAGCGGCAGTTTGTTCTCCTGCGCAATCTCCTGCGCACGCAGCGCCTTGCGCAGCCCCATGGGCGCCACGGTGCCGCCCTTGACCGCGCTGTCGCTGGCCGAGATCAGGCAGCGTTTGCCGGCCACTACGCCGATGCCGACGATGGAGCCGCCTCCCATGACAGACTTCTTGCCGTCGTCGTCGTGCATGTTCAGGCCTGCCAGACGGCTGAGTTCCAGGAACGATGAACCACGGTCAAGCAGGCGCGCCACGCGCTCGCGTGGCAGCAACTGGCCGCGTGCCTCGAACTTATCTCGCTTGGACTGTGATTCGGCGATGACCATCTGCTCCAGACGCTGGACTTCCGAGAGAAGCTCCTGCATGCGCTGCGCATTGGCGCCGAACGCGTCGGACTTGACATTGATCTTTGAACGTAGAACTGACATGGGCGGCGATCCTATGGTTGCTCCGCATTAGACCGGATGGTGACGTTAACGTCAACCAGATTTCGTATAGGTATTTCCCCTATACTTGACGTTACTTGGCGCTGCTACCATGCAGCGCAGTCGACGATTTGCAACCGAAACCATTTTTTCAAGGACATCCATGAACATTGAAGCCTGCACCGAAGCCATCCGCACCAAAGTCGGAGCCGACAGCGGCCTGAACGCCACCCTCAAGTTTGACTGCGGCGCTGACGGCACCGTTTATATCGACGGCAAGTCCACCCCCAACAGCGTAAGCAACAGCAATGGCGAGGCCGACTGCACGGTCGGCATCACGCTGGAAAATCTCAATGCCATGCTGACCGGCGATCTGGAACCCGCCACCGGCTTCATGATGGGCAAACTCAAGGTCACCGGCGACATGAGTGTGGCCATGCGCCTGCAGCGCGTCATTTAGTCAATCCGCCAGCGGACCAGCGGCGTGGCGGCAAGCACATCCCCCGGCAAGGCGGCACCTGCGCGCCGCACGGCGGCGGGTCTTGCCAGCACCAGCGAGGCACAGGCGGTCGTCGATGCGCACAAGGACGAGGGCACCTCGGAGTTGTTTGGCATCACCGAACTGTGCAAAGAGTTCGGCATCAGCCTGCGCGCCCTGCGCTTTTATGAAGACAAAGGTCTGCTGGCGCCGCGCCGGATCAACGGTGCACGCGTCTACACGCGCCGGGACCGGGCCCGCCTGGCGCTGATCCTGCGCGCCAAGGACATCGGCTCGCCCCTGTCCGAAATCAAACGCTACCTCGATCTGTACGGCGACCACGGCGAGGGCCGCTCAGAGCAGTTGCGTTACGTCATCGAACGCACCGATACCGAGATTGCCGATCTGGAACAAAAGCGCACCCAGATCGACGCCACGCTGGCCGAGTTGCGCGTCATCAACGCCAGTTGCCGCCGGCATCTGGAATCGCGCCGACGTGGCGCGAAGCAAGCCGGTTGACGCATCAATCTTGTTTGTCATCCCGGGCCTCACAATTGTCATCCCGGACTTGATCCGGGATCCATGCCTTCTGCCAGTGTCACGCGGACCATGGATTGCGGGTCGGGGCCCGCAATGACAAGATTTGGGTTGATGATTCCGCTCAAGCCGACGACGGCAAAAACAGGCTTTGCAGGTCGTTGAGAAAATCAAAGCCGCGCACAGTGGGTTTGACGCGGTCCAGGTCGCGTTCGATCAAACCTTTGGCCTCAGCCAATTCCAAGCCCTTTTGAATCGCCGTGATCGGCAGCCCGGTGCGTTCACTGAAATGCGACACGGGGAAACCATCCTTTAGGCGCAGGGCGTTGAGCATGAACTCAAACGCCAGATCGGCGCGGCTGACCTCACTCGACTGCGCCACGCCATTGCCGCCGAGTGCCTTGTCCATGTAGAGCTGCGGCTCGCGAAAGCGCACCTGGCGCACGACGCGATGCGCAAAGCTGAGCTTGCTGTGGGCACCGGCACCCAAACCCAGGTAGTCACCAAACTGCCAATAATTGAGGTTGTGAAAACAGCGGTGGCCGTTGGCTGCGTAGGCCGACACCTCATAGCGCTGCAGTCCTGCGGCACCGGTCATGTCGGTGATCAGATCGAGCATGTCATAGGCCGTGTCCTCATCCGGCAGCTTGGGTGGATGGCGCGCGAAATAAGTGTTGGATTCGATTGTGAGGTGGTAGATCGAGATGTGCTGCGGTGCCAGCGCCAGCGCGGTCGCCATGTCCTCCCGCAGCGTCTGAAGCGTCTGCCCCGGCAGCGCGTACATGATGTCGAGGTTGAAGGTATCGAAGGCCTGCGCCGCCTCTTCGACTGCCGCGATGGCCTGCGCGCGGTCGTGCACGCGACCAAGGGCTTTGAGGTAGTCATCGTTGAAGCTCTGAACGCCGACCGACAGGCGCGTGACACCGGCCGAGCGGAAAGCGCGAAAGCGGTCTTTCTCAAAAGTTCCCGGATTGGCTTCGAGCGTGATTTCACAGTCCGCCGACAAACGCAGGCGCGCGCGCACGCCGCCGAGCAGTCGATCGATCGCCTCGGGCGAGAACAGGCTGGGTGTGCCGCCGCCGATAAAGATGCTGTGCACGCTGCGACCCCAGATCAGCGGCAAGGCCGCTTCCAGGTCTGCCATGAGCGCATCAAGGTAGCGCTGCTCAGGCAGATCAGCGGCACGCATTTCGTGCGAATTGAAATCGCAGTACGGGCACTTGCGCAGGCACCAGGGCAGATGGATGTAGAGCGAGAGCGGCGGCAGCGCCGGCAGTTGCAGCGTGCCGGGGCGCAGGTAATGCTGCACGTCGTGCACGACACTGGCCTCTGGCAACTCCGTGATGATCGGAATCATGGTGCGGCCAGCCAGCGCTCGCGCAGCAACTCCACCATGGTCTGCACGGCACGACCCCGATGGCTGTTGGCATTCTTGACTTCGACCGGAAGTTGCGCGAAGGTCTGACCGAACTCCGGCAGGAACATCACCGGATCAAAACCAAAACCGTTGCTGCCCACGGGTGCTGGCGCAATCTCGCCAACGACGCGCCCGACCGCAATCAGCGGCTCGGGGTCCTGCGCCGAGCGCACGGCGACCAGGGTGCTGACCATGGCGGCGCGCCGGTTGCTCAGGCCCTGCATCTGCTCTAGCAGCGCGCGCACGTTGTTGGCATCGCCCTTTTCGTAACCGAATTGCGTCGCGTAGTAGGCGGTATCGACGCCGGGCAGACCGCCAAAGGCATCGACGCACAAGCCGGCGTCATCGGCCAGCGCTGGCAGGCCGCTGAGCTCGGCGGCGTGTCGTGCCTTGGCCAGCGCATTTTCAACAAAGGTGTGAAACGGTTCAGCCGCTTCCGGGATGCCAAGTTCGCCCTGCGCAATCAGTTCCAGCCCAAGCGGCGCCAACATGGCGCGCAGTTCCTTCAATTTGCCCGGGTTGTTGGAGGCCAGAACGATTTTCATGGGGTTTCTTTGTAAGCACCCCAACAATAATTTGAGGCGTCATTGCGGACTTGATCCGCAATCCAGGCGGTTCCTGGCAATGGATACCGGATCAAGTCCGGTACGACAACCGGGGGCATCCAGTGCCATGCGTGCCATGGATTGCGGGGTGCTGAAACCCCGGACCTGATCCGGGGACGCAATGACGATTCCTGGTTCATGCGTTCAACGCCTGCTTCTGCAACAGCACCAGATCGCTGATGCCTTTTTCGGCCAATTCCAGCAGCGCGTTCATCTCCTGGCGCGAAAAGGCGGCGCCTTCGGCTGTGCCTTGCACTTCGACGAAATTGCCGGCACCGGTCATCACCACGTTCATGTCGGTGTCGCAGACCGAATCTTCGCTGTACTCCAGGTCCAGCAGCGGCGTGCCCTGCACGATGCCGACTGAAATGGCGGCAACATGATCACGGATTGGCGAGACCTGCAGCTTGCCCTGCGCCAGCAACTGGTTCACGGCGTCCTGCGCGGCGACAAAGGCGCCAGTGATAGCCGCTGTACGCGTGCCGCCGTCGGCCTGCAGCACATCGCAGTCGAGGGCAATGGTGCGCTCACCGAGCGCCTTCAAATCAAAAACGGCGCGCAGGGAGCGGCCAATCAGGCGCTGGATTTCCTGCGTGCGCCCGCTTTGCTTGCCGCGCGCCGCCTCGCGGTCGCTGCGGGTGTGGGTGGCGCGCGGCAGCATGCCGTATTCCGCCGTGACCCAGCCTTCGCCACTACCGCGCTTGTGCGGCGGCACCTTCTCTTCGACCGAGGCCGTGCACAAAACCTTGGTGGCGCCGAACTCAATCAGCACCGAGCCTTCGGCGTGGATGGTGTAGCCACGCGTGATGCGCACCGGTCGCAACTGGTTCACGGCGCGTGCGCCATTCCTTGAAAATTCGCTCATATCAAAACCTTAAAAAAATAAACGGGAATGGTGTGCAGCACCCAGTCAAACACACGCCCCTGCAGGATCATTGTCACTTGACAGAAGTCCGCCGGATGGTCGCATTGACCTCGGCCATCGAGCGCTCAATGCTGGCATCGTCGAGTTCGTCGGGTGCCGTGTCGGGAAAGTCACCATAGACTGTGGATGCAAAGAAATCGGGTTGCAGGGAATCGGTTGAAATATGCTGCGCCGCCAGTTGAACCTCGTTGGGGGTCTCCCACTCCAGCCCAATAGCGGTCACGTTGTCGCCCCGGTCGCCAGCCTTTAATAGCGCAGCCTCCACCAGTTCCGGGATCGCCTGGCTGACCGGTTTCTGACTCAGTTGCAAGGAAATTTCGTCCTCGCTCAAATGACTCCAAAGCCCGTCCGAACACAACAGCAATCGGTCGCCCTGCTGCAGGGCAAGCGGTCCGGCGACCTCAAACACCGGTTTTGTCGGCGAACCCAGGCAGGTAAACAGAACGTTGCGATTGAGCCGCTTGCGCAACCTCGAACTGACGGCCACGGCATGCGGCCGCTCGGCAAAGGAATGGTCGCGCGTGCGCACCAGCAATTCCCCGTCACGCACCAGGTACAAGCGTGAATCGCCGCAATGAATCCAGCTCACGGTGCCGTCCTGAACCACGGCCGCAACAATCGTGGTGCGCGGTGTATCGGGCATCTGGGTCTGTGCCGCATGACGCAGGATCTGGCGGTGCGCCACCATCACGGCATGGCTCAGAAAAGCACCGACATCGGGCAGCTCGGGTTTTGCGTCTTCCTGAAACATGCCGGCCATGACCTGCAGCGTCAACTCGGCTGCGACTTCGCCCTGCGGGTGTCCCCCCATGCCATCGGCGAGCAGAAAGATCGCCGACTTGCTGCTGTAGCAGTAGCCCATCCGATCTTCGTTATTTTTCCGCCCGCCTTTGCGGCTGAGCTGAAAGACTGAAAACTTCATTTCAGTTTGGCGCCCAGACCGGTCGCCTTTTGCACGTTCTTCTTCGTATCGGTCACGATGGTGTCAAACTGGAGGCGAACCTTCTCGCTAACGGTGAGCTTGGTATAGCGGCGCGAGCCCTCGCGGTTCATTTCTTTTTGCAGAGCAAAGACCGACTGTGGCCGTGACAGGGGATCGAGCGCCATGCACCATTGCACGACTTCAATCAGATTGTCCGAGTAAACGCCGCGCAACCGCGTCAGCGCAACCTCGATGCGATCCTTGTCCAGGCGCTGCGGCGCTTCATTGGGTGGATAGCCTTGCATGCAGGCGTAGATGCAGGCGCCGATGGCGTAGATGTCGGTCCAGGGCCCCATCTTGGTGTCGCGCCGATACATCTCGGGCGCGGCGAAACCGGGCGTGTACATGGGGCGCACGAAATTGCCTTCTTTGCTCAGGACTTCACGCGCCGCACCGAAGTCGATCAGCACCGCGCGGTTGTCATCGGTGATGAAGATATTGGCCGGCTTGATGTCCAGATGCAGCATCTTGTGCTGGTGGACGATCCGCAAGCCCCGCAATATCTCGTCAAACAACGAGCGGATCGTCGATTCCCGGAACACTTTGGACTTCTTCTGCTCGCGCGCCGTGACGATGAAGTCCTGGAGTGACGCGCCCTCCAGGTAATTCATCACCATGTAAACGGTTTCGTTCTCCCGAAAAAAGTTCATCACACTGACCACCGAGGGGTGTGAAATCTGGGCCAGCGCGCGCCCTTCTTCGAAGAAGCTCTTCAGGCCGAGCCGATACAAGGACAGCTTTTCCGGCGCGATCGCGGGCAACAAGGCGCCGGGCGCGCGGCTGACCAGTGAGGATGGCAGGTATTCCTTGATGGCCAGTTGCTGGCCTTCCGCATCCACCGCCAGATACACCACGCCAAAACCCCCAGCGGCGACTTTGCGCACGATGCGGTAACCACCGATCATGGTGTCGGGCGGCAGGGACGAGGGCTTGACCTTTGACATAAATTTCTACTGTGGTTCCGATGAGTGCCAGAACCGGGTTATTCTCGGGCCCATTCCAATGTTCAAAGAGTCGCGATGCCAGTTTATAGCATGACGGGCTATGCCAGTGCACAGTACAGCACAAGTGCCGGCGAGCCCGAAACCAGAAACACCGCCCCAAGTCAATTGGGTCTTGAGATCCGGTCTGTCAACAGTCGTTTTCTGGACCTGTCCTTCCGCTTGCCGGAGGAACTGCGGCAGTTTGAGCCGGTCTTGCGCGACATGGTGCTTTCCCGCATCAAACGCGGCAAGGTTGAAGTGCGCGCCGCGATTGAAAGCAACGCCCAGGGCCAGGTACCTGAGCCGACAACGCGCCTGCTGCAGCGCCTCAATGCGGTACAGGACAGCGTCAAGGCCTGGCTGCCCGACGCCAAAGCCCTGAGCGTGGCCGACGTGATCCGCCTGTCGGTCAACGAAAGCAGCGCTACCCGGGACTGGCGCGAGGACCTGGTGGCACTGGCCGACAAGACCCTGGTCGCACTGCTGTCGGCGCGCCAGCGTGAGGGTGAGCGGCTCGCCGCCATGCTGCTTGAGCGCATCGGCCAGTTGCGCGCCCTGACCGCACAGGCCGGGCCGCTGGTGCCGCAACTGGTGACGCAGCAGCGCCAGCGCTTCTTGGACCGCTGGAAAGAGGCGATGGACCTGACCGAAGGCACGGCGCTGCCGGAAGCGGCGCAGGACCGTGCGCTGACCGAAGCCACCGCGTTTGCCATCCGCATCGACGTGGCCGAGGAAATCACGCGACTGAACTCGCACCTGGACGAACTTGAACGTCTCATCACCAAGGGCGGTGAAATCGGAAAGCGGCTTGATTTCCTGATTCAGGAATTGCACCGCGAAGCCAATACCATGGGCTCCAAGTCGGCAGCACTGGAACTGACCCATATTTCGGTCGACATGAAAGTGCTGATCGAACAGATACGCGAACAGGTGCAGAACATAGAATAGAGCGACCTCATTTATGCCAGCAGCCATGGACTACCCCGGAAACCTGTTTGTCGTTGCCGCCCCCAGCGGGGCCGGTAAATCGAGTCTGGTCAGGGCCTTGATGGAACTGGACTCGCATGTGCAACCCTCGGTTTCGCACACCACACGCGCACCACGCGGGCAGGAAAAGCACGGCCGCGAGTATTTCTTCGCCTCCGACGCTGAATTTGACGCCATGGTGCTGTCCAACGCCTTCGTTGAATGGGCCCATGTCCACAACCACCGCTACGGCACGTCGAAAAAAGCGATCGAAGAACGCATGGCGCAAGGCGCCGATGTGATCCTTGAAATCGACTTCCAGGGCGCATTGCAGATTCGCAAGGTTTTTGCCAATGCCGTGAGCATCTTCATCCTGCCGCCAAGCTGGGAGGAGTTGCGCGCACGCCTGGAGCGCCGGGGTGAAGACGCCCCCGACGTCATCGAAATGCGCTTGCAGAACGCCGCCATTGAAGTGGCGCAGGTGCACCAGTTCGACTTCGTTATAATCAACGAACTGTTTGATCGTGCGCTGTTTGACCTCAAGGCGATCATTCACTCCCAACGACTCAAGTTCTCGGCGCAACGTCGCGCCAGGGCTGAAACGTTCAAAGCACTGAACATCCCCTAG
>CAIWNX010000221.1 GCA_903914175.1 uncultured beta proteobacterium | reverse complement strand
TTCATTCGCTGCGCTCATTCACTGCGCTCAGCACTTGTTCTTATCAGGTGTTTTGGTATTCGGTCTTCTGACTTCCCCATCTGTTAAGAGCCAAGTTCACCCTTAAGCAATAAGAGGTGAACTGCTTTATGCACTGTCCGTCGCCACGTGACTGTTCAGTTGGAATCCGCAATGAAATGCTGGAGCATTTGTCAAAGCGCGTATGCGCTGTAATCACTACGGATCTATTTTTGTGCTAGTAATCAGTTCGTTCTAGGCTCTGTTCCTTACCTAACCAACAACGATTTCTAAAGCATCTTTCAGGTGAATTTGATGCTATGACGAACTTTTGAGAAGTTACTAGTCTTTCTTGCTTGTTGCCAAGCTCTTACCGTTACGATGTAGGAAACGTTTCTATCAGTGGATAGTTCATTTAAGGCGTCCTTGCGAGGATGGTCCTACAAAGCGAGTGCTGAACTTCACCCTCAGTCTGCCCATTCACGAAGTGGACTCAACTGTTCACATGCTTCAAAGCGATGCTTGCTTTATTGTTCAGTGATACTTCTATTTATCACTAATGTATGGAAACAATAAAAAAATGTACTGAATTTGGGTAAATTGAGTCCAATTCAGAGAGAAATCCGATTCCATTTGCCTGAAATCCAAATACCAATCTGATTCAATTTCAAAATGTCAGCAAGAATCGCTGACCCAATTCAAGATTGCCTTGAATTTCAGTGAATTGCCAAAGCGTCAGAACCAAGCGCACGATAGATTGACGCCTTGCTCAGATCGTAATGCGCCATGAGATCCACAATCTTTGTGCCCTCATTCCGTTTCTGACGCACTTCCAGAATCTGCGCGTCATTCAGCGCCTTCTTCCTACCAAATTGAACGCCTTTGCGCTTCGCCAACGCAATGCCATCAGTCTGACGCTCTTTGCGAAGATCATTCTCAAACGCAGCGATTGCCCCCAACATCGTCACCAGCAGCATGCCAGCTGGCGTAGATGTGTCAATCTGCTGATCCAGAACATGAAGCCTCACTTGCTTCTTCTCCAGCGAATTCAGAATGTTCAGCAGATCCCGTGTTGAACGCGCCAAGCGATCCAGCTTCGTGATCACCAGCGTGTCACCATCCCTGACATAGTCCAGGCACAGCGCAAGCTGTTCGCGCTTGTCTGTGGTGCGTCCAGATTGCTTTTCTTGAAAGACGCGATCACAGCCATTCAGTTTTTCTTGCTGAACTTGAAGCGACTGACCATAACTGCTAACTCGTGCGTAACCAATGCGTGCCATTTTGTTTTACTCCATCTCAAAATGTTCTTAATGTTCTGAGACTGTATTATGATACATAAATTGAGACACTGTCAAGCGCCCATTTTGACCCTTTTCAAATCGTCTCAATAAGTAAACAAATAGCAACAGATAATGGTGTGGTTGTTATTGCATTGGCTAATAGAGGACCTTATGTTATCGTCCCTCTCTAAGTATTCTATCCATGCACAACTGCTTTGAGGGTTGGACCAATTGCAGACATACATCTCTTAGTTTTTTAAACCGATTTTCCACTTCTTCCCTTGAAATATTAAGCAATATCGACCACATACAAGTGGAGTCAATCATTTTTCTTGATACGGTCTCACCAGGAATAGTAGAAGTGATAGGAATAGTTTTACATACAGAATTTGATTTGTCATCTCGGATCCTATATTCTCGTGAAGTAAGACCCCAACGCTTCGCCTCTTTTGCAATTTGTTTTTCTTCATAATTCGCATCGTCTCCTTCAAGTCTATATCGCTTCAATTCATCAGATGATAAGATTTTTATCTCATTTGGTGGTATCGCTATCATATCTTCAGCAAGACTAACATTAACATCCATCTCCTCAAGAAATCTTTTGATTTTTGTTGTCATGATCTCTCTTTTCTGACGGATTTGAATCATGGTTAATTTTTCATCCATATCTCCAAAGTATGGTCTATGGATACCGATGCTTCCAAACGCAACTCTTGCAACTCCTGATGCCAAGAGAAAAACGCAGGAGCTATAGCAAGTAGATGGTATTGAAACAAACACACCCAATTCGCTCTCCTTTATCAATCTTCCCATTTCAATTGCTTCATCAACATCTCCTCCTTTGCTGTTTAGAGAAATAGAATATTGATCTTTTAAAACAAATTGTGAGGAGTTACACCGTGTTTTATAAATTTCTTGATGTCGTCGTATTGCCTCTTTCAGTCTTAGCGCATCACCCTTCACGATAGAGCCACTTATCCAAATAGCGTCTTCACAAGTCGGCATTGTTATATCGGCCGAATAAGAAAAGCCGCTGACAAATAGCAAAATATAAGCAAATAAATATTTTGACAAAAACCTATTCATAATAACCAATCTCTTACTTTTAAATTTGACCTGTCTATGTTCACGATAAATAGCTGATGAAAATCACCAACCTACCCCCTCTCCCACGCCACAGTCAGAGCGAAAAAATCAGTCACCACGCAGACAACCAGAACTACAAACTTCGCTGCGATCAGCTTGTGAGCTGGATCGGTAGATTGGTGATGCTGACGCTGTCAGAGCGCAGTTTAAGAAGTAAGGTGCAGTTTATATCCTACTTTCCTTCAATCAAATATTTCTTGACGCAGCTAACTTTGTCATCGTATTTAGGTATTTCACGACATAAGCTTCTGATCTTTTCTTGGCGTCTCGCAGCTTCCTCGGTGGAAATATTTAATAGTACAGACTCCATACATGTAGAGAAATTCATTGAGAACGAATCCCCGCATTTTGCGTTCAATGAGGAATTTCTTTTCCTATATTCACCAGAGGTTATATTATAAAATTTCGCCTGTTTTGCTGTTTCTTTCTCATCATAGTTTGCATCATCTACAGAGAGTCTATACCGCATCAATTCTTCTTTTGTTAGTATTTTAATTTCTTCTGGTGGTGTCTGCATCATGATCTCAGTCAATGATGGATCTATGTCCATTAATTCAAAATAGTCCCTTATCTTCAATTTCAAGCGGTCTCTCTTCTGTCTGATTTGACTCATTGTCAATTTATCATCCATTTCACCAAAGTATGGTCTGTGAATTCCTATCTTTGCCCTTGTTGGACTTCTCGTTACTCCCGCTGCAAGAATGAACACACAAGAACTAAGACACTCATCTCTTGTCCAAACAATCACTGAAAATTCGCTTTCCTTTATTTTCTTTCCCATTTCCATTGCTTCATCTACATCGCCTCCTCTGCTACTTATTCTCAATTGTCTTTCATAACTTAAATCCATGCATTTTCTTGGATCAACAATTTTTTTCCAGTATTCAATGCTATTTCCAAGTTTTACAGAATCGCCTTTTACAATTTCTCCATTAATGAAGATTTTGTGGCAGTCGGTATCATTTTGAAATGTGATTTCAACACCATTGCAATTTATTGACGCAAATAAAGACAATGCGCCAAATAGAAGTTTGTACATATTTAAGGACAACATAATTAAAAGTTAACTGTAATGACTCTTGATTGTCGGGACCAAAATCATTGGCTTGTCTCTATGTCACTATATTCTGCTTCCACTTTTTCTACATAACACATCCACCAATCTATTGATTCCTGAATCATCTCACGCACATCACGCCCTTTATATTCATAATCAGAGATCACATATTCCATTCTATGCTCTTTGGTTTCATAAATCGTAATTGAAGCCCAACTTACTGGCGCCCTGAATTCTTTAATTACATTGTCTCTAAATTTTCTTATGAAATTCAAATATAGAAGATCACATTGCTTGTTCTTCCACATCTGTTTTTGAATTAAATTTAGTTGCTCATCACTTTCACACTCTGATTTGATGATATGACCGACCGCTCGCAGCATCGTTAAACAAAGCACTAATATCAATCTAAAGTCCTCTGCAATAGGTTCTCGTTGAAACCAACTTAGAGCAACTTTGCAGTCCTCAATTGCTCTGCGAGATTTAATGAGTGTCATATTTTCTTGCCTATGCGTATCTCACATACTTTGCACATTGATGAAGATAAATACAATTATGCTCATCAACGAAATCACCAATCCACTTCCACTCTTCCACGCCACAGTCAGAGCGAAAACCTCGTCAGCCACGATGACGCTCAAGACCGCAATTTACGCTGAAGGTCCAACACAGGCAAGACAATTGCTCATGGCGATCTATGGAGATGACAGCGTCGTGTCGTTGGCACTCAATGAATCAGAAGTTGGAACGAAAACACTTGACTCAAATCAATTACGCTTAAAGAGCATGTCTGATCAGAAGGCACTGATCAGTCAGAACGAGAAGCGTGAACGAGCGCGTCAAAAACTAGTCAAGGCTCAGCAAGCGGTTCAGAAGGCAAATGCTGCGCGACTGTCAGTTAATGCTTGATTTGGTCACTTGAGTGAACGCTGACTTAGTGGAATTTGACTGCTAAAAAGTGCTGGTTTTTTGAAGCAATTTATGGAGCTATTTGGCATCAAAAACAGGCGATAATGGGGTGGTTGAACGGGGTCAAAGTAGGACAAAGAAGAGGACTTAAACAGTAGGTTTTTCCGTTGCACAAACTGTTGCTCAAATTTATTCACCGTCTCCCAAGCCTTGTAAACACTAGCTTTCCCGTTGACGCGAGATTCTTAAAATCCGCCGCTTCCGTAATTGGGGCGTACCGGTTCGATTCCGGTCTCGGGCACCAAGTGACAGGACCACGTGATGATGCTGGTTTTTGACACGGTGATCGCATTACACTAAGCATCCATGTCAAGCTATAACGCCCCTTTAGAGATCCATGTTCATGGTCAGGTGACCTTGCGTCCGGATGTTGTTTTCGAGCAGTTGCAGGAAGCGCTCAAACCGGTCTGGAAGTACGCCGGTGCCCGCTCGCTGGCCGATGCCGCCGGCAGTTCCTACGAAGATGAGCCGGGCATCAAGTTCGACCCGACTGAACATACGCTGCAGATGTGCTGGACCGTGGAGGGCGATGACGATTTTCGCCAGGTGCTCGATGAAATGTGCATGAACCTCAATGACCTGGCGCAAACCGGCGCGGCGATTGAGGTTACTTTTTATGACGCCGAGTTTGATGACGAGGACGAAGAGGACCCGGAGGCCGAGACGCGCGATGATTTCGTCATGCTCTTTGTCGGACCCGACCCGGCTGCCATCATGCAGGTGCAGCGCGACCTGCTGGTGCAGGACGTGGTGAGCCTGATGGAGCGCCATTTTGATGGCGCTGAATTGGGTGGTGTGGTGGCCGAAATCGACAAACTGTTTGGTCAGCGTTTTGACGATCTGGTCAATTCCCTTCAGCTTGGCAAACCGCCCCGCGGCTCAGGCGGTGGCGGTCACGGCGGCATGGGCCATGGTGGCGGGCGCAAGCCGCGGCATTTGCACTGAATACCGCACCAGGATCATCAATTCAAATTTGTCATTGCGGGCTCGACCCGCAATCCATGCTTCGTGTGGCACTGGATCCCGGATCGAGTACGGGATGACACTGTGGACAAAGCCTACGGCTTGACCGCGTATTTCCCCAATTCCGCTTTGGCGATCGAGTTGCGGTGCACTTCATCCGGGCCGTCGGCAAAGCGCAGGGTGCGCGCATTGACGTAGCTGTAAGCCAGCGGGAAGTCGTCGCACATGCCGCCGCCGCCATGTGCTTGCATGGCCCAGTCGATAACCTGGCAGGCCATGCTGGGGGCGACGACCTTGATCATGGCGATCTCGTTCTTGGCAAACTTGTTGCCGCCCATGTCCATCATCCAGGCAGCCTTGAGTGTGAGCAGGCGCGCCATGTCGATCTTGCAGCGTGCTTCAGCGATGCGCTCCTGCGTCACGGTTTGCGCGGCGATCGGCTTGCCGAAGGCGACGCGCTGTGAGGCGCGCTTGCACATCAGTTCAAGCGCGCGTTCGGCCAGGCCGATCAGGCGCATGCAGTGGTGAATGCGTCCAGGGCCAAGGCGCCCTTGCGCGATCTCGAAGCCGCGGCCTTCGCCGAGCAGGATGTTGGTCACGGGAACCCGCACGTTCTCGAACAGCACTTCCATGTGACCATGCGGCGCGTCGTCGTAACCCATGACGTTGAGCGCGCGCACCACGGTGATGCCGGGCGTGTTGGCTGGCACGATCACCATGCTTTGCTGTGAATGGCGCGGTGCATCAGGATTGGTTTTGCCCATGGTGATGTAGACGGCGCAACGCGGATCGCCGGCGCCGGAGGTCCACCACTTGCGGCCGTTGATGACGTAGTCGTCGCCCTGGCGCTCGATGCGGGTCTGGATGTTGGTGGCATCACTGGAGGCGACCTCGGGTTCGGTCATGGCAAACGACGAGCGGATCTTGCCTTCAAGCAGGGGTTTGAGCCAGCGCGCCTTGTTTTCCTCGGAGCCGTAGCGGGCGATGGTTTCCATGTTGCCGGTGCCCGGGGCCGAGCAGTTGAAGACCTCGCTTGACCACATGACACGGCCCATGATTTCAGCCAGTGGTGCGTATTCCTGATTCGTCAGTCCGGCCCCGTCGTAGCCTGACGCTGCAGCGCTGTCGACCGGCAGAAACAGGTTCCACAGACCGGCGGCCTGCGCCTTGGGCTTGAGCGATTCGATGGTCTGTAGCGGCGTCCAGCGTTTGCCGGCGGCGGTGTTGGCCGCAATCTCGGCGTGGTAGGCGCCTTCGGCGGGGTAGACGTGTGTGTCCATGAACGCCAGCAATTTGCCCTGCAGCTCTTTGGTCTTGGGGGAATAGTCAAAGTCCATGGGATCTCCGTTGGGTGTCAGTTGAAAAAGAGTTAGCTTTTGGTTGCGAATTTCCAGGCCATCTGGGCCAGCGCTTTAGCACCGTCGGCAGAGCCTGCTGCCTGTGCACTTGCCGCAGTGCCGGCCTCCACCCGTTTGGAGATGCCTTGCAAAATGGCGGCGATGCGAAACAGGTTGTAGGCCAGGTAGAAATTCCAGTCGGCCTTGAGCTCTTCGGGCTGAACCAGGCCGGTGCGTGCGCAATACAGGCGGATGTATTCCTCTTCGGACGGAATGCCCAGGCTGGCAACGTCAAGGCCGCCAATGCCGCGGAATGCGCCCGGCGGAATGTGCCAGGCCATGCAGTGGTAGCTGAAGTCGGCCAGTGGATGGCCCAGCGTCGATAACTCCCAGTCCAGCACGGCGATGACGCGCGGCTCGGTTGGGTGGAACATCAGATTGTCAAGCCGGTAGTCGCCATGCACGATGCTGACCATGTGCTCGGCGCGCGCCATGGCCGGGATATGCTGCGGCAGCCACTCCATGAGTTGCTCCATCTCGCGGATCGGCTGCGACATCGGGCCGGCACCATCAGCCGAGGCCAGATACTGCCGACCCCAGCGACCGATCTGGCGCTCGAAATAGTTGCCGGCCTTGCCGTAGTTGGCAAGGCCTCGCTCGGCAAAATTGACCTTGTGCAGCGCCGCAATGACGCGGTTCATTTCGTTGTAGATGGCGCCGCGCTCCGGCATCGACATGCCGGGCAGGGTCTGGTCCCATAGTACGCGACCCGGCATGAACTCCATGATGTAGAAGGCGCGTCCGATCACGGATTCGTCTTCACACAGGCAGTACATGCGCGGTACCGGCACATCCGTGCCCTGCAGGCCGCTCATGACGGCAAATTCGCGCTCGACCGCGTGCGCCGAGGGCAGCAGTTTGGCCACCGGGCCGGGCTTGGCGCGCATGACATAGTTTTGCGTCGGCGTGCTGAGTTTGTAGGTCGGATTTGATTGCCCGCCCTTGAAGGATTCGACGGTCAAGGGGCCGGCAAAGCCGGGTAGTTTCTGCGCGAGCCAGGCCGACAGTGCGGCAACATCAAAGGACTGCGCGCTGGAGACCGGGCGGGTGCCGACGAAGTGATCGAAATCGGTCATGGTGCTGTGTGTTTTCTGCGGTTTCAGATATCGGCTTCAATAATGCGCATCAGGGCATCGCGGTTGCGAATGACCAGACCACCGGGCTCGATCCGGATGACTTCGTCGCGCTCCATGGACTTGAGTTCCTGATTGACGCGCTGGCGCGAGGCGCCGAGCAGTTGTGCGAGTTCTTCCTGCGCCAGTTGCAATCCGATGCGCACCTCCGCGCCGTCGCTCAGCGACGGTACACCGTAAGAGCGAACCAGGTGCAGCAATTGTTTGGCCAGCCGCGCGCGCAGCGGCAGTGTGTTGAGGTCTTCCACCAATCCGTACAACTGACGGATGCGCCGCGCATGCAGTCGCAGCAGGGCTTCGTAGAGTTCGGCGTGCAGCGCGAGAATTTTGCGGAAATCTGCTTTGGCGACACACAGAATCGTGGTGTCGCCATGTGCATAGGCATCGTGCGTGCGCCGGTCGCCGTCGAAGAAGGAGACGTCGCCAAACCAGATGCCGGGCTCGACATAGGTCAGCGTGATCTGTTTGCCAGAGATCGAGGTTGAACTCACGCGCACTGCGCCGCGGGCACAGGCGATCCATTCTTCCGGTGGCTCGCCACGGGCAGTGATCAGTTCGCCGTCCTTGAAACGTTTGACGTAGGCGCATCGCAGAATATCGTGCCGCAGTGAGGGTGACAGAGATGAAAACCAGCGACCGGAGTTGATCGCCTCGCGTTCGTCGATGGTAAGAATAGGTTCGATCATGAACTGTCCTGTGGGTGACTGAAAACAAGCTGATTGTCGCGCCGGGGACGCCTGGCATGCGTGCGGCTTGTCGCAGGGGTGTCGGCGGCCCGCAGCGCTGGATCACGCTTCCTCATGCAACAGACTCAGACCGATGGCGCCGCGTCGGCGCAACCAGGGGCTGGGGCGATAGCGCGGGTCGCCGTACACGGTTTGCATGTTGAAGAGCACTTCGAGCACGTTGGTGGGGCCGTAGAGATTGCCCATTGCCAGCGGGCCCAGCGGGTAGCCCAAGCCCAGCGTGACAGCGGTCTCCAGGTCGGCGGGTGAGCAGATGCCTTGCTGGCAGATGTCGCAGGCTATGTTGACGATGGTGGCCACCACGCGCTGGCTGACAAAGCCGCCACTGTCGCGAATCACGCTGACCGCTTTGCCGTCACGTGCCATCAGTGCATGGGCGGCACGGCGCATGTCGATGCGGGTGGCCGGGTTGGTTGCCAGCACGCGACGCTTGCTGCTGGCGTCGTCCATCATCATGTCGATGCCGATGGTGCGTGCCGGGTCGAGGCGTTCGACCACCGCCACCGTGCTGATGTCAAAACCCAGCGGCGCAACAAAGCTCAGCGCTTGCGGCGAGGGCGAGGCGCCAGTCTCGATTTTGGCGCCCAGATTTTTCAGCAACAGCAGCAGTTCGGAGCGGCGCGCCGCGCGCGGCGAGACCCAGACCGGCGGCATGTCTTGCACTTGCGGCGCAGCCGGTTCGGGTTCGATCTGCTGCACGCCCTGTTCGTAGCGGTAAAAGCCTTCGCCTACCTTCTTGCCGATCACGCCGCCGGCCAGGCGCTGCGCTGTGATGACGCTGGGACGGTAACGCGGCTCTTCGAAGTACTGGTGGTAAATCGACTCCATCACCGGGTGCGAGACATCCAGTGCGGTCAGGTCCATCAATTCGAAGGGCCCGAGTTTGAAGCCGATCTGGTCTTTCAGGATGCGGTCAATGGTGGCAAAGTCGGCGACGCCTTCACCGACGATGCGAAGCGCCTCGGTGCCGTAACCGCGTCCGGCGTGATTGACGATGAAGCCCGGGCTGTCCTGCGCCTGCACCGGCGTGTGCCCCATCTGGCGGGCATAGTCTGCCAGGTCGGTGCAGACGCTCTGGCGCGTCTTGAGCCCGGCGATGACCTCCACCACTTTCATCAAGGGCACCGGATTGAAGAAGTGATAGCCGGCAAATTGTGCCGGCCTTTGCAATCGCGCTGCAATCGCCGTTACCGATAGCGAGGAGGTGTTGGTGACCAGTAGCGCCGATGGTTGGACGATGTTCTCGAGTTCGGTGAACAAGCTGATCTTGACATCGAGTCGCTCAACAACGGCTTCAACGACAAGTTCGCAATCGCGCAGTTCAGTCAGGGCTGCAGCACAACGCAGGCGCGACTGGTATAGATCGCGCTGCGCCGGCTCGAGGCGGCCTTTCTCGCACAGTTTGTCCCATTGGGCAAACACCGCAGCCTGCGCCTTGTGCATCGCATCGGCTTGCATGTCAAACAGGAAGACGGTGCTGCCGGCCTGCGCCGCAATTTGGGCGATGCCGCGACCCATCGCGCCCGCACCCACAACGCCGAGATTTTGAAATACTGGTTTCATCGCGAGAACCCCGATTAGCGCCGGACCTGCAAAGCGCCCGGATTGACGATATTGGTGGGAGTGCCCTTGATGAAGTTGACGACGTTGTCAAAGGCGGCGCCAAAGTACATCTCATAACTGTTTTGCTCGACATAGCCAATGTGCGGCGTGCAAATACAGTTTTCGATCCGCAACAAGGCATGCCCTTGCAGAATCGGTTCTGTTTCAAAAACATCGACCGCGGCCATGCCGGGACGGCCACGGTTGAGCGCACTGACCAGGGCTTCGGCTTCGATCAATTCAGCGCGTGAGGTGTTGACCAGCAGCGCCGTCGGTTTCATCCGCGCCAGGTCTTCCAGACGCACAATGCCACGGGTTTCATCGACGAGACGTAGATGCAGCGTCAGCACGTCGGATTGGGCGAAGAATTCTTCCTGACTGCTGGCGGTGGCGAATCCATCTGCAATGGCCTGCTCGCGCGAGGCGGTGCGGCCCCAGACCAGGATACGCATGCCGAAGACCTTGCCATAACTCGCGATCAACTGGCCAATCTTGCCGTAGCCCCAGATGCCCAGTGTCTTGCCTTTGAGGACGGTGCCGATGCCAAAGTTTGCCGGCATTGAGCCCGCTTTGAAACCGGATTGCTGCCAGGCGCCGTGTTTGAGGTTGCCGATGTACTGCGGCAGGCGGCGCGAAGCGGCCATGATGAGCGCCCATGTCAGTTCGGCTGGCGCAACCGGCGAGCCGGTCCCTTCGGCTACCGCGATGCCGTGCTCAGTGCAGGCGTTGACATCGATATGCGAACCGACACGCCCCGTCTGCACCACCAGTTTGAGCTTGGGCAGTTTTTCAATCAGCTGGCGTGGCAGATGGGTGCGCTCGCGGATGAGCACAATCACATCGGCATCCTTCAGCCGTACCGATAACTGACCCTGGCCCTTGACGGTGTTGGTGTAAACCTTGGCTTGGTAAGGTTCTAGCTTGGCGGCGCAGTCGAGTTTTCGAACTGCGTCCTGGTAATCATCCAAAATCACAATATTCATACCGTGCGATTGTGCCTCGGCCTGGAACCAGCCGGGCAGACGCGCGATAACGAATATTGATCAGTGCAGGCTGGATTCCCGAGCCGCCAGTCGATCGAGTTCGGCGCAGACATCGGCCATGCGCCCCGAGATTCGCAGCCGCCCAGCTTGGGCCGGCGCTTGATCGGCCTCCAGGATGCGCACGACACGCAGGGTTTTGGTCGAAATCGCCGATAAATTTCTCCGTTCAATCCCGCTGAAACAAGCTCTGCTGGCGTTGGAGGGCTGAGCAGACAGCGCGCCGTGCCAGACTTTGCCTGAGGGCGCGCAATGACCCGGCGCGATCGGCATGAGCCAATGCCACAGGCCTTGCAGTGGGGTCAGAACGGCGGAAACAACAATCAGCGCGGTGCTCATGGGAGGTCTTTCTTCAGAAGCGGGGGTTTGTCTACATCAGCATGGTGTTGCGGATCAAACCGACAGCCAGGCCTTCAATTTCAAAGGGTTCGCCGGGCTCCACCACGATGGTTTGGTAGTCCGGGTTTTCGGGGTGCAGCTCAATCAGGTTCTTGTTGCGACGGAAACGTTTCACGGTTACTTCATCGCCCAGGCGCGCCACGACGATCTGCCCGTTCTTGGCGTCTTTGGTTGATTGCACGGCCAACAGATCGCCATCCATGATGCCGGCGTCGCGCATCGACATGCCACGCACCTTCAACAGGTAGTCAGGCTTGCGCTGGAACAGGCTGCTTTCGAGGTAATAGGTCTGGTCGATGTGCTCTTGCGCGAGAATCGGGGAGCCGGCTGCGACCCTTCCGATCAGCGGCAAGGCCAACTGTGCCAAACTGGGCAACTGGAAGGAGTATTGCTTGTTGCGTGACTCGTTGATCGAGCGCAGCGCCTCGCTCTTGAGACGAATGCCACGCGACGTGCCGCTGACCAGCTCAATCACGCCCTTGCGCGCCAGCGCCTGCAGGTGTTCTTCAGCGGCGTTGGCAGATTTGAAGCCCAGCTCTGTGGCAATCTCGGCGCGTGTGGGTGGCGCACCGGTGCGGGCGATGGCGCTTTGAATCAGGTCCAGAATCTGTTGCTGGCGGGCTGTCAGTTTGGGGCTTTCAAGCATGGCGACTCCTTCAAGGTGACTGGATCTTGCGGGTTGTTCGTAACACTGTGTTGATATCCAGTAACTGTATTTTTAACCAGCTTTTGAAAGATTGCAAGTGGAAACTGAAAATAATTCCGAAGAACTTGTTGTTTTGGGTACCGGTGGCACCATCGCCGGCATGGCAGCGAGTGCTTCCGATAACCTGGGTTACACCGCAGCACAGCTTGGCGTATCCCAGTTATTGGAGGCGGTTCCGGGGCTCACGGACGTTCTAGGTGAGCGCGCGCTGCGCGCCGAACAGGTGGCGCAGGTTGATAGCAAGGACATGAGTTTTTCGGTCTGGCAGGCCTTGGCGCAGCGGCTTGAGTTCCACTTGTCACAGGCCCAGGTGAAGGGCCTTGTCATCACACACGGTACCGATACCCTGGAAGAGACGGCGTATTTCCTGCATGCGGCAATGCCGCCGGCGCTGCTTGCGGCCAAACCCGTGGTACTGACCTGCGCCATGCGGCCGGCATCGAGTGCTGCACCCGATGGCCCACAGAACCTGCTTGATGCGCTGGTTGTGGCTGGTACACCCGGCGCCCGTGGTGTGTTGGTGGTTTGTGCTGGCACCATTCACGGCGCAGTCGAGGTGCAAAAGGTGCATCCTTACCGGCTTGACGCTTTCAATTCGGGCGACGCCAGTCCGGTTGGATACGTCGAAGAGGGCCGGGTTCGTCTGGTGCGTAGCTGGCCAGTTCCAGCCTCCGATGCGTTACCGGATGCACTTGGAAAAGTGCGCCGGGCGCGGCAATGGCCGCGCGTCGAGATTGTGATGAACTACGCCGGGGCAGACGGAGCCGTGGTGGACGCTTTGGTCGGAGCAGCCAATCCGAACGAGCGGTTTGCCGGGCGGCAGGAGACAAGGCCGTTGCAGGGGCTGGTCGTCGCCGCCACTGGGAACGGAACCGTGCATCAGGACCTGCAAGTCGCTTTACTTCGGGCGCAGGCAGCGGGTGTCAAGGTGGTGCTGGCTACGCGCTGCGGCAGCGGTCGGGTGCTGGCGCGCACGGGCGCCGCGTTCCCCGACTCGCAGGGTTTGTCGCCGGTGAAAGCCAGAATCGCCCTGATGCTGGCCTTGCTGGGCTGATTCAGTTGGCCAGCGCGGCGAAGGCCCTGGCCGTGATTTCGTCAACGCCGCCGGTGCCGCTGATGGCGCGGTACTTGGGCGCGCGCGATGGGTCAGCCTTGGCCCAGCTGTCGTAATAGGCCACCAACGGACGCGTCTGGGCGCTGTAGACATCGAGGCGCTTCTTGACGGTTTCTTCCTTGTCATCCTCACGCTGAATCAAGGGCTCGCCGGTGATGTCGTCCACACCCGCAACCTTCGGCGGATTGAATTTGACGTGGTAGGTGCGACCGGACGCCGCGTGCGAGCGCCGTCCGCTCATGCGTTCGATGATGGCGTCAAACGGTACGTCGATTTCCAGCACGTAGTCGAGCTTGACGCCCGCAGCCTTCATGGCGTCGGCCTGCGGAATGGTGCGCGGAAAGCCGTCAAACAGGAAGCCGGCGGCGCAATCGGGCTGGGTGATGCGCTCCTTGACCAGGTTGATGATCAGGTCGTCGCTGACGAGGCCACCCGAGTCCATGATTTTCTTGGCTTGAACGCCCAGTGGGGTACCGGCCTTGACGGCGGCACGCAACATGTCACCCGTGGAGATTTGCGGGATCCCATATTTTTGGCAGAGGAAGGTGGCTTGCGTGCCCTTGCCGGCGCCGGGTGCTCCCAACAGAATGAGTTTCATAGTGGTCCTTAGGAATAGTATGGAAATCAGTTGGCATCCCAAACCCTGCCACACGGCAGCATGGGTTGCCTCAATCGGGGCAAGAATAGCACGCTCAAATCGTGCTTTGGCTTACACGGGCGGCTTGTCACCCTCGAACAGTCGGCGCACCCGTTCCAGATCTTGCGGCGTGTCAACGCCAGGACCGGGCGCCTGCGCCGCAATATGAACGGCAATGCGGTGGCCATGCCAGAGGGCGCGCAATTGCTCGAGCGCTTCCGTGATCTCCATCGGTGCCTGCGCCAGCGCTGGGAATTGACGTAGAAAACCGACGCGGTAGCCGTAAATGCCAATATGGCGCAGGGGTGCCGGATCTGGCAGGCGGTCGCTTTGGTCGCGCCAGTGCGGGATCGGGGCGCGGCTGAAGTAGAGCGCCATGCCGTGGGCATCAAGCACCACTTTCACCACATTGGGATTGGTGAATTCGGCCGGGTCCTGGATGACATGGGCTGCCGTGCTCATGCTGGCCTGTGGGCGCTCAGCGAGCAGTTGTGCCAGTGTGCCCACCAGTGCCGGATCGATCAGGGGTTCGTCGCCTTGAACGTTGATGACGATTTCTTCGTCAGCCAGGCCCAGCAATTCGCAGGCTTCGGCCAGGCGGTCACTGCCCGAAGGGTGATCCTGGCGGGTCAGTATGGACTCAACGCCGTGCGCCTGGCAGGCCGTGATGATCGCCGGGCTGTCTGCCGCCACCACGACCCGGACCGGGTTCGACGGTGTTGAGAGCGTCAAGACGCGTCGGGCCACCCGAACCACCATGGGCAGGCCGCCGATGTCGGCCAGCGGCTTATTGGGCAGGCGGGTGGAGGCCAGCCGGGCCGGGATGAGAACGGTAAAAGTCAAAGACCGAGTTCCTCGTCGCTCAGGGTGCGGGCTTCGTTTTCCAGCAGGATCGGGATGCCGTCGCGCACCGGGTAGGCCAGGCGCGCGCTGCGCGAACTGAGTTCCTGTTTTTCGCGGTTGTATTCGAGGGGCCCTTTGGTGACAGGGCATACCAGTAGTTCAAGAAGTCGTGTGTCCATGGTCAGATGATAGCGTTGGCGGCGACGGGCTCGCAAGCAAGCTTGCCAGTCGCGCGTCGAGTTGGGCCAGGAAACCGGGATCGAGCGTGACAAGCAGGGGGACGGCCAAGGCATCGGGCTGTTTGCGCCAGAGTTTGACGGCGTCCTTTTCAGTGCAAAGAACGGTAAATTCCTTGTGATCCTGCGCGATCCAGTCAGAGAAGTCATGGTGGTCGGGCAGGGCAAGCGTGCGGGCCAGGACCAGCCCCTGTGCGCGCAGCATGTCAAAGAAGTCTTCCGGCTTGGCGATGGCGGCAACGGCCAGCAGGGGTTTGCCAGCTGCCTGTGTCAACTGCTGCAATGGCACCTGGCTATGGTCAGCGCGCAGCGCATGCGTGGCCAGCAGCCGTTGTGCTTTGAAGCCGGCGAAAGCGGGTTGAGCGCCGCTGTGCAGCACCCAGTCGGCAGCACGTGGCCAGCGCTCGCGCAAAGGGCCCGCCGGCAGCAGGCAGCCGTTGCCGACGCCGCGATCGTCAAAGACGCAGATTTCCAGATCACGCTGCAGACCTAAGTGCTGCAAGCCATCGTCACTGATGATGATCTGGGTGTCGGGATGGTGCACCAGGAGCGACTGCGCTGCCTGTAGGCGCTGGGGGGCTACAAAGACCGGCGCTGTTGTCACAAGCCGGATCAGGGCTGGTTCGTCGCCGACGTCTGATGCGGCGCTGTCAGAGCGCACTTCGCGACAGTCTCGCGCCTGGCGGCCGTGGCCGCGTGAGATCACACCCACCTGCAGGCCGCGCGACTGCAGGTGGCGTACCAGAGCGATGACGACGGGGGTTTTGCCGGATCCACCAGCCACGACATTTCCGACCACGATTACCGGAACCGGTACCCGTCCGCTATGAAGCAAACCAAGACGGTACAGACTGCGCCGCAGTGCCGCCAGCAGGCCGAACACGAGGGAAAAAGGCCACAACAGCCAGCAGCTCAATCCGCGCTGCGACCAGCCATGAATGATCCAGCGCTGCAACGTGAACCGCTGCCGGGCGCTGTTCATGTGCTACTTGGTGCCGGCCCGCGCCGACGACTGGGTGGCAAACGTGATTTGAATCAGCCCGGCGCGCCGCGCTGCCTCCATCACCGTGATCACGGCCTGGTGCGTGGCATGCGCGTCGGCGCTGATGATCACCACGGAATCCTTGCCGGCCTTCGCGCCTTCGAGCATGGCGCTTGCCAGCGCATCGGCGCCGCGCTCCCGTATCGGGACCCGGTTGACCGAGTAGGCGCCATCGCTGCTGACACTGACGATCACTTCCTTCGGGTAGTCGCGTTGCGCGTTGGCATCGGCCACCGGTAGGCGCAGTTGCAGTTCGGTGAACTTGCTGTAGGTGGTCGACAGCATCAGAAAGATCAGCACGACCAGCAGCACGTCGATGAACGGAATCAGGTTGATTTCCGGTTCTTCGCGGGTACGGGATCGAAAGTTCATAGGTGCTATTTTCGCAGCGTGTTGAGATGGCGTGCCAAGGATTCCGAGGCGAGTTCCAGCGTCAGCAGGTAAGCGTCAACACGGGCCCGAAAGTAACGCCAGAAAATCAGTGATGGAATGGCAATGATCAGGCCAAACGCCGTGTTGTAGAGGGCAACCGAGATGCCGTGCGCCAATTGCGCTGGGTTGCCGCCGGTGGCGCCGCCTGTCGGGCTTTGCGAGCCGAAGATCTCGATCATGCCGACCACGGTGCCAAACAAACCCATCAGTGGCGCTGCCGAGGCGATGGTGGCCAGGGCGGCGAGGTAGCGCTCAAGCCGGTGCGCCACCATGCGGCCGGTGCCTTCCATGGCTGATCGAAGGTCGCTTTCACTGCAGCGCGGGTTGTGGTTGAGCGCGCGCAGACCGCTTGCCAGCACCTCGCCGAGCGCCGAGTTTTGCGCCAGTTGGGCGACCACTGCCGGCGCTGGAACTGCCGAGCGTGAGACATTCAACACCTCATCGAGCAATCGGGGTGGGGCTATTTTTGCCGTCTTGAGGCTGACAAAGCGTTCGATGACCAGTGCCAAGGCCAGGACCGAGCAGGCCATGAGTGGCCAGATTGGCCAGCCCGCCGCTTGTATGATTGAAAACAAATGAAATCTCCGTGCACATGAAAGGCATCGCGATTATGTCGCACCTGCCCATATTTTGCGGTGGGCGCGCGGCAGCGCATTGTCAGCGTTTGTGCGGTTCGGCTTAACTCACAAAATCTGTGGATAAGTTTGTGAAGAACCTGATCTCGAACGGCCGGCGGGTCGCATGGGCCGTGGCCTTTGACACTTTGATGACAAAATAGGCGGCACAATATCACATGAAATCAATGACTTGCAACACAACATCAGGGTCTCTGGGGCGTTCGCTGGATTTGCCGCAAGTGCTGATCGTTGTGGAACATCCATGGTTTCGGATCGTCCAAGCGATTGAATTCGACGGATGGCAATGACCAACCAGGCTGAAACGCCGGCGCCAAAAATCTGGCAGGTCGGCGCCTTGTGCCGAGCCATCGCCGATGCCTTGGAGGCTCGCTTCAACCCGGTCGCGGTGCGCGGGGAGATCAGCGGCTTTTCGCGTGCGGCCAGCGGCCACTGCTATTTTTCGATCAAGGACGCAAGCGGGCAAATTCGTTGCGCCATGTTTCGCCGCGCCGCCAGTCTGTTGGAGTTCTTGCCGGTTGATGGGGAATTGGTAGAAGTTCGGGGCCGTCTTGGTGTGTACGAGGCACGCGGCGATCTGCAATTGATCGTCGAATCGATGCGCCGTGCCGGGGCCGGGGCCTTGTTTGAGCAGTTTCTCCAACTCAAGGCCAAACTGGAAGCACAGGGCCTGTTTGATGCCGCCCGCAAGCGAGCGTTGCCGGTTCTGCCACGCGGTATTGGCATCGTGACCTCGCTGGGTGCTGCCGCACTGCACGACGTTGTGAGCACCTTGCAGCGGCGTGTGCCGCATATCCCGGTGCTGCTGGCACCGGCCTCGGTACAGGGCAGCGGCGCGCCGCAGGAACTGATAGCGGCGCTGGACAGTCTCTACCGTTTGAGCCGCGAGGGGAAGATCGATGTCATCCTGCTGGTGCGCGGCGGCGGTTCGATGGAAGATTTATGGGCTTTTAACGACGAGCAACTGGTGCAAACCGTGGTGCAAAGTCCGGTTCCGGTGGTCAGCGGTGTCGGGCACGAAACCGACTTCACCCTGGTTGATTTTGCTGCCGACCTGCGCGCGCCAACGCCTACGGCCGCGGCCGAATTGGTGGCGCAACCGCGCGATGCCTGGCTCGGCGCGCTGGACGCGATGGCGCGCCGTTTGCAGGACACGGCGCACCGGCGCCTCGATCAGCACGGGCAGCAACTTGATCTGATTGCCTCACGTCTGGGACGCCCGTCGGCACGGCTGGGCCGCCAGCGCATGCGGCTGGCCTCCGACGCGCAGCGTCTGCAATTGCTCACTGAGCAGTTGCTGCGACAGCGCCGGCACGATCTGCTGCTGCTGCAGGCTGGTTTGCCGCAAGCCCTTGAGCGCGGTTTGAACCTCTCCCAGGAACGGTTGCAGCGTGCGCAGCTGCGCTTGGGTCTGCTTGATCCGACGCTGGTCTTGCAGCGCGGCTACGCCTGGCTGACCAACGAGGCGGGACAAACCATTCGCCAAGTTCAGCAGACCCGACCGGGAGAGACTTTGCATGCAACCCTTGCGGCGGGTGAGCTTGATTTAACAGTGGCCAGCCAAAAGTAAACAAAGTTTCTACAATCGCCCCTTTGCTCATCCAACCCACGAGGATCCCATGGAACATACCCTGCCACCCCTGCCTTTTGCGATCGACGCCTTGGCGCCGCATTATTCGAAGGAAACGCTGGAATACCACCACGGCAAGCACCACAACGCCTACGTGGTGAACCTCAACAACCTGCAAAAAGGTACTGATTTCGAGAATATGTCTCTGGAAGACATCATCAAGAAATCCAGCGGCGGGGTTTATAACAACGCGGCCCAAATCTGGAACCACACCTTCTTCTGGAATTGCATGAAACCAGTCGGCGGCGGCGAGCCCACAGGCGCGCTGGCGGCTGCCATCAACACCAAGTGGGGTTCTTACGCAGCATTCAAGGAAGCTTTCGTCAAATCAGCGGTCGGCAACTTCGGCTCTGGCTGGACCTGGCTGGTGAAGAAAGCTGACGGTTCCGTCGACATCGTCAACATGGGTCCCGCCGGGACGCCATTGACAACTGCCGACAAGGCCTTGCTGACGGTTGACGTGTGGGAGCACGCCTACTATATCGACTACCGCAATATGCGTCCCAAGTTTGTCGAGACCTTCCTCGACAAGTTGGTGAATTGGGGCTTTGCCCAGGCCAACTTCGCCTGATTCGCAGCACCCAGCAAAAAGCCACCGCATGCGGTGGCTTTTTTGTGTCCGGCGGGAACTTATCGGGTCTTGAAAGGCTCACCGCCCAGTTTGCTGCCGGCTTTGATACCTTTCTTGGCGAACCAGCCCTGATTCATTTCAAGCACGAAGCGAACCGGCTGGTTTGAACAGTGCGAATCGGTGGTTTGGGGCTTCATGTCGGCCAGATTGACGATGGTTCCGTCGTCGGTAACGAAGGCGGCGGTCAGTGGCAACAGGGTGTTCTTCATCCAGAAACACTGCAGGGTGGCCTGCTCAAAGATGAACAGCATGCCTTCTGATTGCGGCATATCCTTGCGAAACATGAGTCCGGTGGCGCGTTGTTGGTCGGTGCTGGCGAGTTGGGTGTCGATCAGGTGCATGCCGGCCGAGATCTTGATGCGGGGTAAGTCCATTTGCGGCAGGTTCTGGGCTTGCACAAGACTGCACTGCACAAGGAACCATGCCAACAGGGTGATTGCGGTTTGCTTCATGCTGTTATTTTGCGGCAATCGGTAGCCCGATCAGGGTGGCACAGACAAAAAAAAGCCCGCGTGAGCGGGCTTTTCGATCAGACCCAGAAGCAAGCTTCTGGATTGATGCTTACTTGGAAGCAGCAGCAGCCGGCTTCTTGGCAGCCTTGTCACCAGCAGCGGCCTTCTTGGCAGCAGCCTTTTCAGCAGCAGCGGCCTTCTTGGCAGCAGCCTTTTCAGCAGCAGCAGCCTTCTTGGCAGCCTTGGCATCGGCCTTAGCGTCAGTCTTGGCGGCGGGAGCAGCAGCAGCAGGAGCAGCAGCAGCGGCGGGAGCAGCAGCAGGCTTGGCAGCATCAGCAGCGTAAGCGCCAACGGCGAAAAGACCAGCAACCAGAGCGGCGAGAAGTTTGTTCATGTTTAATTTCCTTGAGATAACGTTATGTCAAAAATTTCCCTCCCGAGCTCGAGAGGCTGCTCCATAACGGGGCTGCTTCCCCGTTGGTTGACAGAAAACCGCATTTATTTGAATTTATTAGGACTAGAATTTCCCTGCACCGGCTCAACCAGGTGAATCAGCTCCTTCACCGTTGTGTTGGTCAAAAACAACAGGCAGGCCATGCCATCAACGGAGAATTGATTTATGTACCAGCACATCAAGGTTCCCTCACAGGGCCAAAAGATCACGGTCAACGCTGATATGTC